>PLBS01000005.1 GCA_003134595.1 Gallionella sp. | reverse complement strand
ACCGCCCAATAAAAAGGTGAATCTGCTGAAGGTGCTTTGGGTCGCCATCTGGTGCGAAGCTTCATGCCATCCGTTTGAGGTGATCCGCCTGGATCCTTGACAGTCAGCCAGTATGCGGCCACCTCCCAATTGGTATTGATGCCATAACTAAACTCAGGTGTGACACGGAATTGATGATCTGTTGACTGTTGGCCGGACGGCACATAATTGGTATGCAGATCAAGGCCGGGTTTCCCAACTTCCGCAAAATCGTCAAGATAGACCTGCACTTCTTCTGGAGCCGCAATCGCATCAGCAGACCACGATGTGCTTAAAATAAAACAACAGGCACTGGAAGCAGCAACTTTTTGCATAGTTATGTGCTTGTTTGTTTCTGCGCTAATTTTGGGAACCCTCCTAAAGTATTTTTTGATTACTCAACGAATTTGATTACTTTGTTCCATCCTCGGCCGTTTGGCCTAGTTCGGTAATGACGATATCGAACTTCTCCGTTCCAGAGTCGCAGCTGCCACGGCCATTTACGCCACG
Source organism: Gallionella sp. (assembly GCA_003134595.1). GTDB lineage: Bacteria > Pseudomonadota > Gammaproteobacteria > Burkholderiales > Gallionellaceae > Gallionella. The sequence continues at coordinate 65,067 of PLBS01000005.1, read as the reverse complement.
ATACGAGAATTCGCACTTTAATATTTCCCCTTGGTCGGCATGAAGAGTGGCATGCCCTTCCCGCAAATAATTGCCATTGCCAAGAGAGTATGCCTGATACTTTCTGCTATTAATGCCATAGTTGGCGGCAATGGAACGACTTTCGTCCACCTTGCGCGACTCCCATGAGCCGCGGTATATGGTTCAATTAATTTTAAGCACAACAGCGCCAGCAGAATTGCCTATGCTGAAATCTATCGTACCAAGACCGATGATAGCCCCGTCCGGTTTGCGCAGCACGAAGTCATGGCTACAACCAGCCACAAACATTGCCATAAGAAATATCGGCTATCCTTTGCATCCCATTCTTGTGCAAGATAAGAATTTAAAACTAACCAATTGCGGAAGGTTCATATGCCCCCTCTCCATAACGTGATATCAGAATAAAGTGTTCCCTAGTCCAGACTTAATTCGCGATCATGAGCAGAGCTTTTTAGTGCTCCATATCGCTTTACGACCCACAAATATGCCGAGGGCAGCACCAGCAGGGTCAGTAATGTGGCGCTAATCAAACCGCCGATAACCACTACGGCGAGTGGTCGCTGGGTTTCCGCGCCGATGCTGTGTGACAGCGCCATGGGCAGCAGGCCGAACATCGCCAGCAATCCGGTCATCAGCACGGTACGCAAACGCGACATCGCGCCTTCATGCACTGCCTGCTCGGGGCTTCGTCCCGCCTCAATCAACTGGTTGAATACCGACACCATCACGACACCGTTGAGCACCGCCTGGCCGAACAAGGCAATGAAGCCGATGGCAGCGGAGACTGATAAGGGTATGCCCGTGACAAATAGCGCCACAATGCCGCCTATCAGCGCAAAAGGGATGTTTGCCACGATCAGCAATGCGCTCCTGAAGGAGCCGAAGGCGTCGAACAGCAATACAAAGATCAGCAGGATCGATAGCGGTACTACCACGGCCAGCCGGGCCATGGCGCGCTCCTGGTTCTCGAATTCACCCGACCAGCTCAACGTTACATCGTTTGGGATTTTGACATTCGACCCGACCCGCGCTTTCATGTCGGCCACGACGCTGCCCATGTCGCGCCCTTGAATGAAAATACCGATTGAAACCACGCGCTGCCCATTCTCACGCGCGATGTCCAGCGCACCGAGGGTTTGCTTGAAATGGGCGAGTTCGCTGAGAGGAATCTGCGCGCCGCTGGGTGCGGCAATCAGCAGGCTACCCAGCTTGTCGAGCGCACGTTGTGGCTCGCCCAAGCGTACAACCACGGAAAAATGCCGTTCGCCTTCCCATAACTCGGTCGTGGCCTTGCCGGCCAGCGCAGCTTCCACCGAATCCTGAATGTCGCCGATGTTGATGCCATAACGGGCTGCTGCATCACGGTCTATATCGATGACCTGCTGCGGCAACTCGCCGTCTCGGTCGATGTATGCCCTTGAGACGCCGGGCACACCGGTAATTTGTGCGACGACAGAGCGCCCGATGGAGCGCAGTTGTGTCAAATCATCGCCATGAACCTTGATGACAATTTGCCCGTCAATTTGCGAAATGCTTTCGAGCACGTTGTCGCGTATCGGCTGCGAGAATGAAGTCTCGATGCCCGGCAATACCGAAACCGCCTGATCCATCTGCTCGATGATGTGCGCCTTGTCCAAGCCAGAACGCCATGTTGATTCGGGCTTGAGTTCGACGAAAAACTCGCCTGAGTTAAATATCTTCGGATCGGTCCCGTCATCGGGGCGGCCGAATTTGGAGATCACGGTGTTGACCTCGGGCACGCTGCGCAAGGCTTCCCGTATGCGGCGCGCGGCCAGTTGCGCTTCGGATTGCGAAACCGACGGGGGCAGTGACACGTTGACCCAGATCGATCCCTCGTCGAGTTCGGGCAAAAACTCTGTGCCGAGTTGGCTGCCCAGCGCCAGTGCCGCCACCAATAAAATTAGCGCCACACTCATCACCTTGCCGGGGCGGGCTATCGCCCATTTGAAAGCCGGTTCGTAGAGGCGCTTGAACCACAACAGCAAACGGTTATCGTGATGCGGGATGCGGTCGCGCAACAACCACAGGCACAGCAACGGCACCAGAGTCAGCGACAGAATCAGCGAACCGATCAATGCCGAGGTGACCGAAAACGCCATCGGGGCGAAGATGCGTCCCTCGGCGCGTTGCAGCGTGAAGATGGGAATGTGCGCCGCGATGATCACCAGCATCGAAAATAAAGTCGGGCGACCGACCTCGATCACGGCATCGTAAATGGTGCGCATGCGTTGTCTGGCATCCTGCTGTGCCGCGTCACTCAAACTGCCTAGCCGCAGGAACACGTTTTCCACGACGATCACCGCGCCGTCGACGATGATGCCGAAGTCCATCGCACCCAGCGACAGCAAATTGGCCGGCATGCCGAGGAAAGTGAGGCCGATGAAGGTGGACAATACGGCCAGCGGAATGATGCTCGCCACGATTAACGCGGCGCGCAGGTTGCCCAGGAACAACAGCAAAATGGTGGCGACCAGCAGCGCGCCCTCCAGCAGGTTGCCGAACACCGTGTGCAGCGTCTTGTCGATCAGCCATTGCCGGTCGTAATAGGGTTTCAGCTGCACGCCCACCGGCAGCCCGTGAGCATTCAATTCGGCCACCGTCTGCTTGATGCCTTTGAGCACCTCGGAAGGGTTATCTCCCTTGCGCATCAGCACCAGTCCATTGACGATGTCGTCGGCATTATCCTGCCCCACCAGCCCCTGTACCGGCGCATTGGCCACGCTCACGCTCGCCACATCGCGCACCAGTATCGGCACGCCCTTGCCGTTGTCGCCCACCACGACCCGCTCGATGTCCGCCGAGGTGTTGAACAATCCCAGCGAGCGAACCAGAAATTGCTGGCGGCCTTGCTCCACCGCGCCGCCGCCCGCATTCGCATTCGCGCGCGACAGTGCTCCGAACAACTGGCTCAGCGTGAGTTTGGCGTCGCGCATGCGCGCCAGATCCGGATGTACCTCATATTGCTTGATCGCGCCGCCCATCGACACGACATCGGCCACGCCCGGCACTTTCTTGAGCGCCTTCTCGACCACCCATTCCTCGGTCTCACGCAGCTGGCGCGAATTCATGTGGTCGCCCTGAACACGGAAGCGGAAAATTTCGCCGATGGAAGTGGATAGCGGCTCCACATCGGGTTCCACGCCGGGCGGCAGGTCGATGCCGCGCAGGCGCTCAAACACCAGTTGTCGCGCCTCCTTGTCGTTGGTCTTGTCGTTGAACGTGATCATCATGAACGACAAACCGAACTGGGTATGGGTGAACATGCGCACCGTGTTCGGCATGCCCGACATGGCCACTTCGATCGGGATCGTGACCTGTTTTTCCACTTCCTCGGCGGCATGGCCCGGATAAAGCGCGACCACATTGACCTGTATATCAGACACGTCGGGAAACGCCTCGATGGGCAAATTCTTGAAGGCGAGGATGCCACCCAAAATGAAGAACACCGTGCCCAGCACGACAAACAAAGGCTGGGTCAGGGCAAAGCGGACGATGCGGTTGATCACGTTGGCCGCTCCCGTTTACTTGGCAGACGGTTTGTCGGCGGGTGCGGAAGGCATTGCACTTGCTACGGAGGGAGAATTTTCTTCGAGCAATTTTTCCAGATAAAGCCCACCGTCCACCACGACCTCGTCGCCCTTGTTCAATCCATTTTCGATCGACACCCACTGCTGGTTGACGGCCACCGGAACGATAGTCTTGCGGGTATATTGTCCCTCGGCGGTCTTGATGAATACCTGCTGCTCGTCATTGTTCAAAAACACCGCGTTGGCTGGCACATCCAATGCGCCGCGAGCCTGGCTGGTCAATTCGGCGGTCACATACATTTCACCTTTTAAATGCCGCTCTGGGTTGCGCAGCTTGGCGCGCACTTTCATCGTGCGGCTGACGGGATCAAGCGCGTCTTCGATATCATCAATCTGCGCCTTGAAAGTTTCCTTGGGCAATGCACTGGCGCGCAATGTCACTCTCATGCCCGAGTGCAGCATACCCAACACACGCTCGGGCGCATCGATCCAGCACCACAGATAAGTGGGATCGCTCACCACGAACAGCGGCGCGCCGGGCTGATCGGGCCGCCATTCCATACCGGGGTTGGTGTTGCGCTCTACCACCACACCGGCTATCGGGCTGCGCAGTGCATAGCGTTGATCAACCGTGCTGTCTACGCCCAACGATTTGAGCCGCAAAGCCGTGCGTTCGGCCTCGGTGCGGGCGCGCGCAAAATCGAGCTGTGCCTGTTCGAGGTCTTTGCCCGCAACCCCGCTGACGGCATACAACTCTTTAGTGCGCGCCAGATTGCGTTCGGCCTGTGCCAGTTCGGCCTGCGCGCGAGTCGAATCCGACTGTGCGCTGCCTAGTTCAGACGAGTTTAAATACGCCAATGGCTGATTAGCTTTCACTTCAGTTCCTGTTTGCACCAGAATATGGTCTATGCGCCCCGCTACAGGTGACGTGATGCGGCTGGTGTGGTCTTCGTCCCAGACGATACGTGCGGGCAGGCTGAGCACGCTCTCTTGCGCCGACGTTACCTGCGCGGTGAGCAAACGTTGGATCGTCGGTGATCCTGCGGGGAAACGAAAGGTAGTACCCGAAACAGTGGGCTCTTCGGTGGGTGTCGGGACGGGTGCCTTGCTACAGGCCGCCAGCATGGCGGCAGCTATAAAAAGAGCGATAGCGTAATTCGTTTTAATCATCGAGCAGATTCTCCTTGTGCCAGTGATGCGGGCGTTGCCTTATCCTGATTTGCTGTTGCATGGTTCCACCAGCCGCCGCCCAGCGCCTGATAAAGTGCCGCCGTGTCACCGAGGCGATTGGTCTGCGCCTGAATGAGGTTGATGACGGCAAGTTGATATGTTTGCTCGGCGGCGAGCAGCGTCTGATAATTGACGTAACCCACCTCATATTGCTTGCGGGTGATGACGGCTGCGTTCTGCGCGGCTCGTTCGGATGTGTCAGCCGCCTTGAGTGCGTCGGCGTCCGACTGGATGATATGCAGCGTATCCGCCACATTCTGCAAAGCGGTAATCACAGTACTGCGATACTGTGCGCCAGCCTGGATCAATGCCTGTTGCGCGGCGCGCGACCTGGCGCGCAAGGTACCGCCGTCAAATATCGTGTATGCGACATTGGCGGTTAAATCAAAGAAACCGCCGCCGCTGCGGAACATCCAGCCCGGATTGGAAGCCATGCCGCCGATAGCACCGCTAACAGCAAATTGCGGCAAGGTGTTGGCGATGGCAACCCCGGCCTGGGCGCTGGCAAAATGCAATTGTTCTTCGGCGGCACGCACATCCGGGCGTTGCTCGACAATTTTTGAGGGCAGGCTGAGCGGCAACTCTTGCGGCAAATGCAACGCGGCGAGTTCAAATTTTTCTTCCACATCTTCATTGGGCAAATTGCCCGCCAGAGCACGTATCAGATCACGCGTCAGCTCCATCTGTTTGCGCAATGGGATCACCGTTTGCTCGGCCTGAGCCAGCGTGGACTCCTGTGCTGCGACTTCCATGCCGGACACGTAGCCCAGCCTGAACTGGTTGCGCAAAATGACCAGTGTTTCCTTGTTGCTATCGACGATTTTTTCCATCGCCGCAAGCTGGGCACGCAATGATGCTTCCTGTATGGCCGCAGCGACCACATTGGATGCCAGGGTGATATAGGTCGCCTCCAGTTGCAACTTTTGCGCATTCACTTGTGCTTGTGCAGATTCCACTTGCCTGCGATTGAGACCAAACACATCCGGCACATAGCCAACGGTCAATTGCGCAACATGAAAATTGTAATAGACCGGACTCGCAGGGCCAGGGGGAGCTTGAATCATTTCGCCATTACCCTGTATGCCGGGAGCGCTGCTGCCCATGTTGCCCGCCAATTTATTGCGCGATTGCGAATAACTGGCGCCGACAGTAGGATAGAAAAAACCTTCCTGGGCTGCCGCATATTCCTGCGCCTGATGCAAGGCGGCTTGAGCTGACTCTATGTTGGGATTGGCCTTGAAGGCGCGATTGATCAAAGAGTTAATTTGCGGCGACTGAAACAGCGTCCACCAATCAAATGGAATATCCGCTGTCGGGTTAAATCGTTGCGATTCTCCGGCTATCACGGGTGCTGATGCGGTTGCCTCTGATATAAGGCCAGTAGGCGCATAACCGTTAGTGGTAGGTGCAGGCGGACGTTTGAAATCGGGGCCTACAGCACAGCCTGCCAGCGCTGCTAAAATCAACAGCGAGACTAAGGAAAATTTGTTGGTGGGCGCAGAACTTTTTGGGGCGATAGACACTAAGGGAATCACAATTAATAAATAGGGTTGGCTTCGTTTAGGGTTTGTACCGTTCCATAATCGAAGTTGGTATCATGGACACTCTAGCTGACCATTTCCTGACCACACATGCGCCTGTTGTTAGTTGAAGACAACCATCCCTTGGCTGACGTAATATGTCGCGCGCTCCAGCAAGTGGGCTATGTGATCGATTGGGCTCAGAATAAGCGCGAAGCAGATACCTGGCTGCTAGGCCATAGTTATGATGTTGTGCTGCTGGATCTCGGCCTGCCGGATGCAGACGGCGCAGACGTGCTGCGCCGTCTACGTGCATCTGGCAAGCATGTGCCGGTTCTCATATTGTCAGCCCGCGATGCGGTGGATGAACGTGTCCGCCTTCTTGATTTGGGTGCGGACGACTATGTGGTCAAACCCATTGCGCTGAACGAACTGGAAGCGCGTATCCGCTCCCTTATACGTCGTAGTCATGGCATTGCAGACCCTGAAATAAGCATCAGTGCTTTGCGTCTCGATACTGTCGGTCATCGTGCCCTGGTGGGTGACAGGCCACTCGAATTAAGTTCCAAGGAACTGGCAGCACTGGAATACATCACTATCCGCGCTCGCCGCATCGTCACCAAGGAACAACTATTACAAGCGCTTTATGGTTGGCAAGACGATATAAATTCGGTAAACGCAGTGGAAAAGGTTATTTCAAGACTACGCACAAAACTGGAAGGATCTGGGGTGATTATTCGCACGGTGCGTGGTCTCGGCTACAGCTTGGGAACCGATGAGGATTAGGAAACTTAGCCTTGCCCGAAAACTGCTGCAAGGCTTGCTGCCGCTGATGGTAGCAATCCTTGTTTCCGGAGGGGGCGTTGCATATTTTGTTGCACACCAGGCAGCGACAGTGGCTTATGATCGCGCATTAATGGACTCCGCCTTGGCCATTGCCGCTCATGTTGAGGTTGTTGAGGGACGCTTGCACCTGCAATTACCCGAAGTCGCTAAAGAAATTCTGCTTACCGACACTTACGACCAAATCTTTTATGAGGTTGTGGATGCTAATGGGGAAACGATAGCAGGTGATACCGGCCTGCCGCGCCCCGCCCAGCCGTTTGAAAATGAAAATCCCTATTACGACGGCTGGTTCAATGGAAAGCCGGTGCGTGTTGCAGCCTTGCCCCATGAACTTAAAGGACTCCCCTTTACCGTTCTCTCTGCCGAAACAAAATTGAAACGCGACCGACTGGTAAGTGAAATTTTATTGGCCATGCTGGTACCGGAAGTGCTGTTGATTATCGCGGCCATCTTCATGATACGCAGAAGTGTCCGTCATGGACTTGCGTCCATACAGCCCCTGCGGGAAGAGCTGGTGCGGCGAACCCATACTGATTTAAGCCAGCTATCCTTGAAAGATATCCCGGAAGAAATTTATCCCATATTTTCAGAGGTAAATGAATTGCTGGTGCGCCTCTCCGCAGCGCTTGATGCAAAACGGCATTTTGTCGCAGATGCATCACACCAGTTGCGCACGCCGATCGCGGCACTACAAGCCGAAGCAGAGATGGCGCTACGCTCTTCCGACCCAAGCGAATACCTTGAAAAAATCGTTGCGGGAACGCGCAGGATTACTCACTTGGCGCACCAGCTTTTGACATTGAGCCGTCTTGAGCAACAACAGATGCTTACGCCGAAGATAGTCGATCTCGCCGAATTAACTAGAGATGCTGCGGAGCGCTGGATGCCGTTGGCAAGGCAGCGAAGCATCGATCTCGGTTTTGAACTGAGCCCGGCCAAGGTGATGGGAGACCCGGTTTGGCTGGAAGAATTAGCCAACAACCTGATTGATAATGCCATTCGTTATACACCCTATGGAGGCGTCGTTACCGTCCGCTGTGGCAGCTCCACCAATCAGGTAAATTGGGAAGTTGAAGATAGCGGGCCGGGAATCCCAATAGATGAACATGAACGGATATTCGAGCGTTTTTACAGGCTCGACACAACCGGCGTTGATGGATGCGGGCTTGGCTTGGCCATCGTGCGTGAAATCGCCTATAGCCATAAAGCATCAATCGCGATTGAAAAAGGACCGAACTTGAGAGGGGCATTGATACGAGTAACTTTTTTACCGAGCTAGATATTTCTTCAAGTTTAGGGGATTGCTGCAATCAGTACAATTAACCACATAATTACCATCACATGACCGATATTCCTGATTCACCCCACCGTCCAGCTTTCATGCGTCTTGTTCTTTCACGACCGAGACTATTCAGCTCGATTCTGGTCGGAGTGCTGGTTGTGTTCTTATTACCAAAGTCTTTGGCATTGCACGAAATTACGCGTGCGATTGTCGGCTGGAATGTCGGAGCGTGGCTTTATTTGATGTTGGCGGCTCGCATGATGTTCTGGACATCCCGTGAAAAAATGCGTGCCCGCGCCATAGAGCAAGATGATGGGAAATTTGTCGTTCTGGGGATGGTGATCGTCGCTGCCATTGTGTCTCTCGGCGCAATCGTTGCAGTACTTGCCGTGGTCAAGGATATGCACGGCATGCTTCGGTATGCGCACATCGCCCTCGCTGTGCTGACTATCCTGTCTTCATGGGCATTTACCCAGGTGATGTTTGCGCTGCACTATGCGCATGAATTCTATGCCGCGAAAGAATGCGGCAGTCCAGGTGGGCTGGAATTCCCCAATGCGACTGCGCCAGACTATAGCGATTTTCTTTATTTTGCCTGCGTGATAGGAGCCTCCGGTCAGACGGCTGACGTAAGTTTCACTAGCAGGGCGATGCGTCGAACAGGGCTAGTACACTGCGTCCTGGCATTCTTTTTCAATACCACTTTGGTGGCTTTGACTATTAATATTGCGTCTAGCTTGATATGAGCATGTAATCGACGTCGGCGGAGTTTGAAAGAAAGTAAGTAAGTGCGAGATGGCCGCTGCCGCAGCAGCAAAGTAATCCTGCGTATCAAATATCGCATGAAGCCCATCTATGCGGAACGACGGAGGTAGTGCGATTTACTCGCGGCAAATAAATCGGAGAAAGCAGTGCTCATTGGTAAATTGAAGAACGTCGTCGGGGCTGGAGTGTATGGAACGCTGTTAGGAATATCTGGGGTGTATGCAGATACTGCAACTCAGGGTGAGGTTGAGGCTGTAGCGGCCGACGCCTGGGCTTTCAAGCTCACACCCTCCTACTATGTCACCACTCACGAAAAGGATGCGACCGATCTCAATCTGCGTGCGAATCATGGCCCACATGCCGTTTGGCTAGGCCACTACCGGCGCGACAGCGAGTTTGAGCAGACCCGCACCGGCTACGAATATACGGCGCAAATTCCCTCCGGCCAGTTGGTACCCTCATTGCAATTGGCTTCTCACGGTTTCGCCGGTGGTTCCATCAACGTCCAGATCGGTGACTCGATCTATGCTCTGCTCGGCTTCGGGCGCACCAACACGCGGGACTACTACAACCTCAATTTTGACCCGAACGATTCCGTCGTCTATGGGCTCGGGACACGCCTGCTGCCTAAATCAACCCTTTCGTTATTTGCCGTCAAGGACAACCGTCTCCACACCGGTCAGATAGTTACTCACGTAGTCTGGCGCATGTTGCCAGACGACCATCAGCGGTGGACGGTGGATTTATCGAGCAAGCATGGTCGCGCAACTGCCGATGCCGAATCAGTGTCCGGCAAAGCACTTTCAGTGACCTACGACTACCGGGATATCTTTTTCCGGATAGCGCAGGACCGGAAAGTCAATTTCACCAACGAGGATCAGACCCGCTTGAGCATTGGGCTGCGATTTTAGGGGATTTCTTCTTCGGACAATGCGCGAAGTAACAGCATGAACTTAGTTGCAAATTCCTGCCGATCATTTCAAAGAAATTGACCGGAAGAATTAGTTCTGGAGCTTTCTCTGAGTAATCAACACAGAACCTTGGAGAAAAAAGTCCCCATCGAAAGAAAAATGGATTAGACCATTTCTGATCCAACCCATTGATTTATTCGTGCGCTCAAAGAGATAAATCTGGACACTGGCAAGCCGAAGTTTTATTGCACTAATTAACTTTCTGGAACAAACGGTTGTTTAGGGCGCTTACGCGAATTTCCTCCGCTGGAAATCCCAATGTCTTTGCCGCCATAATTATTTGCTTGCTGAGTATCCCCCTCAACTTTATTCGTCGCCCATACTCTGACCGATGATGACTTGGAACTTCAGATAACTGATGATGAAACAGCTTGGTCGGCAATCGAAACATTCCATCCCTGTCAAGGATGCCACCAAGCTCCATCCAAAAGGCGTCATAATCCGCATGGGTCTGATAACCGTTATAAACCCGACTTCTGTTGCAAACACCAAAGTACTTGGAAAGACCCCAAGCTGTGGCTAACTCATACAATGCATCGGCCAATAAATTTCGGGGCCTGATGCCATATAGCTCTTTGGTGGCACGTTTGATCAGTTCGCGAGCGTCGCCACTCCTCGGCCCCTGAATACAACCTATTTCGATCCCGGCTTGATCCTCGTAACGAGTTAAAGAGAACACAAACCAGAACACATGACGGTCTTGAGTGCAATCCTTCAATCCAAGAACCAATTCCCCTTCGCGATCAAATTTGTCGGTTTTCCTAAGCGTGATTTGATAGTGCCCCCCTTTTTTACCGACTATGGTCGCCAATAAATGAGTGGTTCCTTGCGACAGCGCTTCGTAAGACGGTCGAGATAGCAATCCAATTAGTATTGTGTAATGGTTGAGAATTATCTGGGCTCGCAAGCCGAAGTTATAGTTCCGGCTGATGTAGTGTCGACTAGGCTTGAGTAATAAACGTGGATTGCTGCGAAACCAGAGACTAAGCTGAGGCACTTCTTTGAGAGTTGACAACCAATTTATTGATGCGACGGGATGAAGCAACCCCTTTGCAATATAGCGCAAAACTCGGGCTTCTCGTCTATTCGGATCCAGCTTCCAAACCAGCGCTACAGATTGGTAATACGTATCGAGATATTTTTTGTAGTTCACCTTGCCTCCGGTAGAGCAGCTCGTCCGAGTGTAAGTCAGACTATTTGTAGAAAACAGTTAAGACGTTTCCGGGCCAAGATATATTAATATGCTGACATGGGCCTGACCGAACAGACATTTGTGGCATCCCCAACAAGATATGACAGCTCATTACTCGGTAGTTCAGATTGATGAGCTTGTGGCGGCGTTAAACCGCATCACGGACGAAGGCAGTCGGGTCAATCGTAGCCTTGCAATGATTCGGCGGGAACAGCTTGGTGAGAAAAGTCACCCAAAAGTCCCCATCGAAAAAGAAAAAGGAGCTAGACTTTTAGCCTAACTCCTTGAATTGATGGTGCGCCCGGAGCGATTCGAACGCCCGACCCCTTGGTTCGTAGCCTGCCATAACTTTTCTACGTCTATATATATCAATAGGTTGCCAACTTCCATAACTAGTTCAGTGTCAATTAGTGCCTATAAATGCGGTAAGAGTCGCGCAAAAGTCGCGCAGATAAATTTTCTCACTTGGCCTTCTGCCTTAAGAAACACCCACCCCAGAATGATACATGTATAGCACACAATAGTAAGCGCCAATTTCACACGCCACCTTAAACACCCCCTGCGTTCATAATTAATTAATAAATCTTGCAAAGTGTCAGAAATATGATCATAATTCTACCAGATAAAAGAGGTATCACCATGCAAACTCTCACCAAACAAGTCTTGGAGCACGCTACCGGATTGCCGGAGGGCACTCCTTTGGTTGCCAAAGAGTTGTTGCATCTAGGCAGCAGAGCGGCAGTTGATCAAGTGCTATCCCGCCTTGTGCGGCGCGGCGTTCTGCTGAGAGTTGGTCGCGGCATCTATGCGCTGCCTGTCGAGAGCCGCTTTGGAACCCGTGCGCCTTCGACCGTCAAAATGGTCGAAGGTCTAGCGAACCAACGGGGGGAAACTATCGTGTCTCACGGCGCTGCTGCCGCCAACACGCTAGGCCTGACCACGCAGGTGCCGATGCGGGCGGTCTATCTCACTTCCGGTCGCAGTCGCCACTTGAAACTGGGCGCACAAACGGTCGAATTCCGGCATGCGCCGATCTGGCAGTTGATCTTCCCTGGCTTGGCTGCCGGCGACGTAGTGCGGGCACTGGCTTGGCTGGGTCCGGAAAAAGCCGGCGAAGCGATCCTGAAGCTGCGCTCTAAACTGCCGCCGTCTGAACTGGAAAAGGTTGCATCAGCGCGTTCGCGCCTGCCGACTTGGATGGCCCAAGAGATCAGTGCATTGGTAACTCATGACTGAGTTCTTTCATCTCTCCGCTGCAGAACGTCTGGACGCGCTAAACGCGGTAGCCAACACATCCGGCCTCATGCCCCACCTACTGGAAAAAGACATCTGGGTGGTCTGGTCTCTGCAGCACCTCTTTACCGGCCCCTACGCTGAGCATCTTGTTTTCAAGGGCGGTACATCATTGTCGAAGGCCTATGGCGTCATCCGTCGCTTCTCTGAAGACGTGGATCTGACCTACGACATCCGCGCCATCGCAGGCGATCTGGTTGGCGATGCAGATGCACCACTGCCGGCCAACAAGAGCCAGGAAAAGAAGTGGAGCAAGGAGATACGTGTGCGCCTGTCTGACTGGGTGACTGCCAAGATCGTGCCCCGACTAACGCAACACCTTGAGCAGCAAGGATTACCAGCAGCAGTGCGGGCCGAGGGCGACAAAGTGTTCATCGACTACGTACCGTTGGTCAGCGGTACGGGCTATGTTCCGCCCACCGTCATGTTGGAGTTCGGTGCCCGCTCCACCGGTGAGCCCAGTGAGTTACGCACCATCCGCTGTGATGCGGCCATACACCTGCAGGCGGTAGAATTTCCCACCGCAACACCGCTGGTCATGCGCGCCGAGCGAACCTTTTGGGAGAAGGCCACGGCGATTCACGTCTTTTGCGCTCAAGGCGCATTCCGTGGCGGTGACCATTTTGCTCGTCATTGGCATGACATAACTAGACTTGATGCTGCAGGCTTCGCAGAAGCAGCCATCGCGGACAAAGCACTCGCCAAAGAGGTTGCCGATCACAAGAGTATGTTTTTTGCGGAGAAGAACACGCGCGGCGATGTCATCGATTATCACGCCGCCGTCTCCGGCGGGCTCCAACTCGTACCTGATGACGACGCGCTGATCAAATTAGCTGCCGACTATCAACGTATGATCGATGACGGCTTGTTCCTCGATGACGCCGAGTCCTTCGAGGATTTACTGATGAGATGCCGAGTAATCCAGCAGAAAGCTAACGTAATTTGATATTAGTCTGGTGGGTTAGTCGTATTTGGCTGGTACGTGCACATCACTAAAAGAATTTCGTTGGAATGTGTTGGCGGCTGGTGTTAATTCCATCGCTAATAGTTAAGCGAATTGCTCAATCATGTCTTCCTCGCTCAGGCTACCGGCCAACAGTAGCGCAGCAAGGCATGACATATTCAGCATAGAGGATATGCAACGGATCTTGTCGATAGGCAATTGGTGGACATCACGCTTACTTTGAATCAAGGCGTCAAGATAGATTGCGGATAAACCTAGTTTCTCAGCCATCTCATCGGTTGAAAGGCGTTGCTTCTCTCCGTATTCAAGCAATTTGGCAATCAGTGGGTTGGTTGTGTTTTTCTGCTGTATTTGAGTCTTCGACATGATTTCCTCGTTTTAAGTGACTTCCAGATGCTACTTATAGTCTGTCGCATCAAAGTCGTCAAGATGGCAATCTTTTGCCACTATGAAAACGAAGAAAAACACGCAGAAATCAGCACGCCTGAGGTTTGCAGCCAATATGAGGAAAGCACGAAACGAAATCGGTATTTCGCAGGAAGCATTTGCAGATCAATGTGGGCTGCATCGGACGTACATCGGTTCAGTGGAACGGGGTGAGCGGAATATCTCAGTGGATAACATGGAGACCATTGCAATCGCATTGGGACAAAAGCTGATGGACTTATTGGCTGAGTAGAAATATCAACTTCGGTGGTTAATATAACTCCGATAGTCTGGACAGAAATCTACTAGTTTTAATGGTTGTAAACCGCAGTACCGAGTTCATCGGCGGTTACATTATCCTCAGAGCTTCACACCGAGCTGTTACCGGCTCCGCATGTTCAGAGAACGGTTGATGGAACAACCGTTTTCATCATGACAATTTCATTCAGTAAAACAGAAATACAAACGATTTACAGGTCGCATTGAATGGCCGCTTTTGCATAGCAGTCGTTGATCTCAATGCAGCGTGACTGGCGGCTTCCGACACTTATGTGGATATCCAACGAGCGTTATGCCAAGCGCGGCACAAACAAATTCCGGTAGAATTGAGCGCCAAGCTGGATTTAACTATTAGTCAGCCGTTGGCCAAGCAACTATTCCAGCATGAATCGATCAGACCTCATTACGCGCCTAGCCGAACTGCACCCCCAACTGTTTGCCAAGGACGCTGAACATGCCGTTAAGGTGATTCTGGATGCCATGTCCGCCACGCTATCGCGCGGGGGGCGTATCGAGATTCGCGGCTTTGGGAGTTTTGGCTTGAATTACCGTCCGCCGCGCCAGGGGCGAAATCCCAAGAACGGCAACAAAGTGAAAGTGCCTGCCAAATATGTGCCGCATTTTAAAGCGGGCAAAGAGTTGCGTGAGCGGGTTAGCCTTGTAGTGATCAGATGAGTTATTAGTCGACAGTGAACGCATGCCGGTAAGCGTCCTTGGCAAACAGTTGGGGGTGCAGTTCGCCGCGTGTATTTCGTTAAGCGTCTACTGTCTAGTCTTCAACACGCAGATCAGCTACCTGACCAAAAGCTTGGTCGTTTGTCACCAGCACGGCACGCAGTTAAGTGAGAATTCCTTGTCTTTGCTGGATTAAACCGCTCAATTCCGAAATGGGTAATAGCTAATGGATAATGAGTAATACCCTTCGTAAAAAAAGAATTCAGAGTCCGCAAGCTGGCTCTGTTGCCTCTTCCCGGCCTTCCCGACTGCAAAAATCGTTTGTCTAATCGAAAAAAGTATGCAGAATGGACACATCGAGATTGGATTACCTGCCGCAATGGTGGTAGAGACAAAAGAAAACATGTAGAGGAGCAGCAATGATAAACAAAATGAATACAAAATTAATCGCGGTGGCTGTTCTGGCTACCAGCATAGGGACTCTGGTTCTATTGAATCACAAGGATGGTTCCGCCCCATCTTTCGCCTTGGTTGGAAATCAAAAAATTGCGTCCAAGGCACCAGCAAGTGAATGTGGTTCTGCCACTGATGTGTGGATGTGCCTCGTTTCTAAACGAGCTGAAACTCATCAAAAGGAATGGGATGCTGCGCACCCTGCTGCAGCTCGCAAGCAAGAGGCTGATGGCTTTCTTGACCAGTTCTCTTGGACTGATAAGGTGGCCGCAAAATGAGTCACCTTATCTCGAATCTAGCCTTGTTGATGGCTGCGGTATCTGCTGCATATCTACTTTTTAAGGCTATCCAATCGATCGGCTCAAAAAAGCCTTGTCACAAGGATCCCAGCATTGTAGATCGTCGCAGCATAGTAGACCTACGAGGCACCGATCCTACTAGGATACACCTCGATGATTATTAGCTTCCTGCCTTTTTTCCTGGCCTCTTTGGTCCTCGATGCAAAGTGCGATCCTTGTTAATTTTCTGATCAACAATATTGAATTTTTTCTCGGTAGTTCCATGTGCGGATGCAGACTCAATTTTTTCCGGAGTCGGTTGACCGCTATAAGTTTCTGCATCAAGAGGAGATTCTCCGCGCAAGACTTTAGCTGGCGCACTGTAATCCAGAGCCACACCGTATGAATCGAATGCGGTAGAAACGAAAGGTTGTTTTTTCTCGCTCTTTCTTGGGTCGACATCCACTTCACTTGAAGGCGTATTCGGAGTAAGTGAGCTGTGACCGCCAAGATTATTGCCGTCCAATCCGGCGGCATTTTCGTCTCCACCAAGCGTGGCGGCGATTGCTCCGGTGGCAAAGCTCTGCCCTTCCCTGGCGCTCTGTTCACTATCAGAGAATGGGCGTGCTATAGCAGTTCCGGCTCCGGCCGCTCCGCGCGCGATAACGCTTTGTGTCCCGGCCTTTGCTTCGATAGCTTGAACACCTTGATGGAAGTCGTCGTTTTCTTTCGTGTAAATCGCAGCTGATACCGGAGCCACATCAACACTCGACACCTGCCTTGGCCTTCCATCCTTCAAATCTGAAGCGATATTATCTTTTGTACCTTTAATGGTGCTGTCATGTTTACTTTCTTTGAATTTCTGAACTGGGCCGATATGTTTTGCAGGCTCGACTTTTCCGCCCACTTGCTCGGTAACTTGATGAGCAGCATTCGCAGCTTGTTCTCCTGTTGCTGTTATGGCCGCCACTTCGCTAGTTTCATTAGCAGTCATTTCAGGCGCGGCAATTGGAGCTCCGCCGTAAGCGCCTCTTGTAATCCTGCCTACCTCAGCCAGGCCATTTTGACCACTTGTAGATAGAACATCCATCATGGAAGACATGCGAGCGCCCGGCAGGTTGCGGAAGGAGGATGGTGTAGCTGCCAACTTACGCTCAACAGCGTCATTAAACGAACTAGTGCTCTTGAAGCCTGCGCCACCAATAGAATTTGGTTGTGTCGCAAAGTTTGTCAGATGCGCCATTGCTTGGAAACGCTCGTCTTCGGTCATTTTGGCAGCAGCAACATCAGTTGTGGTTGATGAAGATGCGTGACTGCCTACGGCATATTTTGTAGTTGCTTTAACTTCATTTGCAGCCGACACGCTGGCTGCTGTTGTCTCTTGCAGGGTCTCTTGGTCAGAATGCTGAACAGCAGACTTTAAACTCTTTTGGATCGAAGTTTCCTGCCCGGTAGAGTCCTTTTTTGTGAGTGCTCTCAAGTGTGAATTTTCAGTAGAATATTGTGACTGAAGGCTCTTGGCGATAGATCTCGCTTCGTCATCACTCACACCTGTAGCAGCTTTAATTCCAGCCTCTAATTTAACACCGGCAGCGGCTTCAAAAATACCTGGGGTACCTGCAGACGCAGCAACATAACCCTCTAACGATTTTCTTTGTGATTGGGTATATTTTTTGTCACTCATTGTCGTACTTGAAACAGACTCTAGCGATCTTGATGCATCCTGGTCTGAAGTTTCAATCGAATGCGCGATTTTTTCAGCTTTGCCATTAGTCCACTCGCGTTGAGTAGAGTCGCCATTAACAACGGCCTGAGCTTTACTTCTTGCCTGGTCTGCTTTATGCGACAAAGCGGTAGCTCGGCCAACGTCTGCGGAAGCTGCTGCATCAGTTTTGATGGTCTCATGCACACCACTTTGAGCACCTGAGTTGCCTAATTGAACGAGATTTCTATCACCGATTGTTCCTGATGTATTCACCATCCTGGCCGCACTCTCTGCATCAAGCACGTTACCATTCTTCACCACCGCCCCATTGCTTATGGCATCAGGTGCCATAGCCTTCTCGTCGAAATGATCTTTTTGGTTCATCGCGCCTGAAAGCTGTGTCAAGCCGTATGCTGAGCCGGAGAGCAGCGCCATGGTGATCATTGGAGTCATGGCGAACAACTCTGAAGCAAGGCCGATCTGAATGGCCATCGTCCCGTAGAACTGATGCACGTTCATCATTGTCACACCGCCGCTGGCGATTTGCGCCAAGGCATCGGCAGCTTGCATATTAATGATGTAGTTGATCACCATTGCTGTAGGCAGCCAAGACTGAGTCCAGACAGCAAACATAATATAACCACCAATTATCTGCACAGATTTACTAGAAAACATCATTGCTGCGATCAGCAAAATAGGTGAAAACAAGTAGAACAACAGCATGACGATATTCATCATCGGAATAACGGTCTTGGCAAAGATAGATGCTCCAGCAGCCTGATCAAGACGCGCCTGCTCCATCGCCGAAAATATCTGAGCTTCTTTTATGCAACCGATGTATTGAGCTGAGACAGCATTCGCGCATTGAGTGCCATCTTTCAGTGGTTGCATGGCAATCATGTTCACCATGAATTGTTGAGCATCTTGCTGTCCAGTCAACAGCCCGTTTGTCACATCATTAAACGCATTGGTTAGCTTGGTAACCTCCATCCCCGCAGGCACAGGGACGGGACGCTCACCATCAGAGCCCTTGATAATGTTTGCCAAACCGGAAGCGGAAACCAAGGGGTTTGTTCCGGAGCCCAAGCTCGTCACCATCCCACTCAAGTAGGCTTGGGATGTTTGACACGTCATCGTTGTGCCGTGCTGGTTTGCCGCATCAAAATAAACCGTTAACCCAGCAACGGGTAGAGCAGTAAAATCTAACAAATAAGTGCTAAGAGCAGGCGATGACATCGCCTTTTGTTTATCCCAAGACGTTGACCAAACTGCGCAGTCTTTTATAAAAGACTCAAGGGATGCAGAAAAATATGGATTTGCGGATGCAACGCCCTTGTTACCAGGACGCAAGGAATAAATCAGCTTGAGCGGATCGGAGAAGCCGCCCTCACGAAATGAGGTGTTGGTTTGAGGGCTGGACATCGTGGTTTCAATAAGCTTACTTAGCTCATAAGAAATGGTGGATGCCACGCTCGCCGGCAGACCAACTATTAACGGGATATTAGCGACACTAGACACCTGTCCGGTATAGTAGTCTTCAATATTCAACGTCATTTTCGGCTGAATGCCGGCAAAATAAATTAAAAACACTGACAAAAAAGCAATGTAATTCGGCTTTCCACCACTCACCGCTGGCATTACCGTAAACATCAAAGCAATTAAAAACGCAAGCAGAATTAGTGAGCCACCACTAAATGTGGAAGAATTGAAAATCATGGCAACCGCGTTCAACGCCTGCGTCACCATGCCAATCTCGCCAAATGAATAGATTTGTCCGACTGACATGATTTCCTCTTAATGAGTGCTTAAACTAATTAAGCTGATGATCGATTGCTCGATTTCTATTGCTGATAATTCCATCTACAAACTCTCTTGCCTTTCTCATATCGTCAGAGGTTTGATTAAATTCTGTCAGCAAAATATTCTGCTCCACTCGCAATGCCGCCAATCGATCACGCACTTGTTGCGGCAATTCAGCAATAGTAGTGCTGCCGGCGATCGGATTCCCGGACGCATCCACCCGCTTTGCTATAGCGAAATCATTGATCGACATGAAAAACGCGTCAGCAAATTGTATTGCAGTGCTAAGCACCATCCGATTTTCGAGTTTGTCGGCCAAATATTGAATATTGCGGTACTCATCTCCATGTATGTCTCTGATCAGGCCAACAACACTATTCCCCATGACATCCAGGAATTTTGATTGATTGGGGTCAAGGGCTTGATTTGCAGTTGATGCGCCAGCAACAATTGCGACAAGAGATAGGGGGTTGGCAGATAACGGCTGCCCTAGAACAGTTGCCGTCATATTTGTCTGATCATCAAGCATTTTATTTGCCGCTACTGAATCCCCTGTCGCAAGCCATGCTGGATCTCCAAATAGCATCACCCGAACGTATGTGCGCGCATCAACAAAAGTGAGATCCGCAGTTGTTACGTTAAGCTTGCATTCAACCAAATCAGTTGAGTCACAGACGAATTTCTTTTTCCCTTGTCCCCCTTTAAGAAGATCCAGGAAGCCAATCTGCGAATCATGCTCAATCGAAGTAACATCGTTTATTGCGGTCGCGTCGGTTTTGCTTGAATTACCAATTGTTGTAACAACAGTTCCAAGAAACGACATTAGTAATTCGCGTTTATATTGAACATCATTCGGTGAAGCTGGAATGGGGAACATTGACGCATCTATCTTTGCATCGGCTTGGGAATTTACAATGGCTTTCCACACAATATTTCCTGAAGACGCATCAATCTTCTCTTTTGTGGCCGCCGTGGCCGCCGTAATATCTGATGGGCTGGTTTTTGTTGTTAGCCAATCTCCTACAGCGCCGGTGCTTGCCAACCATGTTGCAGAAGATTCTCCGTAGGATTGGGCTGCCTTGGAAATTGGCCCCATCATTGATGTCGCAATCTGGCAGCTATTCATCTGCATTGAGTTCAGCTTCGTTGCAAGGTCATTGAACTTTGTCATCAGCCCCGAGATCATCGGGCTGATGAACTCAATGGCAGACTGGAAAAGCAAGCCCTGAGCATTGTTCATGATTGCCTTTAGTGTGGAGACAATCTGGTCCTTGTTGATGTACGAGAATGAGCCCATGTAGATGTCCGCGCCAGAGCAACCAGCAGAAACATGTGGGGGAGAAAAATTGAACAATTGAATTGATGCGATAGGGGTGCGCATAATCGCACTTCCACCAGTCCATCCGCTGCGATTCGTTGTATCGAAACTACCACCAGCTGTGACGTTGCTATTCCACATGTCCTGTAGACCGGTGGATTCCGCCGTTTGAACATTAGCCATCAACGCTATCAATACCGCACATGAAATTTTCTTCGCATTCGTTTTCATCACGCCCCCAATTTAGTACCTGCCGTCCAGCTTGTTTTTGACGTAATCCACGAACTTGCCTGGATCGTCATACGCGCCATCCTTCATGTCATCCAAGGTCAACACTCCACGAGTGAATGGGTCTATGTCTTTCACCATGTCAGCGGGGATTAAATTAGCCGCCTTCGCAGCCGACAAAAGCGTTGATTCCAGTTGATCCTCTGCCATCAATCCAAACGAAATGGGTACATAGTCTTTTGGCGGAATGGCCAGCACGGTAGTCGGATACCGTTTGATGCCCAGCATCTTGACGTGGCCGTTGTCCTTTACCCACCCCGTCGCGCCTGGCAGTCCTTTGCCGTCGACGGAGATAAACATCACCTCGAATTTGTAGCGTTTCGCGACGCTGTTCACGATTGAAATCTGTGTCTTGCAGAACGAGCACTTGGAATCGAAGAAAACAAACAACCCTGCTGACTTTTGAGCCACCAGCGCCAATGCCTTGCGCTTTACCTCCCCGGCTCCGCTCATCACCTCATTGCGCTGCGTCCCGTTGAACGGCATGGAGTTGTTCATATCAAGAAATGGGTCTGTCTTGATCAGCTCCATGTGCACGTCGGTATAGCGTTGCGCCTTGTCCCCCAGCACCCTCACCAAATAGGCGTATGCCGCAACGTTCTCCCTGGTTGGGTCATCGAGCGCGCGCTCTTGCAGGATGGGCAACATTTTTTTCATCCATGCAGCCGTCATTGGCTTTTTATCTGCCGGTACCGGTTCAGGCTTTACCTCTGGTTCAGGCTTTTTTTCTGGCGCAGGAGCGGGCTTCCTTGGCTCTGGATTGGTCTCGTAGAAAAACCACCCTTTGTCAGGGTGGTCTTCCTCGGCGTGACATACACCGACAGCAAGAATCAGCGCGAATGCCGTCAGGACATACCGCATGCCTACTTGTCCAGAACCAGTTCCAACTTCGCCGCGACTTCACTTGTGATGTCATGCCCATCAGGGGCCGTAACCACGTAGCGCTTATCCAAGACCATCACGCCGGTACGCCGGTACTCATCCAGGAGCGCCGCCATGCGATTGGAGAACTCTTTACCACTGGTAGCAGGATCGTTCTTACCCGCCTCCTTCTTGCTGCCGCTGATGAACTTCTTGGTCGCCGCCGAGATGATTCCACCAACGTCCAGGTATACAACGTTCGATATCGTTGATGCCTGAGCAACTGGTGAACCGAAGTGTCCTCCATACTGCTTCCAACCAAACAGAGCGAGTGCACCCAGGACAATTGCACCCACGAAGACGATAGCGACGTTGAAACTTGATTTGACTGGCTGAACGACCTCTGTTTGCTTTGTCATGTCCCGTCCTTAATAAATCGGGTACACCGTACCCAACACCGCATCCTGCGGCAAGAAACCCCAATAGCGCCCATCAAAGCTATGTGGCAACGTTCCAACCATCAATATGCTGCCTGATGGCACTGTTTCAGTGCGATCAAAACTGGCCATATCGCGCTTCAGGTATTTGGATGCTGACTTAACGATATCCAGCGACCCAAATACTTTGTTGTTGATGCTGAACTGACCATTCCTTACTGAAACAATATCACCGGGTACAGCTCCCACCATCTTCACAATAACTTTCCCGTCAAAGAGGTAGCCCATCTGCTGGTTTGGCGTAAATACAATAATATCGCCACGCTTGAATTCATCCACATGGTGATATCTGACAAGATATAAAGTGAATTGCAGGCAAGATACGTTCTGTTCGTCATATAACAATCTTAAATTTAATACAGTTGCGGTTATTAGTAATAATAGGGCGAAAAAAAGAATGCCTATCCAGGTTTTTTCGAGGACAGACAAATAATCCGAATTATTTAGCACCCTGATCCATCCCGGAAGCTTTCCATATCTTGCCAATTTCAATGATTTGCATGAAGGAAATACCAAAAGCGACCCCGGCCATGATCGCTGGTAAAACAAAGACACTCGCCGCCGCCGCGTCGCTTCGCGGTACAAGTAACATGCCAAAAAATGCACCAATAATCGCGATAGATATCTTTCTCCCTCTTGCGCTAAGTATTAAATTTTTCATCTTGCTTCCTTTCCATGAATATCTCCACGAACCCCGTGGCGGGTCGCCCTACGGGCCTTGTGATGCTTACCGCAGCCGGTTATGAGCCTCTGCCCCCTACCTTGTTCTTTATCCGCGCTCTGCGATCAAATTATTAATTACATCGACAGGATCTTCGCCAGCATGAATTCTTTCCAGAACGTCATCTCGCTCCCAACCTTTTGTTGAAAACAGGACTTGCGAAAACCTGTCAACAACCAAGCGGACAATTCCCCACGAATCACCACTACGAATCATCATCTCTGAATAACTGCCAGGGATTGTGTGAATCGACTTCATCATGTTTAAGGTGTACGGATCCAGCTTCAAGTTGCCTGATTTAAGGGCGTGTTCAATCGAGTCGGATTTTTGTTGCAAAATAATTTGCCATGCCGAGCTTCCGATGATCGCGCGCCCAACAGAAGAGTCATACAGGTCGGCAATGCTTTGAGTAATAATCCATGCTGCACCATCATGTTTACGAACTTTCCGATAAGCGGCTTCAATAGCCTTGCCCATGATCGGGTCATCCAATAATGACCACGCCTCATCGACAAGAAGCAATTTTTTACGCCCGTGAGTCAAATACATCTCATGGCTAATGCTGCCAAACAGCAATAGCAAAACGACCTGTTGCAGAACTTTCTTGCTATGCAACTCTTGCAATTCAAGCACGACGTAATCGTTGGTCAAATCGACGTTATTCTTGCCGTTAAACCAGCGCCCGAATGATCCTTGGCGAGTAAACGGGTACAGTTGTGTGCCGATATCGCGTATACGCATATCCTTGTCGTTCAGACATTGCTCTGCGACCAGCGTAATGTCTGAATCGTGTCCAGCGACGCTAAACGCCGCGAGAATCTTTGCTTCGATTGCCGCTTGTCTAAAATCATCAAGACCATCTACTGGAGCAGCCATTTTGGTAATGACCGCTTTAAGCATGTCCATGTCTTCTTTGATATCGACTACATGGGTAAATGGATTTAAGCAAATGTCGCTGTCTTCGGAAAATTCAATGAACTGCCCCCCGAGTACGCGACACAATTTTTCCTGGGAACGCCCTTGGTCGATAGACCAAACACGACCGCCATTTGCCCTCATATCGCAAATAAGTTTTTGTGCAACGAACGATTTGCCCGCCCCGGCCTCGGCAACAATAAATCCGTTGTAGTTTGTTGGAGAATCATAGGGATCGAACAATGCTAACTGCCCTCTTCGTCCGATATACAAACCCATCCCACCCGTGCCGCTGCCCAGCCAATTTCCAAGAATAGGTAGATGATGAATTACGTGAGAAACGCACATCGTACTGAACCGATATAGGTTTTTTATGCCAAGAACACTTTGTCCGAACGGCAAGACAGTATAAAAAAGCGGCATCAAGATGCGGCGATCTTCACGCATTTCAAAACCAAATGAGGAAGCCCACGCACGCCAGGAAGCAGTTAATCCAGACAGCCTTTCCCTGCTGCGAGAAAATAGAGTCATGGTGAAATTTAGCTCGCACAGCATTCCGGCATCACCATCAATCTCGTGAATTAGCGTGTCCATGCCTCTTTTTTTATAACCCAGCATCGGAATAAAACGAGCAACGGGACCAATTGCCTGATTGGTTAACCATGCATACTTTGCACGGACAGCCGACTGTTTCTTATCTTGATCCGGGTAATAGATCGTGGCTGACATCCAAAATGGATCGGTAAGTTGATTCTGCGAACCCATAGGATCACCAATCAGCATATTCATCAGTCCAATACCGGCTGTTTTCGGGTAACGTTTGACAGAAAGCATCTTGGCGTAATATTTGCCTTCGTCAAAATTGATCTCGTCACTTTTTGTAAAATCAACAGATGTCGCTGGTGCGAATACCTGCTCACGGATTGGAGAATATTCATCAACGGAGAAATCATCTCGATCGTACAAATAGAAAAAGCGACGCAATAATGCGAGATAAGATGACTCATCCATCCGCCGCAAATTCAGCCCCGCAGAACCCAGCCCTTCTTTAAGCTTTGCGGCAAGATCTGAAACCAACCTGATCTCATCAGCACTTGGCGTGAGCGCGCACGGAATTGAAATATTGATAATGACTTTTTGACGATTCAAGCAAGTGTTGTTCATGCCTCCAAGAGGCTCTTCAACGCCGCGCGTCAACATTTCAACGTGCTTTTGAGCAACCTCAGCAAGAATGCCATCAGCATTTATTTTTTTAGACAGGTAATGCCCTGACAACAACGATACATCTGGCTCAGAGAAAAGACCGAACTGAATAAACGTATCGTTCGGCATCCGCGTTGTCAAAACAGATTTAAGGCGACTGACTGTGCTTTCATCTGCACCAGTAATTGGTTGTGCTTCAAAACAAACTCCCAAGCGGTTTTCTCCAGAATCAAATTGCAGAAGAAATGCTCCGCTTTCCGGATCGAAAGACCTGGCCGGAATGTGCTTATATGGCAAACCAGCACGCTCTGGTTGAAGTTGGATTTTTGATAATTCTGTATGCTCTGTATGCATTGAATAATTTTATTAATCCAAAATAGAAACATGCTTTGGCAATCTAGTCATTTCTGGCTAGATTGCCTTGCATCACGCTACAACTGGCAAAGTGGCGGCGAACATACCGTTAAGCACGGCAGGTCCAACGTTCATGATGATCGCAACACCGATAGCCGTTACAACTGCAGTCAGCTTGCCGGTAATGGCGGAGATAACTGCCACTGCCAATGCGATGATCGAAATCAACACGCCCATGGAACCCTTCATCCAGGCATACAGCATCCCCACCGGAGTGGTGGCTGTGGCAATCGTACCGAAAGTTGTATCACCGGCTGCCAAAGCTGCACCACTAAACAATGCACCCAGAACACAGACTACCCCTACGGCGCAAAACATTACCTTCAACTTACGCATACCATTCTCCCTCTAAAGATTAAAAACGCCCTGTACGGCTTGCGCCGATTTCTTAGTTTAAAATCTCATTCTGGGCTTTAGGTTGAGATCTCGCATTGCCATCACCATCAACAGGTTTAGCTGCTGGCATTGGCAACACTGAAGAAATACGATGGGGAACAGGCGGCTCAACTCCTTCGAAGTTATCATCGCCAACCTTCCATTGATGCGCTTGCATGACTGTAAATATGAGTCCGGGCCAATGCTGATCCTTGTTTTTATCTGTCCAGGGAGCAATCCAAATCCGCATAACACGCGCCTGTTCCAAGACTGGAACCGGTTCAAGATTGCCGATATGGTTTCGACCGACCATGACTACTTCAACTGGCCCTGGGTTGTAACCAGACTTCCCTGACTTCTGCTCGTTGGTAGAAATGTCATAGACTTGTCGAGGGGTCTTGCAGACAATCCCTTTTGGCATCCCTGGGCAAGCAAAATCGCTACTCCCACCAGGGCTAAAAATAGAACAACCAGTCAGAAAAGATACCCCCGACAAAATCAATAATTTCCAGTTCATTTTTTTCCTCCGTTCAAGTTCAGTTCAACACCCCGAACAAGAATGATGGTTACCCGACGCATCGCATCAATTTCGATTACAGGAAACATTTCCTTGGCCATCTCCAAGTAAAACTGCGACAACGATTTGGCAGTTTCAGTCAGCCCATTAGCCGTCGCAGCAGTTGCGACGGCGTTTAAGCTTGGGATCTGAACTTGTGTTGAGACACCCGGATTAACATTTAATTGAGGAACAGCTACTGGAGCCAACGCCTGCCCGATCCCAGATAAAATTCCAGCAGCAAAAGTCTTTGCAAGCAACTGCCCCTGTTTTGTAACCAAGCGACCTCGCATTCCAACTTTGCCATCTTCACCAACCACATATCCTTCCAGCTTCGACTCAATGACAGAACCATCAGTCTTGATGCAAGAAATGGTGGTCGTTTGCAACTGAGCACGTTCGGTAGAAAGCACACCAAAACCAGTCACAATCGAAAAACACTCTTTTACGTCGTAACGATATCTACTCGGCAAAATTGCATCGGTATCCAGGCGGATCAGTGCTGGAACCGGATTTGACTTGGCTGCACCCGAGGTAGGGGCATCCATACCATTCATTAAAACGCCTTCGAAATTCGAGCCGGATGGCAAATAAACCAGAGGTTGCTGATCGTCTTCAGCAATCTTCTCCTCTCGCTTGTGATCGCCTCCAATAATGCGTATCAACGGTCTCTCGACTTTAGTCTCACGCGGCTGAGTGGAGGGCGCTTCTAACGCACCAGGACTATCCGACGGCGGAAGCTGTTCGTCCGGCAACGGACCCGGCAATATGGCTGCTTTTTGTGTTTTCAAGGTATCAATCTCGACCCGCAAGTCACGAACTTCGCGAGCCACATCTGCGGTCAGAGGATCGTTTTTGGGCTGCTTGCTGGCCTCTAAATTAACCGCCTCAAGACGTTGGCGCGCCGCTTTTTCCTCTTGCTGGCCTTGTCTCAAAGATTCAAACTGGGCAGCAAGTTGTTCCACACTGATATCTTTGTCCATAGGGACAGAGAAATTGCTAAGCCCCTTCCCTGATGTATTTTTTAAATCAGCTGGAGCTGGGCTGCCAAAGAACACCGTAAGCAATGCAAGAATCCCAAGGCCGCTGCCTCCAGCGATCATCATCCGACGATTGGGTGACATTGCGCGCCATTTATCAAGCAGATGTTCTTTATTTACCATGTGCCTAATCCCCATCCAGAGAGGACTTGTCGGCGACAACATAGACATCAGTTGTGTCGCCTGGACGCAAGGTTAGATTTGGATAAATTGCAACAGCTCGCACACCTTTGCGGTAAAAAGATGTTTCAGAAAGCTCAGCCATTTCTTTGCCATTATTCAATACCGAATAACGATAAATATCCATCCAGGAACCCGAATAACGCGATTTTGGAGTAATAGATAGCTCGCCATTAATCGCAATAGCATCAGGTATGCGCCCCTCTGAAAACCCCTCAGGAGCTTTTCCTGCTGCTACCAGACGCAACAGTTCAATAACTTGCTGTGTATAGCTTTCTGTCTTTTGCTGACGCACCACAGCGGTCGTATCAACTTGAAGAACAATCGTTTGAGCCGGAATGTCTTTGGGGATTAAAGTCAAAGAAATCACCTGATCACCAGGCTCACTTCCCGTGATATAAATAACAAATGGATCTGTTGTTTTCGGGCTGACAAAAATGTTTGAACCATCCTGCTTGATGTCCACGTTCGAACTATCAATCACCCTGGGGGCATAGAATGGTGTAGAGATGCGATTGGGAAACACCTTCGACAGCATGACCATA
Organism: Gallionella sp.; assembly: GCA_003134595.1. Lineage (GTDB taxonomy): Bacteria > Pseudomonadota > Gammaproteobacteria > Burkholderiales > Gallionellaceae > Gallionella. The sequence continues at coordinate 36,906 of PLBS01000005.1, read as the reverse complement.
CGCGTGCCTTCGTTGCCAACCGATACAACGGTAAGCGGCAGCGCGTTGCGCGTGTCCAGTGTGTAGGCTGCAATGCCAGGCAATCTTTTGCGCTTTTTCGCGGGAGCCTGAATCGCATCGGAACTACCCGATGAAACTGCATTCAACACTTGTCCAGGAATACTCTGCTCGGCAAACGCCGGCAAAGAAATGGCCGTTAAAATCAGCGATAAAACAAGTCCGCGTTTCATTTTTGAGAGCTATCCTTTTCAGTGACCGGATGAGACGAAATCCACTCTTTGGTATGAGGAACGTCAGAGTAGTTATCAAACGAATAAACGATAGGCATCCCACTCTCAATTCTGATTACCATTTCGTAGGTCATCGGACGCTTGTCTTTTCCAGTTGCGGTAGATGACTCCATAATTCCAGTCACAAACGCTTTTGATGTTTCCGCTTCATATTCAACAGAGCTGGGCAAATACCTCGTAGAATTTGCAAGCTCTCGAAATTGTCGAGTTATCGAAACGGCAAGCATTTTTTTTCGCAAATCGGCATAAATAGATGGATGCATAAACCGCGACATGGCATCAACAACAAACGTAACGTTTTCCGGGGTCAAGTCACCGACAAGCTGAGCCACACTCAATGCAAACGCCTTGATATAAGTCTCGTCAGCGGTACTCCAATCAAGCACCATCTTCTTATCAACCACTATCGGTGTAAGAACAATTCGCTCGTGTTTTGTTTGAGAATAAAACACCGCCGACAGGGCTATTATTGACAGGATCAGTGCAACAAAAGACAGGACCAGGTTCGCTCGCGTAGCGTTTTCCCAAGTTGATTGTTGCCAGAAAAATTTCATGCAAACAGATCCATTTCAAGCAAATCAGGAAATTCTTTATTAAAGAAAAACATTCCTGTAGCGCATGCAATATGAATTGCCGCACCGTTCAAACTATTGTTTTTCATTTTCTTGATGAATGGTATGGCAAACACAACAACTATCAAGCTGGTCATAATCCAGTGGGTCATAATGCCTATACCCACAATGCCGATGGCGGCACCAAACTCATCCAGTTCCCAGAATAAAATCTGCGCTTGAGAATCTACATGCTCTGGCATTTCAATGGTCATTGACATCAGACTGTTCCCCCTTGATTACGGCTCGACGATTCATCGCTCTACCCTCGCTAGTTTTGTTATCCGCAATTGGATATTGCTTGCCATTGCCGATCACCTGAATAAGACCGGATGCCACGCCACGAGCTGCCAAAAGTTCTTTCACTCGCGATGCGCGTCGCAACGACAATTTGAGGTTGAAGTCATCTGCTCCAACAGCATCGGTATTGCCAATTACAACTACGGATATCTTTCCACCAACTGCGGCATCTGCCATTTGATTTAAAATGGATTGGTCTTTTGGCTCGTAAGAACCAGTATCAAATTGAATGATTGCTCCACGCATTAACTGCCCGCGCATACGCTCGGCATCAATGCGTTTCAAATCACATTGAGAACTTGGCAAGCAATCTATCTCTGCGATTTCTTGCTCTGAGTAATAATCATTTGGGTTGAGATACTCATCCAGGTCACTTGTCAGATCTTCAGTAACCTGCCCGATGTAAATAAAAACTGTATCGGACTCGCGCACATGCACGTGCTTGCAACTATCAATAAATTGGTTTGTTCCGCCCTGCTCTGAATACATACGCCCGCCGGACAGCTTGTCGTTAGAACGGTACTCGCAAAATTTACCGACAAAGTGATCAATATTTTTAACTGCCGATGGGGCATCAACAATCGCTGATTGCCCAGAAGGACTTGAACAACCAGAAAAAAATAACGAGACGATGATCGCGGACATCGAATACTTCGGAAATTTGAGTTTGATCTGGCTTGAATTCATTTTCGCAGAATATCATCTATAAAATACTGTTGCAACTATTTATAAACATCATCCGGATTTTTCAGTTAAACGCGATCTAAACCGCTTGTTACTCACTATCGCCAGCAGATTAAAATCGATTCCACCCCACTCTCCGTAGCCCGTTGCACTATTTGCAATGCCATATCATGGTCAGGTTACCTCTCTGCCAAGCTGGTTTAACAAGCTACGCGTACCTCAATCGTTCATCGCGAATGGAGCGCTAGCGACACCCCTTTGCCCCCCGACCGCGTTTTTTGCGGTCGGGTGCATAGGGGACGCAAGCGGCTTGCCGCACTGCGGTTCGTGTACCACTGTCCGTGGCGTACCGCCAGCCAAACAAAAAAAACACGGCGTAGCCGTGACCTTTTGGGGAGAGGGAGCCGCCCGAAGGGTGGGGGAACCCCGCAGGGGTGCCCCTCGCTTTTCGTGCGGAATTCACGGTTAAAAAAAGGGTAAGCAAAGGCTAAAAGAATAGGCGCAAAAAATGCCGTACTTTCTTGCCATACTTCAACAACTTACAAAAACGATCAGCCCCTTAAACCTACCGAGGCGGCGGCTTCTTTTGGCGATCCGCCCCCTATACCTACCGAAAAAAACGTGACCTGCCCCCTATACCTACCTATGAAAAATTCGTTTTGCTTAATTTTCAAGCAACTTCTAACGGCCCGCCCCTTATACCTACCGAGTTTTTTCTGTGATTTGAGGCAAAAAGATGTGAAAAATTGCACCCGCCCCCTATACCTACCGACATCCGCCCCCTGTACCTACCGAAAAAAGGCGCGACCCGCCCCCTATACCTACCGACAATTGGGCGGTTGTGAATAACTTTGGTACATTTTGAAGCGGAATCAGAAGTCGATTTTTCGGGATATCCCCGAGGCGATCATCCAATGAGATACGGAAGACGAGTCTATGTCGATGGCGGCGGATGCATGGTGGGGGCGTAGCCCGTGTCGCACGCGCGGCACACCCGATGACGAAGCCAATGGCTGAGGACGCAGGCGCGGCGTAGCGCGTCTGGTCTCCTGCGCTTCGGCGCAAGCTTACTTAGGAAGTCTGACGTTTGTTGGCCGCTTTCACCTCGGCCACAAATTCGTTGGAAGGAACAAGCGTATAAACAATGTCCAAAATTTTACCTCGCTCACCGGCCTCGATGCGCCGCTCTAGCGTTGCCAGAACCCCATTCGTTATCAGCTCATTTATCGAGAAGTCACAAGCCTCCTGCGCCTTTCTTGGGCGAGTATAGTTATAAAGCATGGAGCTATCGCGCTTGATCGTTGAATAGCGAATTTCGAACGGTTTTAACCTGCTGGCAAATGTGTATTTCAGAATTAGTTGTTTGTGCAGCCATCGCGCCAACTGTGTAGTGTGGCTCATTAACTGGTGATAGTTGAACTGCCGGTATGACAGCTTATCAATACTTGCCGTGACGAAAGGGTGGAATTGCGCCATCCACTTTTTGCCTGGGTCGATCGTCATGTCTTTGCGAGTTACTCCTGTCAATGCTGCCAGGTAGTTACTTTTCCCAAAGGGCAGGTCTATCGACGTGGGTGAGTTGGCAATTATCTTGATGTTGCTGCCTGATAGAATGTCCAGGCTTAATTTGATTTCGTCGAACGACCGAGTGTGGCCACGTTGTTTCAATTCCTCACGAAGTTGGTACAAGCTAAAAACGACCCCGCTTCTAGCGGTGGATTTCTCGTTAATTAAAAATCCGTGTTCTTGGTCGACTGCCAATTTCCGTAAAACCTCTTCGACCAGCTCCTCATTCGCGCTAGGATAATATGCGGTTGTTACTGGCTTCCCATCTTTAGATTTTTTGGGTTTGTTGTTCTCGTCTTTTTCTTCTATTTGGGTTGCCTGGATCGAGACACTAAACTTTGTTCCCCGGTATTCAAATTCGAGTTGAAGCAAGGGTAAATTACCACGCTCATCACGCATTTTTACCATTGCCTGGCGGGAGATGGAGTAACGCGGAACGGCATCCCAAAGCTCTATGGAATTTGAAAATCTTTGTCGCTCATCGTCGGTGTTGCAAAGGAATTGCTGGAACAAACCAAGTTGTCTATTTTGAAAATGCTGCTCGGTTGGTAATTTTGAGGCCATGTTTGTGTGGCTGCCGGCCTACTTGACGTGCGCGATGGCCAGGATGGTCAGATAGTGCTGCCTGACGACATCACGCTGCGCGTCGGTGCAGAGAACCTCAACCAAGAATACCGCTTTATTCATGCTTTTAATATACCATTGCATTTATTTGTATTGCAACAAAAGATTTTAACGCAGCTTCTTTCGCGTCCAACTTCCACTTTCAGGAATGAGCGTCTTCTGTGCCCTGCGCGATGGCCATCCAGTGCTGCCTGACGATGTCACGTTGCGCGTCGGTGCAGAGCGCCTCAGCGAACATCCAGCTGGAAACCAGCAGGATATCGGCCACATGCTCCGAGCGTTTGCGCATCGCCTTCACCGTGACCTCGGTGAGGTCGCCGAGGTGTATCTGGTCAGCATCTTGCCCGGCTGCTTCCTCTATTTCAGCCGGCCTGATTTCGACACACGCCAGGTGCGATTCATTTAACACATTCAACAGGGAGAATGAGCAAACAAGCGTGGTTGCGGTGTCAATCAGCAAACTCGGTTTTGAGTGAACATTCCTTGTCTTTGCTGGATTAAACCGCTCAATTCCGAAATGGGTAATGGATAATAGCTAACTGGTAAGGTAAATCAGTATGGGTGTGCTTAATGCCGATATGTGACACCAATTTCATCTGCACACTGAGAAACCAGTCCGTTGGCCAATAGCGCGAATAATTCTGGATCACCATTTGCGCTATCGGGGGAGATCATCCACTTGCCGCAGATGACCAATGATGGTGTGTTGGTCGGGCGGTAATGCGCCTGCCGATCATAACGGGCGGCACCAAGATCAATCTCCGCCTTCCATGCAGAAACGATGCTTTGGCGCTTCATTCCTTGGGCAAGTAGCGTGTCAAACCACCGATCACGGTTAGCGCCGACCTTTTCATCCTGAACCAGAGAGTATGCTTCGGCAGCAAAGGACTCTTGCTGTGCCGGTGTGCCTATTCGCTTGGCAACCCAATAAGTCTGCAATCCCAGCATCGTTTCGTCAGAGATGTCACGCCCGTCACCCGACTCTACAACAGGATAGAATTGGAAAGAGATGCCTTTGGGCAGCGACTTCCCCCAGGCAGAAAGTGATGAATGGAACATGCGGCATGCCGGGCAACCAAATCTGTAGAAGGCAATGACTGAGGTCTTATCCTTTTCGACATACGGAGTCACATCCTTGATCGGGTTCGGCATAGCAGAAGGCTGGGTATCAGCAGATGCACACTGAGAAGAAGTTAAAACGATCACGAATGCCAAATTAAAAAGTGTTCGCATCAGTCAGCTCCTCAGAAGAAACAAGATTGGAATCCAGCGCCGTCTTGAATAGGGAATCCACGCCTGGAGTCCATTTATGAACCAAATTCGCAAGAGCATGCCGGCGCTCTTCTGTTATGCAGATGCGCAACAAGACATCATGAGCTTCTGCGGTAAAGCCGACTGCATCCATCAAATCTTCAGCGGAACACATCCCTCGGTCCAGCAGCATTTTCCCGATTCTATGATGGTTGCCTTGCTTGCGGCATTCAGACTGCAACGAAAGCAGGTTATACATATCCCCTGCAGAAACATGACCTTTTTCCACAAGAACTTGGCCAATGCGACGATTCTTGATGGTGGGGGCCTCTTGTACTGAGGAAACACGACAAGCCTCTTCAAGAGAAGTCAGCCCGTAGTACGCAAAATGCTCGGCAGCTTGAGCCAGCGTCTCGAATTGAGATTGGCGACTCGCTGCGGCATATATCTCATCCACTCCATGAAGGAATGCCTTCTTTACGCGATGATCCGCGAGAATGACTTCCATCACCGGGGTGAAGCCCTTGTAATTCTTCGGCTCGGTTGGACGCAAATATTCTGCGTCAGGCCTGAAAACATTACTCGCCCTGAGCCAGGCTTTCTCTGCCTCATTGGGAAGCGCGCGAACGCATTCCTCTGGGTTGGCGAGCGTCCTGATAAGGCGCTGGGCTGTCACCCCGCGCAGAGCTGCAGATAAAGTGTGCGGATCAATGCCAAATTCAAGCATTCGCGTGATCGCCATGGCAGCATTGTTTGCATGCAATGTCGATAGAACCAGGTGGCCGGTGATGGCCGCCTGAACCGCTATATTGGCGGTCTCCTGGTCACGAATCTCGCCGATCAATATCACATCTGGATCTTGGCGAAGTACAGAGCGCAACGCCCCGGCAAAAGTGACGGACTGACCATCGACGTTGATCTGGTGAAATTCCGGAATACGATACTCGACAGGATTTTCGATCGTGATGATGTTGCGCGCCTCATTATTGAGTTCATTGAGTAACGCATACAATGTCGTTGTCTTTCCGGAGCCGGTCGGCCCGGTAACGAGGAGCAAACCATTCGGCTCAAGCAGTACGCGGTCGAATGCCTCGCGCACAGCAGGCGTCATGTTGATATCAGCAAGACGCCTGTTAGAATTCGACTGATCCAAGAGGCGGCAGACGATCAATTGACTGCCATTCACCCCTGGTGAGATTGCTACGCGGATGTCAACATTGCAGTTGCTTATCTTCAAACTGATGCGTCCATCTTGCATCCCCATCCTGTCGGTAACTGAAAGACGCGCGCGGGCGCGGATCTTCTCGTCAATAACCGTCATCCATAAGCGATCAATATCCTTGTGATTTACCAGCGAACCGCCAGGCATGCGGAAACGAACACGGCAAAGCCCGTCGGTCTGCTGAAAATGAACGTCAGCAACACGCTCTTGAACCGCCCGGATGATTATGTCGTTTAGACAATTAACGATTTCCTCTTCATTTTTAGAGGTGTTAATGAAGAGCTTATTTGACATTAGCCCGGCGTTCCGAAATCTTTACCTGAATAAAGTCGATCACCTGGCAACCTTTTAGCCGCACAAATTGCACTACACAACCAACCATCCAAAACACAGAGCTACTCAAAATAAAAAAGACTGCACGGACAATCCAAGCAGCCAAAATTGCGGAAAAAGCGCCAAGAAATACAGCGCCGATTATCATTGCCATTTCATTATTGATCATCATGATTTACTCCAAACACAACGCAGTTCTTTTGAAAAAAAGGTTCTTGCAATCAACTTTTCAGCTGTCTCTCTTGCCTCAGCAGACCAGACGTATGCGGACGTGCGCTCTTCGTTGTCTATCCAATTTGCGGATAACTCACGAGCGCCCCATGAAACAAGATTGACTGGAGCCGCGAAGCGTTGAACCTGATCACAATCTGTTTTGGCTGAAAGCGCCCATAACGCCCAGCCAACAATAGAAAACATTAAAAAACCACTGATCATAGCCTTCATTATTTTTGTCCTTGCGTTGATGTTGAAACTACCGGTTGTCCTGACCACGACAAGTCCGGTATGGGCATCAAGCGATCGCCTTTAGCTGCTTGTATTTAAGCCAGACTTTCATTTTATATATCGCCCTATTCCGTTCTGCCTTGGCTGTTTTTGAATGCCCTGCATTGAAAGCGCCTACAGCAGTCCACGTATTCCCATGTATTCTCATGCACTCTTTCAGAAGCAGTGCAGCAACATGGATATTGATACAAGCATTGAAGAGATCTTTACGCTCGATCCCAACGGATTTAAGAAATTCAAAATGGCTTGAGTTGATCTGCATAACACCAACATCTTCTGTTCCATTGCTGTTCTTGTGAACAGCAGTTCTATCAAGCTGTGATTCAACCATTGCGATTGCGATCAAAATGTCTTTATTAACCCCGGCTTTATCGGCTGCATCATCAAAACAATAACGGTTTTGAATACCGGAAAAGGAATAAGGAGACATCAAAATCAATATCAAAAATAGGCAAATACGCATTAAGTGATTCTATTGCACTTGTGTATAATTAGCAATTATCGTAATAATTTCACAAAATGGAAATCAAGAAACTTGTATTGATTTTAATGGTTGCGCTAGCAGCAAATGCTCAGGCAAAAAGTGAAGATGACTTAAAGCCTGATTTTGATCTGACGGCTTTGTATGCAAAGTTCAAAGCGGCACCTGAAGTATCAAATAATCAGCAGATAATTCTGTCAGAATTCAATGCAGCAATTACCAAAAATACCACCCCAAACAAATTATTTTTTTATGCAAAAAAAGGCGACTCCTCGGCGTGTAATTTTGTTGGTTATTTATTCGAGGCAGGGAAAGGGATAAAGCAGGATTCTGTAAAAGCAGAGAAATGGTTTTTATATTGCGCTAAAACCAATCCCAAAGCGGCCTACAACCTCGGGGTAATGTATTCTGATGGGCGAGCGGGTGTTCCTCAGGACAAAGCCCGTGCGATCCAATATCTCAAGATGGCATGGGATGAATTGCACTTACCTCTCGCAGGAATAAGAATGGCGTATTGGTACCGGTCTCAAAAAGATTGGCAACATGAATGGGACTTATTAACGGCCCTTGAAATCGGTAAAAAATATGCCCGGCATTGGGGATATTTGATGGGTGAAATGATCATCAAAAAACAAGCTCCATTCTACGACCCAACAAAAGCAAATAACACCCTAAGTCTGGCGGTCGACAAATACAATGGGCAAGCAGCAGAATTATTGGCTTTTTCGCTTGGGACTGGCCTAAATGGAACCGTAGATACCTTTCATGCATGCGTCACAGAAATATTTGCAGAAACTTTTGGCGGGGGATCTGGGAGTCTTAGATGGCGCTCTGGAATAAGCGATAGTGAAGTCGTCTCCTGCAAAGGAGAAGCGGCAATCTGGCTCTCTAAAAACAAGCGGCCAGACCCAATCGATTTTAAATCACTGATGTACTAAACCTCCCCATGGTGCGTGTGTTTTTGGTCGAAGAGGCTCACCTCGCCCCCATCCAAATCGCCGCACACGCGCTTTCCGTGAGGCAGCGTGCGTTGCTTAGACGCGGCTAAACCCGCCGTCATGCCATCATTCCCCTGCCCTCAGTCACGGACTCCCGGTAAGGCCGAAATGAAGACGGTCTGGAAGTCGGCCTTAGAAGACCTTGACGTTTTGTTGGAAATGGGATCTGTACGGCCTGCCGGGATGTCCGCTATCGAATTTTTCGAACAGTCACTTCCTGCCAACAGTGAACTTTTATGAATGTCAGCGTTAAGTGATGCCCATCCTTGGAGAACCTGCTGGTGAGGTCAGTGGTTCGTCCGACGTTAGCTCAAATTAGTTAAGAACCGGGATCGCACTTGACGCCGGGTTCCGCCCCATGGCATAACGCGACTGGCTGGGTAGCTAAGATAGAGCAGCCGCTTCGAACGCGTGACAGCTACAAACGCATTTCTGCGCTCTTCGGCTTGCTCCTTTGCGCCAGTCGCACGATAGTCGGGAAAAGTGCCTTCAGCCATCCCAGCGATGAACACAACATCGAATTCGAGCCCTTTGGACGAGTGAACGGTTAGTAACGCAACCCCCTCGCGGGCAGCCTTCTGCGTATTGCCGAGGGCTTTGCTGCTGATGAAACTGCTTAGCGCCTTCGATCCGCCGGCCGCTCGCAGGTATTGATCCCACTCCTGCCGGAAAACCGCCACATCCTCGTAGATGGCCAGGCGGTCGGGCTCCTCAAGGCCGTCGGCGTACCTCTCCAGTATGCTCAACGCCGGCATTAGGTCCAGGCGTGACTGGTTATTCGCGATGGCTTCGATGGCTTCGTATATCGCCAGCGGCCGCGTGCCGCTCGCCGCCTCTGCCATGCCCCTTAGCGCGGACACGTAGTCGGACTTGTAGTCGGACATGAGAGGAAAGGCCACTTTCCATTTCTTCGCAAGAGCGGACAAGTGCAAGCGGTCCATCGGATTTGCCAAGACCCGTATGGCCAATTGGAAGTCGTCTACCACTTCGGACTCGTTTTCATGGTTCGCCGTCAGCCGCTTGTAGTAAGGAACATTCCTCTCCTTGAGCAAGGCCTCAATGGCAAGTAGAGCGAACCTGGTACGCCCGAGAATCGCGCACTTGGATGGCTCGACACCGCCCTCCACATCTGGATGACCTTCGGAGAACAACCGCTGGAGCTCATCGGCGATTTGCTTAGCTTCGTCCTGTTCGTCTTGCCCCACAAGGATTGTGACCGATCCCTCAATTGGCAACTGCATGGCGACCATATAGTTTGGATCCTGCAACTGTGCCACTTTTACCACTGCTCTCGACGAGCGGTAGTTCGCGGTCAGCTCGATTCTCTTGGCCGCGAATTCCACGCCGAAGCGCTCCATGTATTCAGGACCGGACGTGTTGAAGCCGTAGATAGACTGCCGCGGGTCCCCCACCATCATGACGTTCTTGTAGCCATCGGAGCACAACGCGCAGATCACTGCGTACTGGGCCTCATTCATGTCTTGCGCTTCGTCGATACACACGAACTGGTAGAGCCGACGGTAGAGATCCGCTAGCTTGGGGTTCCCGACAAGGAGCCTATAGGCGAGCAGCAGCAGGTCGTCGAAATCGTATGCGTTGCAGGCTCGCATCCCGGCCTCGTAGGCATCCATAACATGTTGAGTCAGCTCGTCCTCAATCACCGCGTACGAGATTGGATGTGACTTGATGTTGGAAATGCCAGTCAGCCATCCGTCCACCCGCCTATTGCGCTCCTTCGAGTCCTCGATCTGGTTGATTTCGTCCGACAGCAGGGGGTCTTCCTCAATGGCTTTGAGCAAGACCTCTTTACGGTCCTTGAACTGTTCGAAGATATTGGGGGTGCCCTGTACGCCCACCAGCTTTCCCCGTTCGGTGAGCATATCCAGACAGAAGCTGTGAAGGGTGCCGATGAAGGCACGTTCGCGCTCGTCGCCAAGGTCGAGCAGCCGATCCTTCATCTCGTCGGCTGCCTTGTTCGTGAAGGTCAGTGCCAGAATGCGGAAATGCCCAGAAACTTTGGTCAAGAGGTGACGGATTCGCTCAGTGAGGACGCGAGTCTTGCCAGACCCGGGCCCAGCTTCAACGAGCAGTGGCCCTTCGATATGACACACAACCTCTAACTGCTCGGCTGATAGCCTTGTCTTGAAAACGCTCGTCACGACTCATCCTTGCACTTCTTCAATCCGTGCTCGAGGCCGACGATCTCGAACAGTTTTTTGATTTTAGACGGGAATCTCCGCGCTGGGTCTGCAGCCGACGTTATCACCTGGGCCAGGTGTTTAGACACGCTTGTTTTGGCACCCGATATTGCGTCGAAGGCAGCGCGCACCCTGCCTCCGGCTGACTGATAGTCCCTGAGTACGCCCTTCTTACCTTTTTGGCCGTGCATGGAAGCGATGAAGTCGTCCAGAAACGTCTTCGCCCCGCTCATCTCGTTTAGCGCCTGCTCGATCTCTGCCATGTAACCTTCGTCGATCAGTTGGGATTCGAAGTTTTTGCCGGCGGATTGCACGACAACGTTTGTGCAATGTACCGAAGTGGGTTCGCCTGCCTTCTTCAATGCGGCGTCCAGGTCCTTGACTGCAGAAGCTTCGCCGTCAGCGAATACATACCAAGGGATCCGCAACTCCTTGGCAAGCCATACGAAAGGAAAATAGTCCGTGCCGTTTACGCGCACGAAGCAAAAGCCGAGCTCATGTATGTTAGCCCCCCAGTACCTATGCGCCCAAATTGGAAGCGCCTGTTCCTCCGTCTGGCCCTCAAACAGTACCAGGCCGCGGGAGAACAAGAGGTCGCCTCTCGTGTCTATGACTGTCTCTTGGAGCTTGCGCACATCGTTCGGGTCCTTCAACGAGTTTAGGTCCAATCGGGAAACGATGGTGTCACCCCCACTCTTAATGAATAGCCGAAGGTCTTCGAGCTGCGCCTGGCCTGCAAAGTAAGGGGAATGTGTGCTCACGATACGCTGGCCCGGAATCGCTCTTATGTGTGCAAAAAGCGAGCGTTGGGCCTGTGGGTGTAGGTGCGACTCTGGCTCTTCTAGGCCCAAGACCGAATGGACCTTATCGCCGCCCTTGGTCGCTTGTTTGTTTCTCCAAGACACATAGGCTCTGAACACCAGCAGGGAAGCGAGACTACGTGTTCCCATCCCATGGCGCGCCAGCGGAAAGGACTGCGCGCCCGTTGTGTTGAAGGAGACGTCGACGCCCTTGGATAAATCGCGGAGCTTCCTGGCGACCGGAGCGATGTCGACCTCGCCGCTATCGGCCGACACTACGTTTTGCAAGTCAGCCAAATTTTCTTTGAGGTGCTTCAGGATTTCGCTCTTGGCAACAATCTCATGATTGATGTCAGAAAGAGCGCCTTCCATTACGGCGATGTCGGCGTCGTTGAGTCCCAGGTCATCCGTCAGACGTCTCCAGAAAGAGCCAGGCCTGCGAAGGTCCTCGTCGAGGTCCCGCTTGGCATCCATGTAGTGAAGTGCGAGTGGCTCCATCTGTGCCGCCCCCAGCGGCCTGTCGTGCGTCGTCGCAGTCGTCCAGTCGGCGAAAGGCTTCCACTCCTTCAGAAACTTGCGCTCAACGATATATTCTCCCTTCATGTCACTCCACTTCAGTGTGGTGCGGATGGGCGTGAACTCGTTGAAGTCATCGTCGGTTGCTATACCCGGCGTGCCCCAAAGGCCGGTCCAAAAACTGCCTGCGGGATACTTGTCGGCAATGTTGCCGTCGTCCCCTATAGGACGCAGTTTGATGTCAATCAGCACTTCCCGCGTCTTAGGAGCGTTCGCCTCCCCTGGCGCCAGACGCACGTCGTCGGGTCCGAGCAATTTCCGGCCGCTGCCCACCGCTGCGAACAACGCGTCCAAGAAGCTGGTCTTGCCGGCATTATTAGCTCCAATGAGGACGGTTAGATCGCTCAGGCCCACCTCAATGTTAGCCAGCGAGCGGAAGTTTTGGATCCTTGCAGTCGTTATTGCGATGCCGCTTTCTTTCCCGTAATTCGTCATATGTCAACCTAATAACGCCAAGCCGGAACATTAGCATCATTTTCCTCCCAGTGACATCTCTACGGCAGAGATGTCCCACCTCATTTCGCACCTATCATCGAGAGGCCACGCGGCCAAACGCCCCTAAGTAGCTAACGACTACTTTGTGGCGCTGATGACAGTATTGTTCAGCGTCGCCTTGGGGTTAAAAGTGATTGTTCGAAAAAGTTGGAAGCGGATATTCCAGCAGGCTGCACCGACAACCTTTTCAGCAAACCGCCAGAGTCCGGTAAGGCCGAGAAAATGACGGTCAGTTTCTAAACTCAAGCGAACAGTTACATGTAAATTTCCACCAACATCTGGATGCCCGCTATGTGGGGCATTGGCAGGGAATCCGTGCGGGCACATAAGCGGATTTCTTTTGGCGTTCACAGCATCACGTCGAGCTTTGCAGTTGCTATTTCATATGCATTTGGGCACGATGTTCGATGAATACGAGAGCGGATTAAAGAGATTTATGCCGGATTGACAAAACTATGCGCTGTTCTGAATACCAATGGGATGATCATGAATACTGATGTTGTCGAAGGTAAATTCTCGATCGGCGATCTGGTCGATGATCGGTACATGGTAAAGGAACTCGTTTTCTCAAAAGGGGGGATGTCTAGCATTTATCGTGCGGAGGACATAATCACGGGACAATTGTTTGCCATCAAAACCGTTAAGAGCGGTGGCGGGTCAAGTGATGACCTTTTAGCCTTTGATCGTGAATACGATGCATTGAATAAGCTCTCACACCCCAACATTATTTCCTTAATTAGCGCAGGGAAAACTAATGATGGTTCTCCTTACCTCATATTACCCTGGCTCAAAGATGATCTGGCTAAACGTATAGCCTCGTCCGGGCCGATGAACTGGAAGGACTACTACGAGCGCTTCGGTCGCCTGATCCTTGGGGCGATGCAATATGCACACGGTCGTCGCATCTCACACCGTGATATGAAACCCCACAACATAATGATTGGAGAGGGAGATATTCCGTACGTGATTGACTTCGGAATTGCGAGGTGTCTAGACAAACCTCAGATCGGACCCACCTTAAAATTTGCAGGATCGCAACCATATACGCCATCTGAGGTAGATGATGGATTTCTGCCAGAGAGAAGGGACATTTATTCATGGGCAGCGATCACCGTTTCTTGCCTGACCGGAAAAATATACCATGATCTAGCCGAACTTCAGGCTGGGCTACGTGCCCTTCGTGTGAACGAGACCCCAAAGGCAGAACTAGAAAGAGCATTGTCCATTGATCGAGATGCTCGACATGAGACGGCGTCGATATTAATGGCGGCCATTGATCGATTTCATTTCACGGCAATGGGGCAGTCCTCAGTCAAGTGGGTTGTCTATCTAGAATGGTCTCCAAAAGCTCTTGGGCAAGTAAAGGCGGCTTATTCGAATCTTTCAGATTCGCAGATCAATGGGCTCATCGTTGATATATTTTCTCACGAATGCGCCGCAAGCATAGATGATGCACTTGGCACACCGCAGATAACCCTCGTGGGTACTATGGCGATGCTGCGCTGCTCTTTGAATCAGCAGTTGCATGATCGCTTCATAGTTACTCATATCGACTTCGAAAGCCCGGCACTTGCCCAACGGAGGCGGGAGGAAATGGTGAGACTGGAGCACATGTCTGTCGTGTTCGGGAACCCACCTTTTGGATCAAATTGCCTGCAAAGTGTCCGATCATTAATAATGTTCCTTCAGATGGGCGAGGACGATCTTCAGCGACAAAACGATGAACGAGCGCGTTTTAGATGGTTCGACTCTTGGAATACGTTTCTTCGAGAAAAGGAACGTTACTACAAATCGAAACAGATGCGCCTGAGAGCCAAATCAATAAAGCAGGACGGAGATCGTTTTATAGCTACGATCATAGACGAGTTTACTGAGGATTCGGTCGGTGAGTCTGTAGTGATTCAACTGTCATCAGGTCGACCACTTATCTTTTCAGTTGAAGATGTCGTGGCTGACCAACTAATAATGAAGTTAGTGTTGGGGGCAGCGCATCTCGTACCGCAGTCTGGCGCAGCAATAGAAAGTAATACTGAAGCTGAACGACAGGCCATCAGTCGCCAGCGAAATGCCATCGAAGAAATTCGCAGAGATAGAGCTGTCAGTCCGAAGCTTCTAGATATAATTTGTGATCCATCCTCAGCTACGCCTCCCGAGCCTGCTGGCATCGACCGTTCTCAGACCACCCTAAGTCCGGACAAGTTAGAAATCTTGGATGCAACGCTTGGAGTGCGAAGTATACATGCGGTAAAGGGACCACCAGGCACAGGTAAGACAACGCTGATCGCTGAACTGATTTCTGTTTACCTCAGAAGAAACCCAAATAAGCGCATATTGCTAAGTTCACAGACTCATGTGGCTCTCGATCATGTCATCACGAAACTACAGGAGAACGGACTAAGCGATGAAATCGTACGCGTGACTTCTACCTCTGCAAGTAGTGCGATAAAAGTCCAGGCCTCTGTCAGGAGCCTCACGCTTGATCAAAAGGCTCGCAAATGGGGGGCGGTCGCTGAGGAACGTGCTCGAAAATTTATGGAGAGATATGCAGCCGATCTCGGGGTTGATAGTCAGGAAGTTGAGGTCGCAATATTGGGGAGTCTCTTGGTCAATAGTAAACGCCGACTCAACCAAATTAACGATGATTTGCTAGGCTTAATAGAAGAGGAGTCGCGCATTGACGCAGACCGTGAACGCGTATTAAACGAAACAGGCACACCCGATGGTGACCGGGTCTTGTTGGAAACGACAACGCTGCTTGACCGAAGAGAGCGGTTGAGGACCGAACGAGAAAACATTGCCAGTAGAATTGCAAGACTGGAAGCGGACTTGCGTGCTTGCAGCGACTATGGCACCGCAATTGCAGACGCAGATGAAACCAGTGCAAATGAGTGGATCGAAGCATTGAATCCGACAGTCAAGGAAGGGGTGAAGTTAAAATCGCTTATCACTCTCCAACTCGATTGGTTTGACCGCCTCGGAGATGCCCGTTGCCTTCATGGCGCAGTGTTAAGTGAGTCTCGCGTTGCAGCTGGAACGTGCATTGGGCTAGCAAGCACTCCTGCAATTTACCAGCAGTCCTACGACCTTTGCATCATAGATGAGGCATCTAAAGCTACTGCAACAGAAACACTTGTACCAATGGCACGTAGCAAATCGTGGGTACTGGTCGGCGACCCTGAGCAGCTTCCTCCATTCTTTGAAGATCGCTCCTTAACAAAAGTTGATGGAGCGAGTAGTGCTGATCTGGAAAAGACGATGCTTTCTATCATGTTGGAAGGGCTTCCTGAAACGAATAAAGGTCAGCTGAGGCAACAACGAAGAATGGTGAGTGGTATAGGGCAGTTAATCAGCGAGGTTTTCTACCACGGGGAATTAGAGAATGTACGCTTAAACGATGAGAGAAACTCAAATATCGCAATTGCTTTTCCAAAACCTGTCACATGGATATCTACGTCCAGCAAGAATTATAGAGAGGTGCCAAGTGGGTCAAGTTTCGCAAATCGTGACGAGGTGCAAATTATTATGGCATGTTTGCGAAGACTCTCAGATGCTCTTAGTCGAGGGCGAATAGGCGTTAAAGTAGCGATAATTTCTTCCTATGCAGCTCAAGTTCGCGCACTAAATGAGGCTCTTGAGCAGGAAACTAGTTCTCGGAGGAATATGGATATCGAAGTTAATACCGTTGACGCCTTTCAGGGCAGAGATGCCGACGTTTGTATCTACAGTGTGACTCGATCAAATGATCGCCAACAACTCGGATTTCAGCGAGAACGCAGGCGGTTAAATGTGGCTTTGTCGAGAGCCAAAGATGCGCTTGTAATTGTTGGTGACGATAGGTTCTGTCGCTCAGTGAAAGGAAATAATCCATTTTTAAAAGTACTTAATCACATCAGTGAGAATCCTGATTTTTGTGCGGTTGAAAAAGCGTAACAATGGACGAGATCGCACAACGGTATTCATCTCATGACGGGCAGCCGCTTGTGGACTACCTCCCTGCCCTTATCCCATGCCAGCTGCTCACTGTTGACGTCTTGGCGGTTGAGCGGCGTGAACTCCCTAGCCCCGTCGAATTTGTGCTCAAGACTTGTGATGTTGGTCTCGATACTAGCCAGGAAATTGCGGCATTCCTAGGATTCAGCGAGAGGTTTATGGACATATTAATAGAGCAAATGAAATCAGATGAGATGGTCGTTATTGGGATCGATGGGCGTATTTCTCTATTGCGCCGGGGAAAGGAGGCTCTTCAGCAAAACGGGGACTGCGTTCATATCGACAAGACTATCTTCGTAATGTGGGACCCTATTACTGAAACTCCAATTCTCAGCCGTCAAGAACTTGTCTCGGAACGTGTTAAGCGGGGACATGAGTTGAAGGTACGATTCCCCGCGATCTTGAGAACACCCTCAACTGATGAATTGGATGTGAAGACCATCCAAGCCTATCGCAGAGCTGTTCGCGAGTTGGATATAACTGATGATCGAGAAAGCATTCTCAGATTTGTTAGAGTTCGCCGGACACTTCACAAGTACCGACATGCCGCATTTTTGATATACGAAAATGGCAAGTCCGCTCCTGTGGTTAAACTGGCAATTGATGGCCAGATTGATGAAAAGCTGAGTTCTTCTTTTGCGTTGAAGGACGGAGGGCTACATGTTGGTGCAGATCAGCGGTTTTATCGGCGCGCTGGAGCACTTGCGGTTGAAAATCGTTTGCGCGAATTAAATATTGCTACAGCATCCGGCGAAAGCCACGAAGACTTATCCAGAAGGCGCGCAGTTCTTAATTGGCGCATTACCACTATTGCACCCAGGCTAGCCGAAGACGACGCCACAGAGAATGTACGGGGCCAGTTCGCGCAATATGTCCAAGAGTTAGAAGACGTCGAGTCTGAGCTTGCAACCATCCCGGTTCGACACATGGGTGCCGCTGAGTTCCCTCTCTGCTTAAAGGAAGCTCTATTGAACGCTAAGCATGAACTCATAGTCACCACAACAATACCAAACGAGTCGAGATTCTCGGTAGATTTTGAAGATGCAATGAACAAAGCGCTTCAGCGACGGGTGAGAATTAAGATATATATTGCCGATCGGATTGATGATTCGCAGATCAGTGGCAAGGATTCACCTAAGTCGCCAATTGCACGGTTGAATGCTTTGGTAGTGAAATACCCCTTCCTTCTGGAAGTACGATTTTTGCAGACTGTTGCACGGCCAGTTTTCGAAATATTCTGGGATAACACATATCTGGTTTTTGCAAATGACTCCCCACTTGGGTATCGTAGTGAACCAAGTATTCCTCGTGCATTTCGCGGAATTCGTGTGTCGAATCATGAAACGGCTGAGAGATACGCTGCAACTCACTTAAATTTTCAGGAGGGAGATTTTGTCAAGAAGTCTGGGCTTAGTAGGCAGAGCACCAACAGGCGTAACACTCCTAGTCGTGGGTTGACCAAAGGAGCCAAGAAGCCGAAAGTGACTGTTAGAAAAAGTTGAAAGCAGACATCCCGGCAGGCTGCACCAACAACCTTTTTAGGAAATCGACTTAGTCCGCTAAGGCCGAGTTGCGGAACTTCATGGCGATTCTCCGAACGGGCGGCAGTGTGTCGGGAGCGGCATGTCACCAAGTTCCGTTTTTTGACGTTCAATGTCTCGCTTGCTCAATCCCCACTACAACATTGCTAAGAACCCCAACGAGAATCTCAATTCCATCTGTCATAAGCTGAATTTGCTCTACATTGGGCTTGGTCATGCCGATCAGGGCGAGTTTTTCATCAAGCGGTAACTCGCCGTACTTCGACTGATAGTGCGCCACATTCATGGCCAACAGCCTCGCGCATTCAGCCAGGTCCTCCTTGCTCACTTTTTCGATAAGAAGATCAGCGAGTTTGTTATATTGTCCAAACGTCGATAAATCAGACATGGGGATTCTCCGAAAATGAAGTTCTACTGTACCCGATTCCTTCTGCTGCTGGCCACCTTTGCGCTGGCTCTTTCTTTCCCTGCATGGGCATCTGACCTGCCCGATCATGTGCTTACCCCCGGCGCAATCAATTCCAACGTTACCCAAGAAAATATCCACTCCACAGTCTGTGTCAAAGGCTATACCAAAACGATTCGACCGCCCGCTCACTTCACGAACAAACTCAAGAAGCGGCAGTTGCGCGAGTACGGCTATGCAGACAAAAATCCCAAGCATTACGAAGAAGACCATCTGATCGCCCTTTCAATTGGTGGCGCACCAGATGATCCACGCAACCTGTGGCCAGAGCCACGAATCAGCGAATGGAATGCCAAGAAGAAGGATAGGCTGGAGTTTGTGCTTTACAAGATGGTATGCGCGCAAGAAATATCACTTGTTGAAGCACAACACGCGATGAGAACAAATTGGATAGAGGCTTGGAAACGGTATGTGCCAAATCACCAGCAATTTCGGTTTAAGAGGGTTGATTGATATGTGTGGCCGCTTTGCACTGAACGAAAATCCCCTCAAGTTTGCTGAATACTTTTATCTATCCGGCAATCCGGAATTCTCCCCCTCCTGGAACATCGCCCCTTCGTCTCGGATATGTACCATCACTGGTGATAAGGAAGGACGCAGACATCTCCACAAAATGAAATGGGGACTGATTCCATCGTGGGCAAAAGACGCCGCGATCGGCAATAAGCTAGCCAATGCCCGTGGTGAAACTGTTGCCGAGAAACCATCATTCAGGTCTGCCTTCAAGTCCCGACGCTGCCTCATACCCGCTTCCGGCTTTTATGAATGGGAGACCGAGAAGGGCGTTAAACAGCCGTGGTACATCAGACTCAAATCAGGCGTTCCGATGGCGTTCGCCGGGCTTTGGGAGACGTGGCATCCGAAGGAAGGGGAAACCATCGAGAGTTGCTGCATCATCACTACCAACGTTAACAAGCTCATGGAACCGATCCATGACCGGATGCCCGTAATCCTTGACCCTGACCAATGGGCTACTTGGCTGTCCCCGCTAGAGCATCAGGCTGACAAGTTGTTACCCCTGATTCGACCGCATGATCCCGAATCGATGCAAGCATGGGCTGTCACCCGCGAAGTTAACCGGGTGGGGTTGAGGGATGATGCTGGGCTGATAGTGCCACTACCTATGCAAACCTGATTGGTTTGACAACAGAACGGACGTTCTCTATGATGTGTCAAACGTTCATCCTGTCCGTTGACCACCATGATTAGCACCTCGCAGCAAATTTTCTTCAAGCTACCGGCGATCGGCATACTGCCCATTCTAGTACCCTTGTTTGGCCACAATGTTCCCGCTGGATTCCCTTCTCCAGCCGATGATTACATTGAAGGCAGGTTGAGCCTGGACGAACACCTGGTTCCGCATAAGGATTCAACATTTTTCGTGCGTGCCAAGGGAAACAGCATGGTGGGCGCAGGCATATTTGATGGAAATCTTCTCGTGGTCGACAAATCACTCACCCCATCGTCCGGTGACATCGTGATAGCCGTGATCGACAATGAGCTAACGGTTAAGCGTTTCATCCAACGTGGCAGCAAAGTTATTCTTAAACCGGAAAATCCACGCTTCAAGGAAATCGAACTCAAGGACGGGCAGGAGCTGCAAGTGTGGGGAGTTGTGACATCGACTGTGAAAAGGTTTGTTAAAGGCTGATGCCATGCCCATCGCCCTTGTCGATTGTAATAACTTTTATGTCTCATGCGAACGGATGTTCAACCCCAAACTGGAGGACAAGCCAGTAGTTGTGCTCTCCAATAATGATGGGGTGGCTGTCTCCCGATCGAATGAAGTTAAGGCGCTCGGCCTCAAGATGGGCGAGCCGTGGTTCAAGATGGAAAAACTGGCGAAGCAGTATGGCATTATCGCGTTCTCCAGCAACTACACTTTGTATGGCGACCTGTCTGCACGGGTGATGTCCATTTTGTCCAATTTTTCACCCAAGCAGGAAATCTATTCCATCGACGAATGCTTTCTTGACCTCAATGGTTTCGAGCCGCAATCGCTGATGACCTACGGCCAGAGGATTCGACAAACCGTGAAGCACAACGTCGGTATCCCTGTTTGTGTTGGCATTGCTGATACCAAGACGCTTGCCAAGTTAGCGAATCACTGTGCAAAAAAAGGACTGGCTGGTGAAAATGGCGTGTGTGATTTTGGCCGGCTGGATGAACAAGAGTGCAGCGCACTATTTGCGAGCATACCGGTGGGTGAAGCGTGGGGTGTTGGCCGACGCATTACAGAAAAACTACTCACAATGAACATCGAAACTGTCGAAGACCTGAGAACGGCCAGCCAAAAGGCTATCCGAGAGCAATTCTCTGTGGTTCTGGAACGTACATTGCAGGAACTCAACGGCATTCCATGCATCGAGTTGGAGGAAGCCGGCACTCCACGGCAGCAAATTATGGTGTCCAGATCATTCGGCTCGGAAGTGACTGCACTGGATGACCTGGCCGAATCGGTATCTTACTTCGCTACCAAAGCAGCAGAAAAACTTAGATATGATGGATCCGTCGCAGCCAGTGTATGTGTCTACGTTCGCACGAATCCGTTCAAGGAAGACGAGCCACAATACCAACGCTCAATGATCGTTCCATTGGGTCAGCCAAGCGATGACACGATGACATTAATCAGTGCAGCGCTCAACGGACTAAAGAAAATATATCGCAGTGGCTACCGTTACAAGAAGTCGGGAGTGTTGTTGATGGGATTGCAGAGTAAAGAAACATTACAAGCTACGCTGTTCGATGACGCAGCCAAGCAGACCAAGTCAGACAGCATGATGTGTGTCATGGACACGATCAACCGGAAAATGGGGCAGGGAAGTATGACAATAGCGGCATCGGGTATCAGTCACCGCTGGGCAATGCGTCGGGATAGAATGTCGCAGAACTACACCACGGATTGGAATGATTTGCCGATGGCGAGGTAGTGTGGAGACAATAATTGTCGCTTTTGTGCCAGAAGAGGAAGATTAAGAGCATCCGGTTTAGAACTGCGAAATAACAACATTGTCGTTCCGCAGTGTGCCAATAGCAATGAGATGGCCCCTTTAAATTTTCATTAATTCTTATCAACATGGAATGAGATTGAATAAGTGGATACATCCTTATACAGCGTCAATACTGGCCTAAAGATTGAGGCAAGCATAAATGTCGCGAACATTAGCGGGGTAGGTGCCGCTTGCTTTCCACGTCTATATTTTCAGGTGAAACTTAGAATCAATGAGGAGGCTTCCGAACATCTGCAAAAAAAAGTTCAAGCGTGGTCGTTTGGCACGCTAGTTGGGGAACTGATCATCGGTACTGAAAAAGTTGCCGACATCAAGACATATTCGATGAACCAAAGGCGTTTGGGCAATCAAAAATATCCAGTAGAAGAATATCATGTCAACGTAGAAATACCTCTTGATGCACGCCGTATTGAATGGCTCGAGCAACAACGTGCTGGCAAAAGTTTTAGTGCAATTCTACGTATCAATCTGGAGGTACAACTTTTCGGGAACAACCCTCATACGCCGGATTTTCCATGCGGGTTGATAGACGTATCTTGCATTTACGGTGATATACCATTCACTGTTCCTGACACTCATTGGCGCGAAAAGGTTCTACCGGGACTTGGGTATGGCAATGTGATGGTTGTGGAATTGCCTGCTGTTAGCTTGGTCTCGTGCAAAGAGCTAGATCATTCTTACAAGGCATTGGAGAAAGCACAGAAGCAATTTTCACTTGGGTTGTACGACGAAACAGCTGGTTCCTGTCGGATCGCTATCGAGCAGTTTTTTGAAACACTAGAAGATGCCTCTGGCAAGAAAGTCCCCCGCTTGAAAAAGAGCTGGGAATCAAGATTGGGGGCAGCCACCCATCAGTGGCTTGATTCTTCCTTGGGAGCAATTAAGGATGCCACAAACAAACCACATCATAGCGCGCATAACCACTTCAATCGTCTTGGAGCGCAGATGTTGCTAATGGTAACAACCGCCCTGGTTTCTTATGCTGCGCAACATTTTTCAACAGAAAGCGAATAGTGCATGTTCCTCATAGGCAAAATAATCGCCCGATATCTTTGGAATGAAATTGTCCAAGAAATCAATTTCAAGTTGATGCCTTTAGCTGCCGACCCCTCAGAGCGTTGTGCTAGTACTGACGTAACGTTGTTGTTAAGACATGAAAGCGAGTTACATCATGACTAGTAAAATAATTATCACTTCTAATGAAACTATAGTCTGCCCTAAGTGCGACCACCATTTTCCTCTTGATCAGGGCATCACTCGTCAGACCATTGAGGGTTATGAGAAAGAGTTTGATAACGCGTTTGCAGAACAGAAAAAAGTTCTTGAGGTGCAACTCGCAAAAGAAGCCGAGCGCAAAGTTACCAAGCAATTCTCTGATCAAATTTCTAAGCTCAATGAGCAGGTCATTGAACAAAAGAAAGCTGCTGAAGAAGCGAAAGCTCTAATCGCCAAGGCTCAGGTAGAAGGTAAGGCAAAAGCTTTACAGGAGTTTGAGCAGGAGAAAAAAATGTTTGCTGAGGAGCTAAAAGATAAGGATGAAAAGCTCAGGCAGTTTCGGGATCAAGAGTTGGACTTGCGTAAACAGAAAAAAACTCTTGAGGAAGCTCAGGGCAATCTGCAACTAGAGCTCCAACGTCAACTAGACGTAGAGCGGCAAAAACTTGTGGAGGAAATTACCCTCAAAGAGAGTAATCACTTTGCCATGATTGAAGCAGAATATAAGAAAAAAATTGAAGATGCACAGAAATCTAACGAAGATTTGCGCCGCAAGTTGGAACAGGGGTCTCAACAGCTTCAGGGAGAAGTGCAAGAATTAGAACTAGAAAATATGCTGCGGGTGAAATTTCCGTTTGATTCCATTGAGCCGGTGCCAAAGGGAGAGTTTGGTGGGGATGTACTACAGCGGGTGGTTAGTAGCACCGGCCAGCAATGTGGAGCAATCCTCTGGGAATCTAAACGCACTAAAAACTGGAGCGATGGTTGGTTAACCAAGCTCCGGGAGGATCAACGAACCGCGAAGGCCGAAATCTCTGTTATCGTGAGCCAAGTTCTCCCGAAGGGAGTGGAGGCATTTGACGTGATAGACGGCGTGTGGGTGGCAAGTCCACTTGCTGCGCTTCCGGTGGCAACAGTGCTGCGCCACACGCTTTTGCAAGTAAGCATGGCCCGGCAGGTCAGCGAGGGGCAACAGACTAAGACGGAATTAGTCTATCAGTACCTCACCGGCCCACGGTTTCGCCACCGCATCGAGGCAATCGTTGAGTCATTCTCAGGAATGAAGGATGACTTGGACAAGGAGCGCAAGGCCATCATGAAGCAATGGGCGAAACGAGAAGGACAAATCGAGCGTGTAATGAATGCTACTGTTGGCATGTATGGCGATCTGCAGGGCATCGCGGGTAAGTCTTTGCAAGAGATCGATGGGATTGGGCTCCTGACGTTAGAGTCTGACTCGAAAGGGGAGCCTGATGAAAAAAAATAAAGTAGATGCAGACGCATCTAACACAATCTCGGCTTCAGTAGCCCAGCCAACGACAGTCGCTGCAACTTTGGCACCGAACCAACCTGCGCCGTCCGGCCCATTGCATTGTCCTTATCGCCGGACTACTGACCTTTTACAGCGCCTTGCCCCGAACAAGATGCGCGTCGGTTTCTTTATCGGTGCTGGCTGTTCATTGTCTGTTCAAGGCGCTGACGGAAAGCCACTGATCCCTGATATTACCGGCCTCACGGAACAGGTTAAAGCCTATCTGGACAAAGACATCATATTAAAAGAAGTTGCGCAGACTGCATGGAATCGCGTGGCCGCGCGCAGCATTTCAACTCCGACGGTTGAAGACGTGCTCAGCCATATTCGGACACTAAAATCTATTTGCGGAAAGGGTGAGGGAGATAAGATTGATGGTTTTTCCGAAGATATTCTCGACAAGCTCGATCTCGCAATCTGCGAGAAAGTTCGCAATATTGTCAGCAAGCCCCTCCCTTCGAGCGATACGCCGTACCATGTGCTTGCGAGTTGGATTCAGGCTATTCCTCGAGATAGGCCAGTGGAGATTTTCACCACTAACTACGATCTGTCGATGGAACAAGCGCTAGAAGAGCAGCTCGTCCCTTACTTTGACGGTTTTGTCGGTTCGGACAGTGCGTTCTTGGATCTTGACTCGATGGCAGAGGATGATCTGCCCCCACGTTGGGCACGGCTTTGGAAGATACACGGTTCCATCAACTGGTGGATGACTGCCAAAAAGAAAATTCGGCGGAGTCGTGACAAAGTCGAGGGAGAGCAACTTCTAATTTATCCATCTCATCTCAAGTACGATCAAAGTCGACAGATGCCGTATTACGCCATGCTTGATCGATTGAGGGTGTTTCTGCGTACTGACCAATGCGTCCTTCTGACTTGTGGCTATTCCTTCGGCGATGAGCACATCAACGCCATTATCGCTCAGGGGCTTTCAGGAAACCCTAATGCAGCATGTCTCGGGATGATTTTCAATGATCGCAACAATGTTCCAAAAGGAGTTAAGCTTGCAAAGCGGCATGCCAATTTGACGCTCCTGGCGGCAGATGGTGGAGTTGTCGGAACCATTGATCGCGCTTGGGACAGCAAAGTCAAAGACGAGAATCCAGCTTATCCGATTGCCGTTGCAACAGATTTGCCAAGCTCACGCACCGCGGCTCCTGCGGATCGTTGCAAATGGCTCCTCGGAGATTTTGCGGCGCTTGGACGCTTGTTGGCTCATCAGCTTTCCAGTCGGGATGTCGAGCAGGAAGTTAGCGATGCGTCGTGATCCAACTCTTATCGGAACGGTGCAGGATGTGGCCGGCACTTCAGTGAGTGTCTCGCTGGAGAGCGAGACCGCCACCGGGCTCAGCTTTTATAAGGGAGAGTCATACCGGATTGGCCAGGTCGGGAGCTTCGTCCGTATTCCGCTGGGCTATACGTCGCTGTTTGGGATCGTCTCGCAAGTTGGAGCGGGAGCCGCACCAAAGAAGGAAAGCGACTTGCAGCCATGGGGCAATCAGTGGCTCAAAGTGCAACTGGTTGGCGAAAGAGGTCGTGCTGGTAAATTCGAGCGAGGTGTTTCACAGCATCCCACCATCAATGACGCCGTGCATATCGTTACCGAGGAGGATCTTCGGGAAATATACGGACCTGGTGATCCGGTTGATTTCGTAACGGTCGGCCACTTGGCTAGTGCAGAGTCGATTCCGGCGCTCGTCAATATTAACAAACTTGTCACTCGCCATTCAGCGGTTGTCGGTACGACAGGTGCCGGCAAATCGACGACTGTAGCTGGGCTTCTTACCGCACTTTCGGAACCGAATCGCTATCCCTCAGCCCGCATCGTCGTCTTGGACATTCACGGTGAGTATGCGAAAGCGCTGGCAGACAGATCTTCCGTATTCAGGGTGTCAACAGACGCCAATGTGGAGAAGGGCGAGAAGCCACTAGAGATACCCTTCTGGGCTCTTAGCTTCGACGAATTCGTAAAGCTGTCTTTCGGAGATTTGAACGACGAGGCAAGGGCGGCCGTTGCTGACGCCATCGTAGCGCTTAAACGCGAGTCGTTAGGCAATCAGGCACGCGAGGGGGTCAACGCCGCGAGGCTAACTGTAGATACACCAGTGCCATTCTGTATTCATAAACTCTGGTTCGACCTACACCAACGAGAACATCGTACTATCATTCCAAAGCCAGGTGGTGCCCCCGACGAAGTGGAGTCGGCCTACGTCCTTGACGGCAACGGCAACAAGGTGCAACTCGGCGATGCAATGTCGGTAACGCCCCCGCTATATCGTACGGTCAAGACCACCGGACCAGCGAATGAACGAGTAAATTGGGGGCGCGACCCAATTAACATTCGGCAACAGCTGGCGATCCTCGGCTCCAAGCTACGCGACCCACAGTTCTCCTTCCTTTTTAATCCTGGTGAGTGGTGCCCCGATATCACAGGAGCTGTTACCAAAGATCTAGATGCGTTGCTCAAAGAATGGTTAGGGAGTCCCGCCCCCATCTCAATTCTAGATCTGTCTGGAATTCCCCCGGCGGTGCTGA
This sequence comes from Gallionella sp., assembly GCA_003134595.1. GTDB lineage: Bacteria > Pseudomonadota > Gammaproteobacteria > Burkholderiales > Gallionellaceae > Gallionella. Next base: position 9,906 of record PLBS01000005.1, on the reverse strand, counting down.
ATGACCTCATCGGTGCTTTGCTGCGTATTCTCTACGACGCTCTCTTTTGGGCGAGAAACCTGCCCGAAGGCGGTCGTTTACGACCTCTATTGCTCGTGCTCGAAGAAGCGCATGCATACTTAGGGAAGGAGCATGTTGGTGCAGCATCTAGTGCAGTACGGCGTATTGCCAAAGAAGGCCGCAAGTATGGCGTGGGTGTCATGGTCGTGAGTCAACGCCCGTCGGAGATCGATCCCACCATCCTTTCGCAATGCGGCACAATTTTCGCCATGCGTTTAGCCAATGACACCGACCGCGGACAGGTGACCGGGGCTGCGTCAGACAATCTCAAAGGTTTGTTCGATATGCTCCCTATACTTCGAACGGGCGAGGCGATTATTGTCGGAGAGGCTGTAAGTCTGCCAATGCGAACCCTCATCAACACGCCGGATAAGAACCGATGGCCAGATAGCAGGGATCCAAACGTTGCTGTTCGTGGCGATGCCACGAATGGCTATGAAGACGAGGGTGGTTGGGCCGCATCAAGACAGCTAGAAGACTACACGATTGTCATGCGACAGTGGCGCAAGCAAAGCCCCTACTATGAGCACAAAATGGCTGAAACAAATGATACGGAAGATAACACCACACAAGGAGATAAATCATGAACTGGATTGAAACACCAGACTCTTCTAATATCGCTCGCTACCGGTACGACGAAAAAGGGCATGTTCTAACTGTCGAATTTAAGAACGGTGGCACCTACAATTACTATGATGTACCGCAGCTGGTGTATGTACAAATGAACGCTGCGACTTCAAAGGGGGAATTCCTTGCCCGGAACATCAAGGGTGCCTATCGATACGCGCGGGTTTAGCGTTTGTGGAAGTGTTTGAGGTGTTGCCCCTAAGCAACAAACCTAACGACTTATTTTTCGCATTTGATGCCGGCTTTCTTCCTGGTTATTTTGCACGATGAAGGTTGTTAACACTCATCTGACTACTTGCTACATGTGCGACCGGGATGCAACTACGGTGGAACACGCACCACCGAAATGCCTTTTCCCCGAAAAAAAGGATGTGTCATCGCAAAAGGACTACCGCAAGAATTTGATCACTGTACCGTCATGTGTTGTGCACAACACAGCAACATCTCGCGAAGACGAGTACTTGCTCTACATGCTTTCAGCTTCGATAACATCTAGTGACGTGGGTCTAAACCAATTCCTTACAAAAGTGAAGCGAGCTGCGGAACGGAGTCCCTCTTTAGCGAACTCAATGCTTGTGAGCACCGATCCCATGAAGATTTTCCACGAAGACACTCAAGAGTGGAATGATGCATATGGCATTCAAATTCAAGGAAAGCGACTTGATTTAGTGTTCATCAAAAATGCATATGCATTGTATTTCCACGAAAAACGAAAGAAATTTGACGGTCGAGTCCAAGTTGTGACTGGCTTTACTCTATACAACGAGCTTTCGGTAAACTCAGCCATCGCATCAGCAGTCACCGCCGCTGAAGATTATTTTTCTCAGCACGAGGCCAAAGGAGACAACCCGGACATTTTCTTCTATAAGTTCGAGGAAGGTTCAAATTCTGCCATACTGCTGATGAATTTTTATGGAACCTCTAAAGTTCTCGTACATCTCGACAAGCGCTAGCTACTCGCGCGAGGGGGTAGTCCCTGTTAATTCTGTCAGCGCGATGATGAGTAACGCCCCCGAGGGAGGTAAGCGATGATTTCTGCAACCCAAATCTATGATTATGTTCAATGTCCTCATCGTGTTTTCCTCGATGCATATGGTGACCGCGCGCTCCGCGATGAGCCAAATGCATTCGTCGAGTTGCTCTGGGAACAAGGCATAAAACACGAAGAAAATATCATATCGTCTCTTCCTATTACTGCTGACATGAGCCAAGTGGATAAGGCTAATAGGGAGCGCGAAACGTTAGCCGCAATGCATAGGCGCGAACCTCTAATTTACAGTGGCCGTCTTACTTCTGGTGATCTTGTGGGTGAGCCGGATTTGCTCCAACTTCGTGGTAGCGGATATATTCCTGGAGACATTAAGTCTGGGTCTGGGTTCGAGGGAGACGAAAGCGAAGGAAAACTTAAGAAGCACTATGCTGTTCAACTCGGACATTATGTCCAGATTCTGGAACAGATCGGAATGGGGGACGGAAGCCGGGAAGCTTTTGTGATTGATCGCCAAGGCAATCACGTTCCGTACTTACTGATGGAACTTCAGGGTGTCCGCAACACCCAGACGTGGTGGGAATACTACCAGCAATCCCTATCTGAAGTTCGTGCCATCGTCCAACAAACCCAATCTACGATGGGTGCACTAAGCGCAGTGTGCAAACTGTGCCACTGGTATTCGCATTGCAAACAAGAACTCGTGGCACAAGACGATCTCACGCTGATCGCTGAACTGGGTCGAACCAAGCGAGATGTGATGATCCAAGCGATATCATCTGTCCATGCCTTCGCAGGGTGCGATCCCGCCAGTTTCATTCAAGGCAAGAAGACAATTTTTCCTGGCATCGGCCCGGATACCCTACTTAAATTCCATGCTCGGGCACAATTGTTATCCACTCCTGGAGCTACCGCTTATTTAAAAGAGCCGGTGCGCCTACCAGTTGCACGGAATGAGGTCTACTTCGATATCGAAGCTGATCCAATGAGTGATGTGGTTTATTTGCATGGTTTCGTCGAACGGCTTCACGGCCAGCCAGCAACGGCGAGATTCATCCCCTTTTTTGCTGAGGGCACCGAATCGGCGCAAGAGGAAGCCGTATTCAGTCAGGCTTGGGGTTATCTGCAATCTAAGGTGCAGGATTCAACTATCTACTACTACTCAAAATATGAACGGACCGCTTACAAGAAACTTGCTGAAAAATATTCAAATGTTTGCTCTGTTGAGGACGTTGAGAATTTATTTGCTTTGCCTGCAATGATCGATCTCTACTTCGATGTGGTAAAGAAATCCACAGAATGGCCAGCGTACGATCAATCGATCAAGACGCTGGCCCAATATCTAGGCTTTCGTTGGCGTGATACCCACCCATCTGGTGCCGCATCGATCGAGTGGTACCATCGTTGGATTGAATCAGGCGACCAAGCGATAAAGCAACGCATTCTGGATTATAACGAAGACGATTGCTTGGCGACCGGGATCGTTGTAGATGGTATTCGTGAGCTGTGACAGACGGTACCTAAACACTATATATGTTATACGGTCGCCAGCGAACGGAAGTCGGTGCTGTTCTATAGAGTCCACCCCTTTCAGGCATAATATTTGTGCGAAAAGATACTTCGCGATAAATATTTAATACTATTTATAAATCAATTACTTAATATGTATAATAAGCATTATGTAAAATAGGTTCAATGCCGACCATTCACATCTTTTGGGAATGATGGAAGCAACAACCTGAGACCGATCGGCATCGTTATTGAGGGAAGTCCTGGGGGATCATCTGCATGGAATGAGCGTGATCCGAGCACCGCATTCCTTACGCCGAACGACATCGTAATCACCGGACTGACTCTTTCACCGGATCGGTTCCATCGATGGTTGCAGGCAGTTGGGTGCTTCAATGCGTGATCTGGCCGGAGATCAGCAGGAAGGTGCTGCACTTGGATAGAGCATCCCTCTTTCGAGGGGTTGGGCATTAATAGCTACTACTGGACAAAACAAAAGTATAATGACTACAGGTACAGAACATGGGTAAAGAGACAGCTATCGAGTGGACACATCATACCTTTAACCCTTGGTGGGGTTGTGTAAAGGTGTCGGCGGCGTGCGACCACTGCTACGCCGAGACATGGGCCAAGCGACTGGGTGAGGACGTCTGGGGAGCAAAGTCTGAGCGCCGTTTCTTTGGTGACGCCCATTGGAAAGAGCCTTTAAAGTGGAACATTGAGGCAAAAACTCAAGGTATCCGACGACGAGTATTCTGCGCCTCTATGGCTGATGTTTTTGAGAACCGCAAGGATCTGATTCCCCACCGCTTGCGCTTGCTTGATCTCATCGATAACACACCACATTTGGATTGGTTACTGCTCACTAAACGCATCCATATGGTTCGTAAGCAACTACCCAAGGGATACCAGTTCCCTGCAAATGTATGGCTGGGTGCTACAGTCGAAAATCAGGCTGCCGCTGGCAAGCGGATAAAGCATCTACTTGAGTTCACCACGCCTTCCGTGCGATTTTTGTCTTGCGAGCCATTATTGGGGCCTCTCGATCTGCGCACATTTCTTGAACCCGGTTCGCTAGGCACGCAAGTCGATTGGGTCATAGCCGGTGGCGAATCAGGGCCTGGATCGCGTCCTATGGAGCCTCAATGGCCAGATGGTTTGCGTAAACAATGTAACGCCGCAGGAGTGGCATTTCACTTCAAACAATGGGGCCACTGGGCTCCTATAGAGCAGGCCGGCGATGCACTCACTCGAAAAACCCTGATTCATGTGATTAGGCGTGATGGAGCAGAAGTGAAGTTAGCTGCAGTGGGCAAGGGGAAAGCGGGGCGCTCGTTAGGCGGCAGGCTTTGGGATCAGTTTCCAAACTTGGGCAATACGGCATAGGCCGTCATATAAGCGCAATGAAAGATACCTTTGGCAAAGAAGCACTACGACTGGACCGACGGACCCGCAGAATTAGATGCTCATAGTTTAACCAAACATGATGTGTTGGTGGGATATCTTTGTCGCTACTTCGAGCAACGAACTCTCAACGCCCGAGGCCGCGACCGTTTCCGCATCACCTTAGTCGATGGCTTCTGCGGCGGCGGACTATATACAGTGCGTGGGACGGGACAAGAGGCACTCGGATCTCCGCTACGAATTCTTGCCGCAGTCGAGGAAGCACGAATTCTGGTAAACCTTGGCCGCACTAAGCCGCTCGATCTCGACGTGCAGTATGTCTTTATAGACAAAGATGCGAGCGCGATTCTCCACCTGACCAAGGTACTCAGCGAGCGAGGATATGCCGGTGAGATAGGGCGCTCTATTCACTTAATGTGCGAGGAATTTGCCGCCGCCTCGCCTGCGGTGATAGCTCGTGTGAAACGCCACACGCCACGAGCGGCGACGGCGTTGTTTTTCCTGGATCAGTACGGGTATAAAGATGTACCCGCGCCGTTGATACGGAAAATATTCGATGAGCTCCCCAATAGCGAAGTCATATTAACTTTCCATGTCTCATCTTTTGCCACTTACACCAACGACGATTTCGCTGCTCAAATCGGCAAAACGCTTGCAATAGATATTCACTCTGCGTTGGGTGGTAAGTCTATCGAGGAGCTGAAAAGCAATGATGCTGACTGGCGTCGCTTCATTCAAGGCGCCCTTTACCAAGCGCTCGTGAGCAGCTGTGGGGCTAAATTCTTCACGCCATTCTTCATACGCGGCGAAGGAAGTGGCCATGGCGAGTATTGGCTTGTACACCTTTCGCAGCACCACCGCGCACAGGATGTTATGAAGCAGGTACATTGGCAGCACCAGAATCATTTTGTGCATTATGGCGGAGCAGGCCTCGACATGCTGGCACCACACACCATGGGTTTTAGGCAGGAGTTTACTGGAGGCTTCAAATTTGACGACGTGGCGCTACACCAGTCCAACAGCGCTCTTTTACAGCAACTCGCTGTGAATATCTTCGCTCGTGGAAAGCCCACTCGTATTGGAGATCTGTTTTCCTCCACTTGCAACACATCTCCAGGAACTTCGGCCATGTACAACAACGCCTTGGCAAGCTTAGTTGGCGAGCGCGACATTATAATCACGTCGGCTGATGGAAAGCCGCGCAGACTTGCAAGGTACATGCACGACACCGATTTGATCGAGAGAAGCCCCCAAATCATCCTGTTCTAGTCGACATTGATAACGTCATGACCTTTTCGCTTTCTCACGACCCCGACCCGTTGCCAAGGCTCCCGCTCGAATTGGGCCGACTAAACGAAGGTGTCGGCCGTTGGGTTCCTGAGATGAAGCACACATTTCTCGCAAAGTATGTTGAAGGAACACGCCAAGCCCGCAAGAAGTTTCCGGAGAGGGTTTACGTGGACTTATTCTGTGGTCCCGGTCGCATACAGGTCAAGGGTGAATCCGCAACGCGGCATGGAGGCGCTCAAATCGCGTGGCAACATTCTCGCCTCGACTCAGCCGCTTTTACGTCTTGTCTAATTGGAGATTTAGACCCCGTGCGCGCATCAGCCTGTGCGGACCGATTGCGAGCCTTTGGGGCTCCCGTGCAAGTTTTTGAAGGTGCGGCGGAATCTACCGTTGATCGAGTCGTTCAAGCTGTTCCGAAGGGGGCGCTTTGTCTTGCATATCTGGACCCGTACAACCTTCAGTACCTGACTTTCAACGTCATCGAGAAACTAGCAACGCTAAAATTTGTGGATTTTGCTGTGCACTTCAGCACCATGGATCTGCGGCGTAATTTGCTTATGGAATACAACCCCGAACGAGCGCGATTCGACTTAACAGCGCCAGGTTGGCGCGATCATATAAGTCCGGAAGCCTTTGTGCGCGGCGATGCTGAGGAGTTATTTTTTGACTATTGGTGTAACCTGGTTAAGAACCTTGGATTCACGATCAGCCAAAGAATGCCACTCGTACGAGATGAAGGGAATCGCCCTCTTTATCACCTCGTATTCTTCAGCAGACATTCCCTCCCCAACCGGATCTGGGGCGACGTTGCACAGGGTCCCAATCGTGAATTTAATTTTGACTGAGATGTAAGTCAGCCTTGCGAGTACTGACACTTTGCAGTCTCATTTCACCAACTCCATTAGCTTGCCGTAACTGTCCACCACATCATATTTAACTTGATCAGAAGTGATTTTGGTGAAGAACTTCCGGGCGCATTCTATTTTGGATTTCTCAATTGCTCTCAGTTCCATTGATGACATTGAGCCTTTCGTTTCAGCAATAAAGTAGATGTACTTTACAGTGCCTTCCTTAAACGCTATGGCCCAGTCAGGGTTGTAGTTGCCAACTGGCGTAGGAATGAAAAATCCCCTTGGCAGTTTTGCATAAACGACAATTTCCGCGCTGGTATCTAGCTCAGAGACAAAAGCGCTCTCGCCCTTTGAGTCAGTGAACACATAATCGTAGATATGGTGGTCAACCTTGATCGCCTTGCTGAAATCTTCCTTTGGCTTTTCCTGGGTGAAGATGTCTATGTCGTATGTCTCGCCGACTGAGTCGTAACTTAGCTTCTCTACGATTACCGTCGCCTTCTGTTCATTGATCAGCCGTGCTGCTTTGGCAATGAAGTCCTCGGGGTTGGTTTTATATTGGCTGAAGGCAGCCACATTGATGCCCCGAAGAATGCTGGCAATCGTGGTACGGGTGAGTTGTGCTTCATCTGCTAGCTTACCAATCAAGTCGTATTTAACGGCGGAATGAATGGAGTTCTTATGGGAGTCCGTCCTCGTCTCCCTAATCTCAAAAGACTCACCTCGCTGCATGTCATCGAAAGTAGCTGTATCGATCTGCTCGCCAGCAACTATGGTGTATTGAAGCGGGCTGACTTTGAGTTCCTTTTCTAATGCTGTCACGCATTTCTTGATCAGCTCCGGCGTTTCAAAGTGTACGGTGTAAGCAGCTTTATGGTTGATGCGATTCCACAGCTCCTTAAACTCTTTCTTTTCAAAGTTAGCACTCAGCGGGTTCGTTTTGGCTTTGCGATCATCGCCAATGTCCGGCATCTGCGCATCGCTAAAGACACTGTCAATCAGCTGGAATACTTGCTCGGCGTAAGGCAGCAGCTCAGCAGGCAGGTCAGCAAGTTTACCTTCTGTTTTTGCGTCGTGATAAGCCTGAGTAATTTTATCGCTATCGTCGGTGTAATCATTTTTCAGCAGATACTTGTAAATCTGCTTTGCTATTTGTGGTGTCACAACCACATCGCCACTGGCCGTTTTTAACACTTTCCCGGTGAAGTATTCTTCATCGGCAATGCGTGGTCGAGCCGACAGCGAATCACTAATATCGCGTTGTAAAGCCGTGACAAAGTCCTTGTAGCTCTCGCTGGCAACTACGGTCAGCACATTGATCTGGTGAACTGTTGCAGGGTTATCCATACGGTCGCCGTCTTGGTTGACCGATATGCGCAAGCCACGGCCAACCTCCTGACGACGAGAAATCGTGTTGTCGCTGTGTTTGAGCGTGCAAATAACAAACACATTGGGGTTGTCCCAACCTTCGCGCAATGCGGAGTGAGAGAAGATGAAGCGCACCGGCTCTTCGAACTTGAGAAGCTGCTCCTTCTTCCGAAGTATCAGGTCGTAAGCGTCAACGTCATCTGTTTCAGTCGATCTTGCGCCAGTTATTGGGTTGACCAAACGCTTGCTCTTCTTGTCAATGGAGAAATAGCCTTCGTGCGTTCTTGATGTCTGAATCCCCTTTAGGTAACGGTTGTAAGGGGTATCTTCCAGTGTCCGCACTTCATTGAGATGAAGGTTGTACTCTTCTTCAAATATCTGTGCATACTCACCCGGATTTTCACCATTTTCATCGTAGCGACGATACTTGGCGACCTCATCAATAAAGAATAGCGACAATACCTTGATGCCTTGATGGAAGAGCACCTGTTCTTTTTCAAAGTGTGCTTTCACGGCTTCACGAATCTGGATGCGCCGCAATGCCGCCTCGTTTACGTCGCCTGTGGCTTCCCCTGCCTGAATCTCCACGCCGTTAGTGAAGAGAACGGTATCTGTGTGAGCATTGATGTCGGCAATGACAAAGCGTCTGTACTGGTCTAGACCTTCGGAAATATCGAAGAGGTTATCGTTTTTGCCTAGCTTGCGCACCACGCGCTTGATGCCATTGCTTTGCTTAATTTCCAGCTCGACACGGGCAATCGGTGGCCTGCTGGTAGAAACCTCAATGGACTCCAAGTACATATAAGCATTCGTACCAGTCAAGCCCTTCACGGAAATACCACGCACCGCGATTTTCTTAACCAGTTTCTGGTTGTAAGCATCGAGAGCGTCCAGCCTGTGAATCTTATTGTGAGTTGTCCTGTGAGTCGCCGAATATCGAAGAACCATCAAGGCATTGAACTCTTCCAGTGACCTCAAGGTTTGCGCCCCCTCCATTTTTTGCGGCTCATCCAGGATTAAAATCGGTCGATTTGCCTTGATAACGTCAATAGGCTTGCGGGACTGAAAATCATCCAGCTCTTCATAAATGCGTCTGTTCTCAGCGCCCCGAGCTGCAAAAGCCTGAACATTAATCACCATGACATTGATGCCCGCATCGGAAGAAAAACTCTCCAAATTATGCAACTGTTTGGAGTTGTAGATAAAGAAGCGGGCGCGTTTTTTGTACTCTTCCAGAAAATGCTCAGCGGTAATTTCCAGGGATTTGAACACACCTTCACGGATAGCAATGCTGGGCACCACCACGATGAACTTGCTCCAGCCATAACGCTGGTTCAGCTCAAACATGGTTTTAATGTAGCAATAGGTCTTGCCGGTGCCGGTCTCCATCTCGACATCAAGATTAATCTGACAAACCCTGTTGCTAACCAATGCCGGGGATAAAGGCAAGTTCTGGCGTTGCTGAACGCTGCGAATATTCTCCAGCAAAGCAGATTGCGTAAGCGCAATGTCTGGGTTCTTGAAACCCTCATCAAGCAACCCGTGCTGTTGTGGAGATCCTGCTTCTACTCTGCCCGGATCAATCCGATAGTTATTACCATTACTCTTCAGTTGACCGGCAAAACAATCCGCAACCGACTCCACGGCATTGGTTTGGTATTGTTGTTTCTTGAATTTGAGCTTCATCGTCGCCGCCACTTAAATGGATTTCACTTCAGTAGTCGGCGAGATAAGTTTGAAGATTTGCTCGATATTGATCTTCACGCTGTCGCTACCAAAACCGGAGTCGCGGAACACCGCGCGCAGCGG
>PLBS01000146.1:959-5064 GCA_003134595.1 Gallionella sp. | reverse complement strand
GCAAGATGCTGCTGGCGATGGTGGAAGACATCCGCGTGGTGTTGATCAAGCTGGCCGAGCGTACCCAGACTATGCGCCACCTGTCGGGTGCCAATGCAGAACAACAGAAACTGATCGCGCAACAGACCCGAAGCATTTTCGCGCCGCTGTCCAACCGTCTCGGTGTGTGGCAAATCAAATGGGAACTGGAAGACCTTTCCGTGCGCTATCTGGAGCCGGAGCTATACAAAAAAGTCGCGAAGCTGCTGGATGAACGCAGGGTCGATCGCGAGCAATATATCGCCGACGTGTTGTCGCAATTAAAACAGGTATTGAGTCAGGCTGGCATACCCGCCGAAGTGACCGGCCGCCCCAAACACATCTACAGCATTATCAACAAGATGAAGCGCAAGCAAGTAGATTTCAGCGAACTCTACGACGTGCGCGCGGTGCGGATACTCGTTGACGACATTAAAGGCTGCTACACCGCGCTCGGGCTGGTGCATGAGTTGTGGCCACCGATAGCAAGTGAATTCGACGACTACATCGCAAATCCCAAGAGCAACAACTACCGCTCGCTGCACACCGCCGTGGTCGGCCCGCGCGGCCTCGCGCTTGAGGTGCAGATACGCACCCATGAGATGCATCAGCATTCGGAGCTCGGCGTCGCCGCCCATTGGCGTTACAAGGAAGGCGGTAAATCCGATACCGGTTTCGATGAGAAGATCGCCTGGCTGCGCCAGATATTGGAATGGAAGGAAGACCTGGCCGACCGGGGCGACCTGCAAGAGCAATTCAGAAATGAATTGTTCCACGACCAGGTTTACGTGCTCACCCCGCAGGGCAAAGTGATAGCCCTGCCCAAAGGCGCGACCCCGGTAGATTTCGCCTACACGCTGCACACCGATCTGGGACACCGCACGCGCGGCGCCAAGGTGGATGGCAGCATCGTCCCGCTCAACTACAAATTGCAGAACGGCCAACGGGTGGAAATACTCACCATAAAACAAGGCGCGCCGAGCCGCGACTGGATCAACCCGTCACTCGGCTTTCTGCAAAGCCCGCGTGCCCGCGCCAAGGTGCGCGCCTGGTTCAAGGACCAGAATTTCGACGAAAGCGTCGCGCAAGGCAGAACGCAACTGGATCGCGAACTGCACCGGCTCGGCATCACCTCCATGAACCAGGAAAAGATCGCGCAACGATTGCACTTCAACAAACTGGAAGACTTTCTGGCGGCCATCGGGCGCAACGAAATCACACAACGACGCATCGCCGTCGCGATCCAGGAAGAGCTACCCACCAAGGTGATAGAAACAGCAAAACCAAAGGTGTTCAGGCCAGCAACCCAACGCACCATCGCAGCGGACATCACTGTCGGTGGCGTGAATAACCTGATGACCCGAATCGCCAAATGCTGCAAGCCAGCACCGCCTGATGCCATCGTCGGCTACGTCACACGCGATCGGGGGATCACGATACATCGCAATGACTGCGCGTTCATGCTACGCCTGACGGAGAGCAGACGTGACCGCAAGCTGACTGCGCAGTGGGACAAATAGCGTAAGGAAGATAGACAACTACTGTTATGACAGTCGGGTACGTGCTCCAAGCAGACAGTCACACACTTTCCGCATAGCAGACGTTCATCGCTTAAAAGGATGAACGATGAAAAACCAAACTTCAATATACCGACCACTACAGCTACTAGGACTTTTACTGAGGCCAACACATTTTTTGGCGAAATTTAGATTTTTGGAGAGTATTATGCGAATAGAAACATGTGGGGGTCATCCATGAAATTTAGAGCACTCATACCATTAATCACATTCTCACTGTCTGCATGTACTCCAATGGTTTTGACCAAACCGGGGGCAGACGTTAATCAATCAGCCCAACTTAAGACAGCTGTTGATCAAATAATTAGAGAGAACCAAGAAGCATGCAAGCGCGAGGAGAACAAACCGCTCTACCTCAAATCTGCGTGTAAGGTTACCGATATTTCTCTTGAGCAACTTGCTGACATATCCAGAATTACAGCGACTGAAAAGTTACTGTTTCCGAAATTACGATCAGAGAACCAGGCACGTATAAAAAAAGCTGCTTCCGCATATCGCTCTTACGGAGGAGCCCAAGGCCTTGATGGGGCATTGGTTCTTGAACGAACAGAGGGACTTTTCGAAAAAAACGCTCTGGATTTGTATGAAGGCACAATTTCTTGGGGCGATTATAGTAAGCGACGTAAGGAAATTCAGCAGTTCTATCTTGACGAATTTGATAAGACAATTAGACCAAAATAGGTGGCTGATAATGACGATCTGCCCGTGTGTGGTTTTATCCAGCTAGCTCTATCAATTTCAGCAATCTCCACGGTTATTTGTTGCTCTGCCGCTTTCAGGAGGTTAAAAATGCAACATGGCATGCAGCTACGTGCCGAGGTTGTGTGAAAACTCAAATACGATCCGTTTTCGGGGGTGCCAAAACCATTGCCGACCTCAAGTGAATCGAATATGGGAGATTAGGGATTAAGGGGCCAGGCTCGAATTGATTTCGAACAACCCGCTTGCGTTGCAGCAAGCTGTTGCGTAACACCTTAAACAGCTTGGCTTTCAGCATTGTGGAATCGATAAATTGTTGCGCTTATCTCCACGATCAGCTACCTTCTTCCAGCGACCAGGTGAGTCACCTTGGGAAGCTCACTGCCGAGATGGAACGCCCGCGTCTTTTCGATGACTTCACGATCTGCAACAGTCGCCCGTTCATGCTGGCGCAAATGCTCAAACCATGATTCGACCATGAAACATTCCACCATGTGATCCGGATCATCAATATCGTTGAACAGCTCCCACATGAACGCTCCATCGCGTCGCCTGATCCTGCGCATTTGTTGATGCATAATCTTCGCGAATTCATCGGCTCTTGCCGGATCGATGCGGTATTCCACCGTCACCATTACCGGCCCCCTATCGATTTCAAGGTCATCGGCCATCATCGGTGTCGGCCAGTAGATCGATGGCGAAAGATCAGCCACATCATGCTGTCCGATCCGATATTTCCATGTTGCTGCGATTCCGAACAATGCTCCGGCGGCTGCCACCGTAAGGGCGTAGGGGATGCCAACCCATGAGGCGATCTGCCCCCAAAGTGCGCTGCCAGCAGCCATGCCTCCCATGAAGACGACCCAGAAGAGTGCCAAGCCGCGTGCCCGCACCCAACCCGGCAGGGCCGTTTGGGCGGCCGTCATCAATGACGATACCACACTGATCCAGGCCACTCCGGTAAGCAGCATTGCCGCTCCGGCTGCGTACACATTCCCGCTATGGGCAAGAGCCAGCATGGCGATCGAGTAAAGCCCGGTGGCGCCCGCCACAATTGTGTCCCGCGATACACGGGTGCGAACACGAGGCAGCAGCAACGCGCCGGCAATCGCGCCTACGCCCAGGCAAGCCAGGAACAGCCCATAAGTGCCGGGACCACTGTTCAGCTCTTGTCGAACGATCAGCGGCAGCAATGCCCAAGAGGCGCTTGCGAATACAAAAAAGGAGGCTCCCCTTGTGAGCACCGCACGCAACTCCGGAGAATGGCGCGCGTAACGCAAGCCGGCGCGTATCGCCCCGAAGACGCGTTCGGCAGGCAGTTCACTTTCCGTTGGCGGGCGCTGCCAGCGCTTCAGGGCTGCAATGACGGCAAGGAATGAGATGGCATTCAGGATAAAGACCATTCCAGGCCCGGCTGCGGCAACGATTAACCCGGCAAGCGCCGGGCCGACGGATCGGGATACGTTCATCCCTATTGTGTTCAAACCGATGGCCGCCTGGAGTTCGGATCGCTGCACCAATTCCGGTGTAATCGCGCCCCATGCCGGCATCATCATTGCGGTGCCTATGCCGAGAGCGAAAGTAAAGATCAGCAGGATAGTGGCTGTCGTCATTCCTGAAAGTGTCAGTAAGCCTAGCGTTGCGGCAGTGATCATCATCCAGACCTGTGATGCGATCAGGTAGCGCCGCCGATCGACAATATCGGCAAGTGCCCCCGCAGGAAGCGCCAGCAGAAATACCGGGGCAGTCGTGGCGGCCTGCACCAGCGCCACCATCAAGGGGCTGGGTGCAAGCGAAGTCATCAGCCAGCC
>PLBS01000146.1:0-876 GCA_003134595.1 Gallionella sp. | reverse complement strand
ATCTCGTGGCCAACAGATGATGCGACGTCCAGCGTGGCGTCCCCATTCAGATCCATTAGCCTTTCATAGGCAGCATACGCATGTTCGACCGGAATCGCAGGGTCATCTTCTCCATGCAGCAAATGCAATGTCGTTAACTCGGGCGCTTTTTCGGGAAGCTTTGCAAACCGCCCGGAAAATGCCAAGACCCTTCCGACGTGACCATCATGAACTACACTGAATTCCAGGGCCATGATCGCGCCCTGAGAAAAACCGACCAGTGCGGTGTCCGACTGCAAAACCTTGAAGCGATCCTGGGCATGCCGCACCAGGGCATGCAGGGCCGGTATGGCCTCGGCAACGCGCGTTGCCCGATTTTCCTCGGTCACCCCGCTTATTGAAAACCATTGCCGGCCATTGCCTCCGCCGTCGAATGGGAAGGTGCCATCCGGGAGCAGGCACGCGGCACTTGGGAATGCATCCCTGAGCTTATCAGCCAATGGTACTAGATCGGACGATTTCGCGCCCACACCATGCAATAAAATAAAGAGTTGTTCGACAGCCTTGGCTTCCGGCAACAACTCGATACCCTGAAAGATTTGTTCAGCCATTTATTTTCTCCGATGAAAAAATATTATATGTCTGCAAGTATGCCAGTTAATTTAAACTTGCTTGCAGTCGAATGACTGCTTGTGTGCCACGAGCGGCCGGTCGGTGAGTGGTGTATGCTCTTGATAACCAATTGGCCATCGTTGCAATCGTAGTGGTAATACCTGAACGAAAGGATTGATCTGTGAGTACTTTGAAAATCAATGAACTCTTCGACACCCTCCGCGCGGCGTGTGCCCGCCAGTTTGGCTTCAATCCTCGGCGGATTACGGCGGGAATGCGCTATGT
>PLBS01000142.1 GCA_003134595.1 Gallionella sp. | reverse complement strand
TGTCCGGGCATACGACCGGCTACCGGATGAATCGCATAGCGCACCTTGACACCTTTTGCGGTGAGCAGCTTGGACATTTCGTTAATGGCGTGTTGCGCACGCGCCACCGCCAGGCCATAACCCGGCACAATGATCACGCTGTCGGCATTACCCATCAGGAACGCCGCATCGTCCGCGCTGCCGCTGCGATAAACCTTTTGCTCGCCGCCGGCATCCGCACCGGCATCTGCCGCACCGCCGCCGAAGCCGCCGAGGATCACATTGAAAAACGAGCGGTTCATCGCCTTGCACATGATGTAGGACAGAATCGCACCGGAGCTGCCGACCAGCGAACCGGCGATGATCAGCATGTTGTTGTTCAGCGTAAAGCCGATGCCCGCCGCAGCCCAACCGGAATAGGAGTTCAACATGGATATCACTACCGGCATATCCGCACCGCCGATCGGCATGATCAGCAACACGCCGATCAGCATGGCGATGGCGGTCATGATCAGGAACGGTGTCCAGCTCTGGGTGAAGAAAAACGCGATGCCGAAGGCGATCATCAGCACGCCGAGCAGCAGGTTGAACCAGTGCTGGCCAGCAAAGCGCAACGGCTTGCTGCCCAGCTTGCCGGACAGTTTGCCGAACGCGATGATGGAGCCGGTGAAGGTGATCGCACCGACAAAAGTGCCGATGAATAATTCGATGCGATTGCTGGCGTGCAGGGTTGCACCGATGCCATAGGCGAGCGGATTGTTGAACGCAGCCATCGCGATCAGCACCGCAGCCAGACCGACCAGTGAGTGCATCGCCGCGACCAGTTCCGGCATCGCGGTCATGTGGATGCGCCTGGCAATCACTGCGCCGATTGAGCCACCAACGATGATAGAGATCAGGATATACGCGACATTGTGCGTAACGGTGAGCGTGGTCAACACGGCGATGCCCATGCCGAGCATGCCGAACAGGTTACCGCGTCGCGCGGACACCGGCGAACTCAAGCCCTTCAGGGCGAGGATGAACAGGACCGCAGCGGTCAGATAGGCGAGTGCAACAGAATTAGCCGACATTATTTTTTTCCTTACTTGTTTTTCTTCTTGAACATATCCAGCATGCGCTGTGTGACGAGGAATCCGCCGAACACATTCACGGCGGCGAGTGTCACTGCAACCAGGCCGAGCACCGTGCCGATGTCCAGTTTCATAGGCCCAGCCGCGAGCATCGCACCGACGATGATGATGCCGGAAATGGCGTTGGTAACGGACATTAGCGGGGTATGCAGTGCGGGTGTGACGTTCCACACCACGTGATAGCCGACGAAGATCGCCAGCACGAATACAGTCAGATTCAGAACAAATGGGTCAGTCATTTTTTCTCCATGAATTATTTGGCTGCGGAAGGTCCGCTGCTTTGCGGCGTGGCTGCGCCAAGATCGCCCGAAGGGCGAGCGTCTGGCTGCGTACCCTTTACGGGTGAACCCACCGGCGTACCGCTTGCTGGCACAAATGCCGCGCCACCCTTGCACAACAGGGTTCCGGCGATGATATCGTCTTCGAGATTGATGTTCATCGCACCCGTTTTGTCGCACAGCAGATTGAGGAAGTTGAGCAGGTTGCGCGCATAGAACGCGCTGGCATCCGTTGCCACCAGACCCGGCAGATTGGCTTCGCCGACGATGGTCACGCCATGTTTGACCACGGTCTTGCCGAGCTCGGACAACGGACAGTTGCCGCCCGCCTCCACGGCCATGTCCACCACCACCGAGCCGGGCTTCATCTGTTTCACCGTGTCTTCGTGCAGCAGAACTGGTGCCGGACGACCTGGGATCAACGCAGTGGTGATGATGATGTCGGCCTGCCTGGCACGTTCCGCCACCAGCACGGCCTGACGCTGCATCCATGAAGCCGGCATGGGACGCGCATAACCACCCACACCCTTTGCGATTTCCCGCTCTTCATCGGTCTCGAATGGCACGTCGATGAACTTGGCACCGAGCGATTCGACCTGTTCCTTGGCAGCGGGGCGCACGTCGGAAGCTTCGACCACCGCACCCAGACGCTTGGCCGTGGCAATCGCCTGCAAACCGGCCACGCCCACACCCAGGATCAACACACGCGCCGCCTTGACCGTACCGGCAGCGGTCATCAGCATCGGCATGAAACGTTGATACAGATTGGCGCCCAGAATCACCGCCTTGTAGCCGCCAATGTTGGCCTGCGAGGACAGCACGTCCATCGCCTGCGCGCGCGAGGTGCGCGGCAATTTTTCCATGGCGAAAGCGGTGATACCTTGTTGGGTATAGGACGCAACCTGTTCGGCTTGATGCGGGGAGAGCAAACCGATCAATACCGTGTCGCGCGGCAGTTGTGCCAGTTCGGCAGCAGTAGGGGCTTTGACCTTGAGTACGATTTGCGCTTGTGCATACAGTTTGGCCGCATCAACCAGAGTCGCGCCCGCCGCTTGAAATTCCGCATCAGGAATGTGCGCGCCTGTACCCGCTCCGCTTTGCACCATCACCGCGTGACCGGAAGCCAGCATCTTCTTCACCGTTTCCGGCGTGGCCGCAACACGAGTTTCGCCTGCGCGCGTTTCCGCAGGAATGCCTATCAGCATGAATCTCTCCTTTTTGTGGATTTTTTTAGACGCTAGTCTTGAGTCATCACTACCAAGCGCAATTTTTGCGTCTGCAATTATACCCGCACTGCGTCAATAATGACTACGCGACTTCTATTCCACGCGGAAAGTTTCTCACCCGAATGCCGATTTTGTACTAATTACCGATCAGGAAAACCAGCGCAAAAAGGCAGCAGAACTCAGGGCGATAGCGCCCAGCGTTAACGAAGCGCGCCAAGCGAGAAGTTGCTTCGTTACGGCCCATTCTGAATTCCATTTTACATAGGCGACGGCCAAAACAAACCCGGTCGAGGCGCAGCCTATTTTGATCAGCAGCGCATCCACCGCTATGCCATGAATATCCGGCAGATGGCCTTCATAATAAAAGGTTGAAACACCAAAAAGCGCTCCGGTTGCCG
>PLBS01000109.1 GCA_003134595.1 Gallionella sp. | reverse complement strand
GAATAGCCGAGCATCACTTCCTGGGTATTGCCGCGACTGCTCAGCAGCTTGCGGTAGTACGGGATAGAGAACAGCTCGTCCATGATAGGCCCGCAGCCGCGCAGGTCTTCGATGGTCTCGAACAAGGGGATGATGTTGACGTGCAGCTGATGTGCGCCGCCGCCTTCCAGCAGCTTGACCTGTTGCAGCATCAGCGCGAGTTCCAGCATGTCGCTTACCGCGTCAGTCTTGGAGATGATGTGGTTAGGCAGTGCGGCGCGGCCAAAGCGCTGATGAATTTCCGCAGCGGCTTGCATGATGCGCAACTCGCTTTGCACTACCGGGGTATATTGGTTGATGTCGCCGAGCAGCACTTTGTCTGCTTGTAAAGCAGCCAGCAGCACTTCGCGGCGCGCGGCTTCATCCAGGTCTTTATAATTGGCTTTGCCGCTGCTATGCGAAAACAATTCGCTGACGGTTTGTTCGTGGATCGCGCTGTGCTGGCGCATGTCCAGCGGGGCAAGATGGAAGCCGAACACTTCCGCGGCGCGGCGCAGATAGGCGAGGCGTCCGCGTGCCAGATACACCGCCCCATGCTTGAATAGCGAGTCGATCAGTACATCCAGATCGTTGATGAAATCCTGCGGTGTGGGATAAGGCTGCGCATGTTTATCCACCGGCGGCAGATGCGAGATTTTGTGGCCAAGCTGTTGGGCGGTGGCCGACAGGCGCGAATAAATCAGGATCAGCGCGCGGCGATAGGGTTCATCAGCGCGACCGGCGGACTTATCCGGCGAGGCATCGGAAAGAAAGCGCAATTCATCGCTGACTTCCACCAAGCGATCGGTCAGGCTCAGGCGGGTGCCCAGCAGGTGCGTCTCGCCCAAGTAATGCTCGAATGCCAACGAAGAATGCTGCTGCACCGCGTCCAGCATCACATCGTGAGTGACAAAAGGATTGCCGTCGCGGTCGCCGCCGATCCAGCTGCCCACACGCAACAACGGCGGGATGCGGATGTTATTGTCGAAGCGCGCTTCCAGTTGTTTTTCCAGATTAGCGTAAATCTTCGGAATTTCGCTGAGGAAGGTGTAACGGTAGAACTCCAGGCCGTTCTTGATCTCGTCACCCACGGTTAACTTGGCGGTGCGCAACATGCGTGTTTGCCACAGAATCAGTACGAAGCGATGCAGCGTTTCTTCGTTGTCGGCCAGATCATCCGGGGTCATGTCAACGCGATCACGTTCGGACAGCAGGCGCGAAATGATCAACTGGCAATCGAGGATGCTTTTGCGCTGCACTTCGGTGGGATGCGCGGTCAACACCGGTGAGATCAGCGCACTGTTCAAAAAGGCTTGCAGCGTTTCCTTGCTGATGTGCTTCTCTTCGATGCGCTCAAGTGCCAGCAGCAGGCTGCCGTCTTTTGGCGCGGTTCCCGCTTTGAGGTGGGCGCGATGCCTACGGTTGTGGTGCAGGTCTTCGGCGATGTTGGACAGCTGCGAGAAGTAGCTGAAGGCACGCACCACCACCAGCGTTTCGCTGGGCGACAGCGCGTCCAGTGTGTGCTCGAGTTGCACGCGGTCGCGGTCGTCCTGCGTCTTGCGGAAACGCACCGCGGCGCGGCGCACGTTCTCGATCAACTGGTAAGATGCTTCGCCCTCTTGTTCGCGCAGCGTGTCGCCGAGAATGCGGCCAAGCAGGCGCACATCATCGCGCAGCGGCAAATCCTTGCTGGAAATATCGGTAGGGGCGGCAATCAAATTCATCACGTTCTCGGGACAAAAGCACGGCGCACCTTATGTTAGAATGCGCCGAATATTAATCTTAAAATTTCAGGAAAAACCATGAATCAGAAATCCCGTCAAGGCCCGGCCCGGTTAGTGATAGCTTCGCGCGAAAGCGCGCTGGCAATGTGGCAGGCAGAACATATTCGAGACAGGCTGCGCGCATTATATCCGCAAACAGAGGTCAGTATATTGGGCATGACCACGCAGGGCGACCAGATTCTCGACGTCACGCTGTCCAAGATCGGCGGTAAGGGTCTGTTCGTGAAAGAGCTGGAAACCGCGCTGGAAGACGGGCGCGCCGACCTCGCTGTGCATTCGCTGAAAGACGTGCCGATGAACCTGCCGGAAGGTTTTGTCTTGGCCGCAATCGGCGAACGTGAAGATCCGCACGATGCGTTCGTCTCGAACAAACATGAGAATTTGGCGGCGTTGCCGGCCGGCAGTGTGGTGGGCACCTCCAGCCTGCGCCGCGAAAGTCAGTTGCGCGCGCGCTTTCCGCATCTCAACATCGAGCCGCTGCGCGGCAACGTGCAAACCCGTTTGCGCAAACTGGATGAAGGGCAATATGCCGCCATCATCCTCGCCGCCGCCGGGCTGAAACGCCTGGGACTGGGTAAGCGCATCCGCGCGCTGATCAGCAGCGAAGACAGTCTGCCCGCAGTCGGGCAGGGCGCGCTTGGTATTGAGTGCCGCGCCGATCGCGCCGATGTGATCGCCTTGCTGCAACCGCTGCACCATCCCGATACCGCCGCCTGTGTGTTGGCGGAACGCGCGCTGAGCCGCGCGTTGGGAGGCAGTTGCCAGGTTCCGCTGGGCGGTTTTGCCGAAGTGAAAAACGGCAAGCTGCGTATGCGCGGCTTTGTCGCCAGTCCGGATGGCAAGCGCATGACGAGCGCCGAGTTGACCGGCGAGATCGCCAATCCCGAAGCACTGGGAAACAAGATCGCCGATGCGCTGCGTGCGCAAGGTGCAGATGAAATCCTTGCCGCAATTTTAAACGTGACCGCAAGTCACGGTTAAACTACTCCCGCAAAACCTGCGGCCCATTTGCCAAACTGAAATGCATTATGTTGGCAGAAAATGACTAACGACCTCCCGCTGACCGGACTGAAGATCGTCGTCACGCGACCGCGTGACCAGGCTGTGCAATTGGCACGGCGTATCGAACAAGCGGGCGGCATTCCGCTGCTGTTCCCGTTGCTGGACATAACGGCGGTGCAAGATACCAAAACACTGCACGAACAAATCACCCGTCTCGGACAATTCAACCTCGCCATCTTCATCAGTCCCAATGCTGTGCACCACGGCATCGCTGCGATACGCGCAACGGGAGCATCCCTCTTTCCTGCCACACCCCCCCTCCCTCAATCTGCCCCCTCGCAAGCTCTCCCCCACGGGGAGAGGGAAGTTAAGTCCTTCTCCCTCCGGGGGAAGGGTTGGGAAGGGGGTTTGAAAATCGCCACGGTCGGACAAGGCAGCGCGAAAGCCTTGCGCGAATCGGGTATCGCCAACGTCATTGCACCCACCGAACGTTTCGACAGCGAAGGTTTGCTGGCTTTGCCGGAATTGCAGAATGTTGCCGGATGGCGCGTGATAATTTTTCGCGGCGATGGCGGACGCGAGTTGTTGGGCGACACACTCAAGACGCGCGGTGCGACGGTGGAATATGCCACCTGCTATCAGCGCAGCAAGCCGCAACAGGATGCAGGTGCGTTGCTGTCCGCCGTGCCGGATGCGATCACCGTGACCAGCAGCGAGGCCTTGGGCTATCTGTGGCAGATGCTGGATAGTAAATCTCAACAAGTAATACGCGACATACCGTTATTCGTGCCGCATGCACGCATTGCCGGGCTGGCCCGCGAGCAAGGTTGGCTTCAGGTGCAATTGACGGCATCCGGAGATGACGGATTGTTATCCGCTTTGATAACATGGGCTGGTCAGAGGACAAAGGGCAAGGCAGGACTGAGGACCGAGGACTGAGGATTGGGTAAACCCGCGCACTCAGTGCCCAGTCCCCCATCGCCCAGTCCCCGCACCTTAGTCCTTATTATGAAAGGTATCGAATGAGCGAGCAAATCTCACCACCTGAAAATGCCGGGCCGGATAACGCCAGGCCAGAAACCACGGTATTGCCCGACCAGCCGCGCCCGCTGCATAAAACCTCGGTGGCGGATGTCATCGCGCACATCAGCATCACGCAGTTGACGCTGGCGGTGCTGGTGATTATCTTTCTGTGGCAATGGCTGGATGGGCATCGCGCCATCAGCGACATGCAGCAGCAACTGGCGAAAAAAATCGCCGAGATGGACGGCAGCAGCAAGGCCAATCAAATGTTGCTGACGCAAAGCCAGGATCAGGTGCGCGAACTTTTCGCCAAAGTGGCGACGCTGGAATCACGCTATGCCGAGGCACAAAATCAGCGCGCCGCGCTGGAAACTTTGTATAACGACCTGTCGGTAAGCCGCGATGAAACCGCGCTGGCGGAAGTCGAGCAGATGTTGCTGATCGCCGCGCAGCAATTGCAATTGTCGGCCAACGTGAAGGCCGCGCTGATCGCCATGCAGAGTGCCGATGCGCGTTTGCAGCGCATGAACCGCCCGGCATTCAATGGGCTGCGCAAGGCCATCAGCCAGGATATGGACAAGCTGCGCTCGCTGCCCAGCGTGGACATAACTGGCATCAATTTTCAACTCAATAATCTGATCACCGCTGTGGATCAGATGCCGCTGGCCTTTCAGCAACGCGCGGCAAATGAAGTGGTCGCGCAAGCTGTTCCGCCCAAAGATGAAACGGTCTGGCAAAAGCTGCTGCGTGAAATCTGGCAAGAGGTGAAGCAGCTGGTGCGTATTGAAAACACCGGCAAGGCCGAGATTCCGCTGTTGCCGCCCAATCAGGAATTTTTCCTGCGCGAGAATCTCAAGCTGCGTTTGCTGTCGGCGCGCCTCGCGCTGTTGTCGCGCGACGAAGATAGTTTCAGGCAGGAACTGAAAACCGCGCAACTTTGGACGGCACGTTATTTCGACGGCAAATCGAACGAGGCTATGCGGATGTCGGACGGGCTGAAAAAACTTGCTGCGTCCGATATCAGCATCGAATTGCCGGACATCAGCCCCAGTTTGCAAGCGGTGCGCAACTATCGCCTGATGCGTGATAACGAACCCAAGGCGCGTTTCGAGGGACGGCCAAAGGCGGTGCGATGAAATACCTGGTATGGATACTCGGACTGTTTGCCGCTGCGGTGGCATTCACCACCGCATCGCACAATCCGGCTTATGTGCTGCTGGTGTATCCACCCTATCGCATCGAACTGTCGCTTACGCTGTTCATCGTCCTGCTGCTGCTGACCTTCGTGTTCGGCTATGGGCTGGTGAGACTGACCATCGCCGTCCTGCAACTGCCGGCATATGTGCGGAAATTTCGTTTGGAACGCGCACACGCCAAGGCGCGCGAATTGCTGGATGAGGAACTCGGCGCGTTCTTCGAAGGCCGCTATGCTGCTGCGGAAAAGGCCGCAGCGCGCGCGATGGAATTGGGCGACACCTCCGCCTTGCATCCCATCATCGCGGCACGTTCCGCCCATGAATTGCGCGAATACAAAAAACGCGATGCTTATTTGGCCGCTGCCGAAGGCAAGACGATCGGCGATTCCACCATGCGTTTGATGACGACCAGCAAATTCCTGCTCGACCAACGCGATCCGCGCGGTGCATTGGACGCCTTGCAGGAATTGCGCGACAGCGGGGTCAAGGGCCATCTCGGCGCGATGTCGCTGGAACTGAAGGCGCATCAACAGGCGGGCAATTGGGACGAGGTATTGAACGTGCTCGACAAGCTGGAAAAGCGCGCGTCCATCGATGCGACGCTGGCGGCGCAATTGCGCCAGCAAGCCTGGCTGGAAAAAATTCGCCAGCAGCAAGATTTGGCGGGTCTGACCGCTTGCCTGAAAAACATTCCTGCCGATTTCAAGAGGCGCAGCAAGATTGCCGCAACCGCCGCGCGCACGCTGATTCAACTCGGTGGCGGTTCACTCGCACAGCAAATGCTGACCGATAGTCTGAATGCGCAATGGGACAGCGAACTGGTCGCGCTGTATGGTGATTGCCAATCCAGCGATGAAGTGGCGCAAATCGAGCAAGCCGAAAAATGGCTCACCCAGAACAAACAAGATGCCGGACTGTTGCTCGCGCTCGGCAAATTGTGTTTGCATCAAAAACTGTGGGGCAAGGCGCAAAGTTATCTGGATGCCAGCAACAGCATCGCACCCAGCCATGCCGCCTATACCACGCTAGGACAGCTCGCGGAGCGCCTTGGTAAATCTGACGAGGCGTTCAAGTATTATCAACAGGCGATGGGACTAACTGCAGGATCCAGGAGCCAGGATTGAGGATTGAGCTAAAAACGGAACAGCTGGTTCTCCTCAATCCTGGCTCCTCAATCCTCGTCTTTCACTTTTTGGGTGAAACGTAAACGCATCCGAAAAGAAGGCCTCGTTTGGTAGTCCGCGCTGGGCAGTGAAGTCGCGGTGTGCGGCTTCCACGACCACGGGTGCGCCGCAGGTGTATACCTCATAAGGCGATAAATCGCGGTAGTCATCCAGCACTGCTTGATGCACAAATCCGGTGCGTCCTTGCCATGCATCCTCGGGCAAGGCTTCGGAGAGTACCGGGGTAAATTTGATCCCGCTGTCTTCCCATTGTTCGGCCTTGTCCAGCATATACAAATCCGCCAGTTTGCGCCCGCCCCAATAGAAGTGCATCGGGCGTTTTACGCCGATGTACAGCGCGTGTTCGATGATCGCCTTGATCGGGGCGAAGCCGGTGCCGCTGGCGACGAAGATGATAGGCTTGTCCGAGTCTTCGCGCAGAAAAAAAGTGCCGAGCGGACCTCTGAAGCGCAGGATGTCGCGCTCTTTCATAACTTCAAACACATAATGAGTAAATGCGCCGCCCGTGATGTTGCGGATATGCAGTTCCAGAAACTCATCGTCATGCGGCGCATTGGCCAGCGAGAAACTGCGCGGCTTTTCATCCTTGAGCAAAATGTCGATGTATTGTCCGGCCAGAAATTGCAAGCGCTCATTGGCGGGCAGCTTGAGCGAGAGCACCATGACATCCGGTGCGGGCCGTTCCATTTTTTGCACACGGCACGGTATGGTCTTGACCGGGATGTCCTTGAGTGCATTCACTTCACGGCATTCGATGGCGAGGTTTGAAAGCGGTTTGGCGCAGCAGAACAGTGCCATGCCCGCAGCCTTTTCGGCCTCGCTCAACGTGCTTTCCTGATACTTGCCGTAATCCACTTGCCCTGTCACCACCTTGCCCTTGCATGTGCCACAAACCCCGTCGCGGCAACTGTATGGCAGCGTGTAGCCGTGCTTGAGAGCGGCCTCGAGGATGGTCTCGTGCGCTTCGATCGGGAAGTTGTGGCCGCTGGGTTGGATAACCGTTTTGAACGTCATGATGAATGCTGTAGGTTGCGCTAAAGCGTGGATTTTAACGCATAATCACGCCATGAGACGCTTGTTGATTATTGGCTGTGGAGATGTCGCGCTGCGAGCGATACCTTTGCTGAGAAAGAGTTATCGGCTGTTCGCTTTGGTGCGCGATCCGGCCAAGCGCGCGGAGTTACGCGCGCTTGGCGTGAAGCCGCTGCTTGGCGATCTGGATGACCGCGCCAGCCTCGCGCGCATCGCAGGATTAGCCGATGCAGTACTGCACTTCGCGCCGCCTCCTTCCACTCAACGAGAACAACGATCACCCCCTCTGATAGAACCACTAGCCAGTCGACTAGGCCGCCCAAAGACGGCGACCAAGTCGCTGGTTATCCCTCCGGGGGAGGGCTGGGGTGAGGGAAGAGGCGTGGCGACTACTGAAAGAGCGCGAGACCTTCGCACGCGCAATCTGCTCAGCACCTTGTCGCAGGGTAAATTGCCCAAGCGGCTGGTGTACATCAGCACCAGCGGCGTGTATGGAGATTGCGATGGTGCGTGGGTGAGTGAAACGCATCCGCTCAAGGCAACCTCGCCACGCTCGCAACGGCGCGTGGATGCCGAGATGCAGATACGCGAATGGGCCAGACGCAACCGGGTGAACGCCAGCATCCTGCGTGTGCCCGGCATTTACGCGGCGGACCGTTTGCCGTTGAGCCGTGTGCAGCAAGGCACACCGGGCATCATTGCCAGCGAGGACAGCTACACCAACCACATCCATGCCGATGATCTGGCGTGTATTAGTGTTGCGGCTTTGCAGCGTGGAAAAGCATGTCGCGTGTATCACGCCAGCGACGACAGTCATCTGAAGATGGGAGAATATTTCGACAACTTGGCGGATGCGTTCGGTCTGCCGCGCGTGCCGCGCATCAGCCGCGCCGAGGCGCAACGCGTGCTGCCGGAAATGCTGCTGTCATTCATGAACGAGTCACGGCGGCTGACCAATCAGCGCATGAAACGGGAGTTAAAAGTGAAGCTGTGTTATCCGACGGTGGCAGATCTGCTGGCTACAATCGAACATTCCTGAATCTGCTCAAGATCGGCTTACGACCCATTGCGGTCGGTCAAAATTCCCGATAGCTGACACTCAATGTTCAAATTGAGGGGCAGCCCGCTTCTGGGCTGTCCCGCTCGAATGCAGTGTTAGGGTAAGCAGCGCAATGCTACGACTATAGCCATGATAAACTATAATCCGAGAGACTGGCCTCACCCGGAAGAGTTGTATCGTTTGGATTGAGTTCAAACTGCAATCCATAACGAGGGGGCCGAAATGGAACTATACGCGGGGAGAGACTTGCATTCCAACAACAACGTGCTCGTGGTGCTCGACGAGAGCGACTGGGTGATCTACCAGAAACGCCCGCCCAACGTGCTGGCGGTCATTGTAACTGCGCTTGGGTCATGGCAGGGCGCGATCAAAGGCGTAGCGGTGGAATCGACCTGCAACTGGTATTGACCGCCAGAGGCAGGCATGAGCTTGCAGAATGGCAGCATCGCAATTTTTTATATATTGCCCGCTGGCAAATCAACCAAGACGTAATTTCTTACCCCTGTATATGAGTATTTGAGTGCTGGTGAAAAATGAAAATTCTTATAGTAGTTCCGGAATATCCCCAAATATCGCAAACTTACATTAAAACCGAGGTGGAATGGATTGCCGCCCAACATGAAATCGAGATATTGGCCCTCGATCCCGGTGACTATCCTTATCGGCATCGTTATCCGCATCTGGTGATGAATCAGTCCAACCAGCGCAACATTCTTGCATATCTCAAGAACTTTACGCCGGATATTATTCATGGGCATTATTTAACTAACGCAGGCCTGTTGGCGCAGCTTTCTGATTTTTTGAGCGCGCCTTTTACCTTGCGCTCGCACTCTTTCGATGTTCTCGGCCTGTCGACCGAAAATCTTGTTCAACAGGCAGCGTGTATCAACCGCGATGCCTGCCTGGGATTGCTGGCTTTCCCTTTCCTGAGGAAGCGCTTGGAGTCGGCAGGTGTGCTTCCGCACAAGATCGTCGAATGCTATCCGGTTGTGGACGTCAATAAGTTTCAGGATAACTCTCCAAACGGAGATGCCATTATGAATGTCGGTGCCTCCATACCCAAGAAAAACATGCAGGATTTTTTCAGGCTGTCCCTGCTGCGGCCCGAAAAGACTTTTAACCTATACGCCATGGGTTATCGGCTAGATAAATTGATACAGGCCAATGCGGAGATGGGCGGCAGGGTCAATTTCATTCCTCCAGTCGAACCTGACGACATGCCGCAGCACTACAAGCGCCATCAGTGGCTTGTCTACACTGCGTCTTCAACCATCAACAAGGTAGGTTGGCCGCTGGCCATTGCTGAGGCGCAAGCATCTGGTGTCGGCGTGTGCATGCAAAATATCAGGCCAGATCTGCAAGATTATGTCGGAGATGCGGGAATCTTGTTTAATACGCCAGAAGAAGCTGCCGCGATCATTGCCGAATCAGTTCCGCAAACTATGCGCTTGCAGGGGTTCGAAGTAGCAAAACGCTGCGACATGAGCCATCATGCAGAACTGCTGGCCGGGCTTTGGAGATATTCTTTGAATAGCGTGGCGCCATCACGCACGACTTCGTTGACCCTCCTGCCAAATGGGAGTGACTTGAGCGTGTTCTCTCAAACGGAGCTGGATGCGATTGAGTAGAAATTGAACACCCGCCCTCGCAAGTAACTCGGCTTCAAATGCACCGCGTTGTTGTTCACGCCGGACGCTTTTGACTTTAAGCTGCATCACGCTGCACTTTTTGCACCTGGGGCTTGAGTTTGCGTTACACTTCAAACATGCGTATCGCTGTTGTGACCCCGTATTACAAAGAGCCGATTGAAAAAATCCGGCGCTGCCATGAGAGTGTTTTGAACCAAACTCATCAGGATGTCATGCATATCATGGTCGCAGATGGATTCCCGCATCAGGAGATCGATACCTGGGAACGCTGTCAGCATATTCCCTTGCCGATAAGGCACAATGATTCTGGTGATACACCACGTATGGTGGGCTGTAGTTCTGCTGCTTCGCAACAATACTATGGAATCATATTACTTGATGCCGATAACTGGCTCGAACCTGAACATATCGAGGCGTTAATTAAGGTGCATAACCAGAGCCGGGCTCCGGTAGTGACCTGTACCAGAAAACTATGCCGCCCCGATACAGGAGAAGTCTTGGCAGCCTGCTGGGAGTCGGATGGAATTAAATTCTGTGATACTAACTGCTATCTGATCACCCACACTGCCTTCCCGTTGTTGTCGGCATGGGGATTTCGAGACAATCAAACGGCTTACCGAATTAAAAATGGGGGGGATCGACTGTTTTGGAATGCTATTGTGAACAGCCGGATTCGGCGGGCCCACAGTAAAACGCTTACAGTGAATTATGAAACAGCTTGGGCATGCCATTATGCAACTTTGGGCCTACCGATTCCCGAGTTTGCAAAAGTGCTCGTGTGGTTACCTGAAGAACAGAGATTTCGAGTAATTTTACGTGATGAGTATCGCCAACTCAAGGCGCGAGGGTTGGTGGAATCCCCTAGTTTGTGAATTTTCGCGTTCTTGGCGGGCCGGATCTTTGCATACATGGCTATGGTGCATCCTGCGCTATTTTTTGTGCATGCTACCTCACTACACGACCGAGAACAATATTCCAATCGGCCTAGATATTTTGGTGAGCGTCCGCTATGCGGAGAATTATTGACTGGCTGCTTCACGGCACAAAGCGACCTTTTGCCGATAATCGCCTTCCTCTATGGGAGTGATAGCTAAGGTTAAACCTTGAAGCTATTGCTCAACGCGATGAGTTGATCCAGCTTGGTTTTTGCCGCGCCGCTGGCAATCACTTGATCGGCTTTTGCCACGCCGTCTTCCAGTGTGCCGGCCAGACCCGCCACATAAATTGCCGCACCGGCATTCAATTGCACGATGTCGCGCGGCGCACCGACTTCGTTGTTCAACACACCCAATAGTTTTTCGCACGCCTCGTCGATATTGGCAACACGCAGCATACTGATTGGCGCGCTGGCCAAGCCGAACAGATCGGGGTGTACAGTGTATTCGCGGACTTTACCGTCTTTCAGTTCCGCGATGTAAGTGCCTTCGCTGATCGAAATCTCATCCATGCCATCCGCGCCGTAAACCACCAGCACATGACGGCTGCCGAGTTCACCGAGCACTTGCGCGAGCTTGGTGGTGAGCGATTGATGGAACACGCCGAGCACTTGATTCTGTGCGCCTGCAGGATTGGTCAACGGCCCGAGCAGATTGAACAGCGTGCGCACGCCGAGTTCGCGGCGCACTGGTGCGGCGTGTTTCATCGCGCTGTGATGATTGGGTGCGAACATGAAACCGATACCGATGCTGTCCACGCACTGGGCAACTTGTTCGGCGGTAAGGCACACATTCACGCCGAGCTTCTCCAGCACGTCCGCGCTGCCGCAGGTGCTGGAAACCGAGCGCCCGCCATGCTTGGCGACATGCGCCCCGGCAGCGGCAGCGACCAGCGCGCTGGCGGTGGAGATGTTGAAGGTCTGCATGCTGTCCCCGCCGGTGCCGCAGGTGTCGATCAGGTGACCGGTTTTTTT
>PLBS01000105.1:2433-14182 GCA_003134595.1 Gallionella sp. | reverse complement strand
AGTGGATTGCCTGACTTTGTTGCGCCGTGTCCCTACTACGAGTTGTGATAATACCTCAAGCAGCCACACCCAACATCTCCGCCGCATGTTTGCGTGTAGTCTCGGTGATCTTTACGCCGCCCAACATGCGCGCAATTTCCTCGACGCGTTGCTCACCATCCAGCACGGCGATGTGGCTCAGCGTGACACCATTTTCCACCGTCTTGCTCACTTGCCACTGGTGGTCGGCGGTCGCCGCGACCTGAGGCAAATGCGTGACGCACAACACCTGGTATGAGTTGCCCAGTTTTTTCAGCAAATGCCCGACGATTTCCGCGACGCGCCCGCCGATGCCGCTGTCCACCTCATCGAAGATCAGCGTCGGCACGCTGGCAACCTGAGAGGTGGCGACCTGGATCGCCAAGCTGATGCGCGACAGCTCGCCGCCCGATGCGACCTTGGCCAGGCTGCGCGGCGGCACGCCGGGATTGGCGGCAACCTGAAACTCTATTGTTTCCAGGCCATAGGCATTGCCGCTGATGGCATTATCTTGGCCCAGCGGCAACAACGTCACGGCAAAACTGCCGCCCGGCATCGCCAATGTCTGCATCGCTGCGGTGATTTCACGCGCCAGTTTGCCGGCAGCTTTTTTGCGTGCTGCCGATAACTTCTGCGCCGCCGCAAGATAACTTTGCTGCGCGGATTTTTCCTGCTGCTCCAACTCGGCCAAGTCGGCATCGCCGCCCAACTCCGCCAGGCGTGCCAGGATGCGCTGCAACGCTTCATCCAATTGCTCCGGTGCGACGCGATATTTGCGCGCCGCATCCATCACGCTTTGGATGCGCTGCTCCTGTTCGCGCAAGCGTTGCGGGTCGGTGTCCAGACGTTGCTGATAATGGCGTAGCGCATAGACCGCTTCCTGCAACTCAGCCTGCGCGCTTTCCAGCATCTGCAGCGTTTCGCCCAGGCTTGCATCATGCTCCA
This sequence comes from Gallionella sp., assembly GCA_003134595.1. GTDB lineage: Bacteria > Pseudomonadota > Gammaproteobacteria > Burkholderiales > Gallionellaceae > Gallionella. Next base: position 13,219 of record PLBS01000105.1, on the reverse strand, counting down.
TCCCATTGCGCAAGCGCACCGTCAGCGCGTTGAGTTGCGCCAGACACGCGGTGTCCGACTCACTCAAGGTCTCGATGCCGAATGCTGCGGTCTCCAACAGGCTCGCCGCATGGGCCAGGCGCGCATAGTCCTCCTGCAAGGCATTCCACTCCGCCACGTTAAAACCCAGGCCATCCATCTCGTTGCGCTGAAACTGCAACGACTCGCGCTCGGCGGCCACCGCATCGACATTTTCACTCAGACTGACGCGGCGGCGGCGCAATGTTTGCCAATCGTGATACAAGGCTGCGACTTGTTCCGCAGCGCCCGCCATGCCCGCATAACCATCCAGCAACACACGCTGCGCATCGGCGCGCACCAGCGATTGATGCGCGTGCTGTCCGTGTATATCCAGCAACTGATCGCCCGCTTCGCGCAGCTGTTGCAGGGTGGCACTTCGTCCGTTGATGAAGCCGCGCGAACGTCCCCCGGCATCCAGCACGCGACGCAGCAGACATACACCCGCATCGCCTTCCAGCTCTTGCTCGCGCAGCCATGCCTGTAAATGCGGCAACGCGCTCACATCAAACTCGGCGGCGATCTCGGCACGCTCACAACCGTTGCGCACCATGGACACATCGCCCCGTTCACCGAGTGCCAGCGACAGTGCATCAATCAGAATGGACTTGCCCGCGCCAGTCTCGCCGGTCAGTGCGGTAAAGCCGGCGGAAAAATCCAGCTCAAGCGAGGAGACGATGACGAAATCGCGAATGGCCAGGAACTTCAGCATTTATAAAGTCTGATTCCAGAGCAGCTTCTCGCGCAAAGTGTGATAGTAGCTGTGCCCCACCGGATGCAGCAGACAGGCTGCCTCAGGATGGCGTGTGACGATGATCTTGTCGTGCAATTGCAAATCGTAGCTGGTGTGACTGTCGAAGCGCACGCGAATGTCGCCGGTGCGATGCATCAGTATTTCCAGCACCGACGAGCTCTTCACCACGATAGGTCGATTGCTCAGTATGTGCGGACATATCGGAACCAGTTCGAGCACATCGAGACTGGGGTGCAATATCGGGCCGCCGGCTGACATCGCATAGGCAGTGGAACCGGTAGGAGTCGCAACGATCAGCCCATCGGCGCGCTGGTTGTAGAGGTACTCACCGTCCACGCGCACCTCGAACTCGATCATGCTGCTGATATTGTTGCGATGCACCACCACTTCGTTGAAAGCCGAGCCGCTGAACACTTCTACATCATCGCGCAACACCCGCGCGGAAATCAGCAGGCGCTGCTCGGTGACGAACCTGCCCTCCAGCATCGCCGTGATGCTGTCCTGCATGTTATCCAGAGTGAGGTCGGTCAGGAAACCGAGCCGCCCCTGATTCACGCCGACCAGCGGAATATGGCACGGCGACAAAGTGCGCGCGATGTTCAACATGGTGCCATCGCCACCCAGCACGATCGCCAGATCCACCGCGTGGCATATTTCAGCCAGATTCATCGTCTTATAGGGACTGTCCTTGAGATGCTCGGCGGTCAGGCTGTCCACCACCACGGTCAATCCTCTGGATGACAAAAACGCGGCCAAACGCAACAGCGGCTCGTCGATTTCCGGAGCCTTGTGTTTGCCGATGAGTGCGACGTTTTGGAAGGGAAATTTCATGAGCGCGATTAAACCACATCGCCCATGCAATGACAAAGTGGACATAAGGGGCAAGCACACGAAATGCGCCACGACGGCCTCGGGTGCGCTGCACCCAAGTCCCGGCTACAACCCGGAAATATAATCCGTCAAAGCCTCGATTTCGGCATCAGTCAAGGACTTGGCGATTTTGCTCATTACGCTGTCCGGGCTGTTGGTTCGCTCGTCTTTCCGCCAATTGATGAGTTGCGCACGCAGGTACGCCTTGTGCTGTCCGCCAATCACCGGATATGTCGAAATGTGGGTCGCTTTGCCCTTGCCTTTTTCCCCGTGGCAACTCACGCAGGACTGAATATTTCTGGTCATATCGCCTTTTAAAAATAATTTCTTCGCGACTCGGTTGTCTCCCCAGCCGCCACCTTGCATTTTCTCCTGGCTGGCGAAATAGGCCGCAATATTAACCAGCCCGGTATCGGTAATCGTCTTCGCCATGGCGTTCATGATCTGATGAGTGCGCGCCCCGGACTGATAATTGCGCAGTTCCTTTGCGATATAGGAGGCATATTGTCCGGCGAGATTGGGAATTAATTCCTCTAAACTGAGACCTTCCTCGCCGTGGCAACCCTGACATAGGCTGGATTCGGACTTGCCCGCGACCGGATCGCCGGTGCCGATGCGCTGCTTGATTACATCGGCGGATTCACCGGCATAAGCTGTCGTGGCGGCAAGCAGAGCTACTGCAACCAAACAAGTCGCGATTTTGCTTTGAATGCGGATCATAATAATGTGCTCCGGTACCCGTAGAAGATGGGGCGAATTAAACCACATCACTCATGCAATGATAAAGCCGACAATGGATAGTATAAGGAGCCTTGCTTGTTTCAATCGCGGTATACCGGAGCAGATTCCTTGAACACATCAATGCCAATTTGCGACTCATCCCAATCAGCAGAATTGCGATTGGCAGCACTTTTCTGGCTTGCAGAACGCGATGCTGCACGCAAAGCTGAAGGTGTGCGCCTTCTGGCGCAAGCATGGTTGTCTGATGAAATTGAACTGGATACGCATGCAGCTTTGACAGCACAACAAACCATACCCGGTCATCCGCTCAAACCCGAGTTGGTGGCGCCGCGCCTGGTTAAACGCCGCTCGATGATCACTCCGGAAGGCCGCGCCATCCTGATCCACGCGTTGGCGCATATCGAGTTCAACGCCATCAACCTGGCGCTGGATGCGATCTGGCGATTCGCCGACATGCCACGGGAGTATTACGCCGACTGGTTGCAAGTGGCGGATGAGGAGGCTCTGCATTTCTCCATGTTGACCGGACACCTGCAAGGCCAGGGTTACGCGTATGGAGATTTCCCCGCGCACAGCAGCTTATGGGAGATGGCTGCCAAAACGCAGCACGACATCCTCTCCCGCATCGCGCTGGTGCCCCGCACGATGGAAGCGCGCGGACTGGATGCCACCCCGCAAGTGCGCGCCAAACTTGCGCAGGCCGGAGATATGGCCGCCGCCGCGATCCTGGATATCATCCTGCGGGATGAAATCGGCCATGTCGCCATCGGTAACCGCTGGTACAACTGGCTGTGTACGCAACGTGGCCTGGAGCCGGTAGCCACCTATGCCCGTCTTGCAGCCGAGCATCAAGCGCCGGTCATGCGCGGGCCATTCAATCTGGAAGCGCGTCGAGCAGCGGGATTCAGCGAGTTGGAGTTGGCTGCGTTGGCAAATATTGCCGGCGATTGAATGGGATCGCAGTTGCCGGAGGTTTCACTTCGTCTCAACGCGCGAATACGATCCGACCCAGGATTCCAGGTTCTCAAACTGCCGCTGCCGCCCGCCTTCCTGATCCATCGATGATCCGGGCGTGATGCCGGGAATCATCTGGCTGCTGCGCAGAAAAAAGCCGGTCAACCAGATAATCAGTCCATTGGAATTTCAAACCCCGCGAGTTTCCAGTGCCCGATCTATGCTGACAATAAATGTGGCGAGTTCCTTGTCGACCCGTGCAAGCAAGGGATCAACTTCACCGGTCTGTCCTTTGTTGATGCTGCTTTCCAATAACCCGGCCAAGTCCTGCAGGGTTTCCGCGCCGAGCGTGCCTGCAATCCCTCTTAAGGTGTGCGCCAATCTTTCTGCTGTGTCCCGGTCGTCTGAGGCCAACGCTTGCCGAATGTCGCTGGCAAAATTCCGCTGTTTGACCCGGAACTTGTCGAGAAGCGACCAATAAAGGACTGTGCTCCCTCCCATCCGGCGAACAGTTTCGGCCACGTTGATCCCGGGCAAGTCGGGAAGCGGTTCAGATGCGGAATTTTGCACCGTTTTGCCGACCGGGATGCTCTGCGCATTCCGTCTCGGACGCACCCACTTTGCCAGCGTTGCTGCCAGACGGTCCGGATCAATGGGTTTGCCAATGTGGTCGGTGATGCCGGCATCCAGAAATTCATTTTGTTCACTGACCATTACATTGGCTGTCAGGGCGATGATAGGCAATTTGGAAAATTGCGGCTCTTTCCGTATCTCGCGAGTGGCGGTGACACCGTCCATCACCGGCATCTGCATATCCATGAGTACGCCATCGAATTGCGCTTCTTTCAGCAGTGCGATGGCTTCTTCACCGTTCTCTGCGGTAGTTACATCGAGTCCGAATCCTTCAAGCAACTCCTGAGCGACCTGCCGGTTTATTTCGTTGTCCTCTACCAGCAGCAGGCGTGCACCGCGGATTTGAGAAATGAGTTCCGGATTTACCTGTTCACTGATGATTTTGAACTTGCCTGTCGACAATACACCCCGGCCGGAAACCTTGGTGACGGCTTCAAGCAATTTGCTTTGCTGAAATGGCTTTGCCAATATGCCATCCACCACCTGGCTATCCATTTGCAGCGTCATTTCATCCCGGTCTTTGGAAGTGATCAGCAATACTTTCGGTCTGAAACTTAAAAAAGCGATCTCCCGCAGTTTCCGGGCCAGGTCCATACCATCCATTTCGGGCATCTTGCAGTCTATAATTACCAGACCAAATGGCTTGCTTTCTTCATTCGCCCTGCGTACCAGGTTCAGGGCTTGCAGGCTATCCCCGGCAATTGCCACATCGAGACCGAATGATTCAAGGTAGCTTTGCAAAATTTGCAGGCCGTTCTCGCTGTGATGCACAACAAGGACACGCAATCCACGCAAATCGTCGAGCGCCGACAGGTTATAGTTCAACTGCTTTTTCGCTTTTAGAAAGCGTGCGACAAAAATGAATCTCGATCCAAACCCCGGCGTGCTTTCCACCCAGATCCTCCCACCCATCATTTCGACAAGGCGCTTGCTGATCGTCAGCCCCAGGCCGGTTCCGCCGAATTTGCGGGTGATGCTGGAATCTGCCTGGGTAAAAGGATGAAACAGTTTGTTGATTTCCGTCTGCGACATCCCGATCCCTGTATCTATGACGGAGAAACGCAGAACGATTTCATCACTCGTCTCCCTCGCCCGCACAACTCGAACCATCACCTCGCCCTGCTCTGTGAATTTGACCGCATTGCCGGCCAGATTGATCAGTACCTGGCTCAGCCGATGTGGATCGCCGATCAGCAATGGTGGTACGTCCGGTGCTGTTTGCATCAGGAATTCGAGTTTTTTCTCGTGGGCTCTGTTACCCACGATCGTGGACAGATTGCCCATCACCTCTTCCAGATCGAAGGTTACATGTTCGATCTCCATTTTTCCCGCCTCGATTTTTGAGACATCGAGAATGTCATTAAGAATCCCCAGCAGCGATTTTGCCGAACCATGGATCTTCTGCAGGTAATCGTTCTGTTTCAGTGACATGTCCGTCTGCAAACACAGATGGCTCAATCCGATGATGGCGTTCATCGGGGTGCGGATTTCATGGCTCATATTTGCGAGGAATTCATCCTTGATCTGGCTGGCTGCTTCGGCTTGATTCTTGGCTTCCTCGGCTGCCTTCAGTTTCTGGATTTCATGTTCAAGTTCATTATTGACTGCCAGCAACATCCTGTTCCGGTCTGCCACATTTTTTTCCAATGCCAGAACACCGCGTGTGACCAGCAACGTAAGCGCTGCAATGACCAGCAGCATGAGTGAGCCGATCGCTGCGCCCCATTGCTGGGCACGTTTTGATCTTTCTATCGCACCGATTACATCTTTTTGGTATTCCCGTTCAGTATTAGCCTTGTATGACTTCGTCTCAGAAAAATAGGCATCGCGCAAAGTCTTCATCTTCATTAACTGCTGCGAGCTGGGCATATCCTTTCTTGCCGCCATCCTCTGGGCTATATCCAGAGCCAGGGCAAAGTAGATATTGAACTCGGTTTTCATTTTTGTAATCTCGTGCTTGTGCGAAGTATCAAGCTTTTCCAATGTGCCATAACTGCTTGTTATTTCGTTTGCCTTTGCTTTGGCGATATCCAGAAAATCCGCCTCGCCGGTTGCCACCGCAGCCTCAAGCGCATCCACGACTCTTCCGTAAGCGTTGAGATTTTTCTCGGCCTCATCGAGTATCGGATAATCAATATCGCGAAGTTCTATGAGAACGTATTCCCCATCGGACAAAACGATTGATGAATAGACCAGGTATGCGGCAAAACTCAATGTGGCAACAACGGGTACCAGCAACAGTTTCCAGGCCAGGGAATAGCCGGATAATTTTTTTTTCAGCGCAGACATTTTTTCTTAAGGTGTCAGGATGACCCTGACACTCTTGTTTACAGCGCTTTTATCGATGTATCCGATGGCCTTCGGGTTGCTGGCTACGGCCTTCCTGACGGCCACGTCGCTTTCCAGCATTTCCGGCGGACGACCATCGCCGGTGAATATGACTTTTGCCCAGTATGCAGCGAGCTGTGAGGAACTCTTGTGGACTACTTTAGAGTAAAATTCATCCCTGATTGCGCTACCTTCAGCCTGATCGATAGGTAAGGCATCGCCGTCATCCGGGAAACTATTGGCTTTGCCGAGGAAGATTCGAGTGGTCTGCGCAGCCGTCAGGCTAGTGATGGGGCTCTTGGCAGAAACGATTACAACCACATCAGCATGCGCACTCGCAGTAACCATTGACATTGCCAGAAGCAGAGAAAGTGTCAGGCAATTGCGGATTATTTCCAGTGGTTTCACGTTATCCACCGCGCCTAGAACACGAAGTCAACTACCGCAGAAATCACATGGAACCTTGTTCCATACAGGTTGACGTTCTCCGGCACATTTGCGAGGAAGCCATTTGAATTGTCACTGAGTTTCACCTGATCGTACTGCAACTTTAAATCGGTATTTTTCATGAAGTCCCAGCGTACACCCAGGCTGACTGTACTCTGCGACCTATTAGCCAGCCGAATGCCGTCCGACGATGGCGGGGGGAAACCCGGAAGAAAGGAACCCGGACTATTCTGGCTGTATGTCAGATAGGGGGTAAATTTTTTAACGCGGTAACCGCCGCTGACATACATCGCACCAATCTTGTAGGTTGATTTGCGCTGTATCCACTCTGACATCGCGAACCAGTCGCCCGGATCATATTGCACCCCAACAGATAGATCGCTGTCCTTAACCAACGCTCCGGTTTGGCCAGTCAGTAAATATTCGGAATCGGTCTCGCGTTCCTGGTAGCCAACGTGGAGGGTGGTCGGGCCATATTCAACCGTATCGAAAATTCCCCACAGGTGTTTTGATGACAAATTGCTGGTCGTCGTGAAATCATTCGTTTCAATCGTGGACGTGCCGTAAATGGCCTTGATGGAATTCCCCACCTCGCCAGTTTGTAAACGGTACATGACATCGACACCGTCGCTGTGCGCGATGGGCTCTTGGCGGTAAACTTCAAGTGGCGGATGGATCCATGCATAGCTATAGCCGATATCCCGATTCTCGGATTCCAGAAAAGTCGGCAAGGCTAAGCGCCCTGCCCGGATGGAGGCATCGGGAGTGAAAGCATATTTTACATCGGCAAACTCGACCTCTGGCTGGTAAGTATTTCCGGTATGATATTCCGAATCAACCTGGAGCACGGCCGAGAATTTTGGTGTGAATTGGGCTGCCAAATGCCCTGCGATCCCGGTGTAATTTGTCGTCGACCAATTTTCGCTCAGTCCCGGCCCTTTGGGAATACCGCTATCCAGAGTGTAATCACCCATACTCATACTGGAATGGCTAACGCCCAGTGAACCGAATCCGCCAAATGTGACCTTGGGCTGATCAGTCTCGACTGCTTCTGCATTGGTAATGCAGGCGAAAATGCCGAGTAGTGCAATGAAGTAATATCCTATGGCCATGAGGCACCTCTGCTGATTGAAGAATCATTATTCATACATTGAACAATTTTGAGAATTTTTTAGTCCAATCCGGGTATTTTAGTGGATTTGCCAGATATAGATATTTTTAACATCAAGAGCAGTCTTTGAAATATGAAAACAATTATAAAGAATTGATGTTATATCCGGATTGCGTTATCCAAAATGGTGATATATCCTGAATCACGGGTGATGTGACACGCTACTCGCCAATTAATTCCGCATATGCAGCTCAGACTCGGTGTAGTTTGCCGGGCATGTATGATTATAGTTTAGGAGAACCAAATGGAAGAGAATAAAAAGCATCCCAGGATATTGGTAGTAGATGATGCCCCTGAAAATCTGATGATAATGGAATCGATTTTGTCGAAAGATTATTCATTGAAATTGTTCAACGATTCCAGCGAAGCGCTTGAATATGCATTTGCCAACCCTCCCGACCTGATCCTGCTCGATGTCATGATGCCCAAAATCGATGGTTTCGAGATTTGCCGTCGGCTAAAAGCCAACACTAAGCTTTCCGATGTGCCTGTGATCTTCATTACATCAAAAACCGATATCGAAGACGAAGAACGGGGATTTTCGGTCGGCGCTTCGGATTTCATTCATAAACCTATCAGCGCGCCCATTGTGACTGCTCGGGTCAGGACCCATATCAAGATCAAGTTCATGCTTGACATCTTGAGGATTGAAAACACTCATTTGCAGAAGAATGCAGAAAATTCATCTACCGAGCTAGGAATACTGAAAGAATTTGTTTGGGGCGGCCCTTTCGTAAAACGCTGATCTTTACACCCCGCTGGCTTTGGTAACAGGGGGCATTGCTGAGCTTCACTGCCGGCTTCTCTGTGCCCTATGAACATCCTCTTGGCCACCCTACGCTCCAAGCAGATGAGCTGCAAAAATCACTTCAAGTATTTTAGTTTGTACCTTTCGTTACCATATCCAGATTGTGTAACAGCTAGAATTTAACGAACGGATTGTCCCAAAGTATCTTGATTACTTTTATTAGTTCGGAAGATGACTGCTTTTTGCTGTTCTGCAAACGAACGTTTTCATTCCTAAGGTAATCCATAACCAACTTGATCTTGATATGGGTCTTAACGCGTGCAACCAATATGGGCGCGTTAATAGGCTTGTGTATAAAATCAGATGCGCCAACCGAAAATCCATGCTCTTCGTATTCATCTTCATTTTTAGAAGTGATGAAGATAACCGGTATATCTACAAGCTTAGTATTCGCTTTTAGTCGACGGCAGGTCTCGAAACCATTCATATCGGGCATCATGATATCGAGCAATATCAGATCGGGAGGGTTTTCAAATGCGTAATCCAGGGCTTTTTTGGCATCGTTGAATAATTTTAACGAAAAATATTTCGTCAAGATCGCCTCCATTATCATCAGATTTTCTGGGGCATCATCCACTACCATTATTGTAGGCCGTACAGCAGACTCTTCCATTTTGTTCTCCTCAATTTTGAGCACTTATCAAATCGTCTGTCACATGACACCGATCGAAATCTACCTGACTTCCTGGAAAACCACCTTGAAAAGGTGCCAACTGATATTTTGGACTGGCTAGACACATTCCGGTTCAACACCAATATCTATTTCTGATCATACCCACGAACGGTGGACACCTCAATTAGGCGTTTTGTTGATGCTTCGAAAGCCAACGGCGCTTCATAATGAATCATTGAGTGGCGCCGCTGACGATCTCAAGGGACAAGTGCCGATGGGGCTGGTGGTGCTCAAGTCCGGCATGACCATCGCCGATGCAGAACTGCAACAGCAGTTGATCCCCCGCATACGCGAAACCATCGGTGCGATCACCTGTTACAAGGACACGGTGATCGTGGCTAGATTGCCCAAGACCCGTTCCGGCAAGACGCTGCGCAAGACCCCGGTCCATATCGTCAACGGCAAGGAATATAGGGTGCCTTCGACCATCGATGATCCGGGCGTGATTCCGGAAATCATCGAGCTGCTGCGCAGCAAGAAGATGGTCAAGTAGCCAGAGGGCGCGGGTAACCGCGTTGGGTTACCCGACACATCTCAACCATGAATAAAGAAGAAATCCTATTTTGCCAAGCCCGCAATATATTCCGACATAGACTTGATTTCAGCGTCATCCGCACCCAAACCTTTTGGCGGCATCTTGCCCATCTTCCAGCCAAACGCACCACCATTGGTGACGCTGGCAGCAATTTTACTGGCTGCGTCTTTATCATTCTTGTATTTCGCGGAAATATCCATATATGACGGGCCAATGACTTTTTTGGCGATGGCGTGGCATGAGCCGCACTTTACTTTGCCGGCTGCAGGCATATCTGCTGCCAGTGAATTACCCGCAATAATCAGGCTTACTGTTGCAAGAATGCTAGGAATAACAGATTTCATTTTTTGCTCCTTTTTGGTTGTTGAAAAATAATGATACTAATGACCTGTGATTTATTTTCAGGGTTGCCCTACGCTAATTTGTGAACATCAAACACTTTATGTTCTGGCTCAATCTTTTCATCCCAGGGCGGTAACAGCTTGATCTTTTCATCCCAAGGCGGCAACAGCTTGGTTACCAGCCACAGCGTGACATAGGGGCAAATTGAAATGATCAGCACAGTGAACAAACTCTCGCGACCGAACATCTCGGGATAGAAGGTCAGCAGCCCTTTCATGGTCTTGGACAATTCCTGCCCGCCTATCACCACGTTCCAGCGCATCGCCAACACGCCTATCATCATGGCTAATCCACTCAGGAACAGCCAGGTAACCAAACGCTTCCCATGTGTGTTGAACACCAACAATGCCGAAGTTACCAGCAGAGCGAACGTAGACATTCCCCATTGAATGTACATGCCAGCCCAGATCGCT
>PLBS01000105.1:342-2425 GCA_003134595.1 Gallionella sp. | reverse complement strand
GGTCAACGCCCTCACGGTGTCGATACCCTCGCGTGCCTTGTAAACCATTTCCAGCATTTCCAGGCCTTCGATCACCATCACGATGGCAACGCCGGTAAACATTACATACAACAAGCCGCGCATGGTATCGTCGAGTATCGGTGTCTTGCGGAACTTGGACACGATCACATACAGCACGATTATCAGCCCGACACCCGAACCCACGGCAGACAATAGGAATATGACAGGCATCAGATCAGACGACCACCATTCGCGCGTCTTCAGCGATCCAAACACGAATCCGACGTAGCCGTGCAGACCGCAAGCGGCAGGTATGCCGATCATGGACAATATGCGCGCAATTTTATGGTCGATAGCCAATGCGCGCGCTGAGACATCGTCCGACCCCAGGGTGAGCAAGCCATATACTTTCCCCATGATGCCGGATCTGACCTTGGACATCGCGACGATATCGGCGCGGAACGCAAACCAGACTTCCAAGAGCAACAGGCACAGGTAAAACCCTGCAACATAACCGAACGCCGCCATCGCAGAGGTCCAATGCGGTGTTATGACTGCATTGAACGCACGGGTTGGCTGCCCGAGGTGGAATAACAATGGTGACGGTGCGAAGAACATAAAACACAACGCAGTCAGCAAGGCAAACCTGGATATAGGAGCGAAACTCTTTATGTTAAACACATGATGCAGACTGGAGATCACAAACGCACCTGCCACCAACCCGGTGATGTAGGGGTAAATTACGATGAGTTGACTCCATGGAAAATCGGTCTCGTTTGGATAAACGTAACCGATATACGGGGTAACGTGGTCGAATACGTGTTCCATCACACCACCTCCTTATCTAAACCTATATAAAACACGTTGGGTGCGTTGCCCATTTCCGGCTTCAGCACTTGCACGTGGTTATTGCGGATAAATAAACTGATTGGGCTTTCCGGGTCATTGCGATCGCCGAAAATGCGCGAACCGGTCGGGCATACCTCTACGCATACCGGATTAAGTCCCTTGGTGATACGGTGATAGCACCAATTGCATTTCTCGGCGGTTCCCCGCGACTGATTGAAACTGCGCGCACCATAAGGGCATGCCTGTACGCAATACTGGCAGCCGATACAATAAGTCGTATCGATCAACACCGGACCATCCTTGGACTTGAAGGTGGCTCCGGTCGGGCACACCTGGACACACGAAGGATGCTCGCATTGATTGCACAGCTTGGCCACAAAAAACGCCTTGTCCACCTTGGCATTCCTGTAGCGGTTGTCAAAACGGAATTTGGTTTCCGACCCGGTATTCTCGATATTTTTCGGGTCGGTTTGGGTATCGACGATTGCGGTATTTGACCCTTCCAGATAGACGTAGCGCTCAACCCAGGTACGATAGTGATTTGCATCCATCTGCACGCTGTTCTCCATCTTGCATGCTTCCATGCAGCGCAAACAGCCGATGCAGCGGGTAGTATCAACACCCATCGCCCACTGATGGTCGTTCCAGTTGTAATCGGGTATCTTGGGCGGATCATTGACCGCCTCGGCGTATTGCTCGTCATTTTGTTGAAACGCGTGCTTCGAGCCCTGCGTTTCCGATAAGGCTACCGCGCTGCCCGCACCAACCAGTGCTCCTGCGCAAACCGCACCCTTTCCCAGCAATCCCAAGAAATCCCGGCGCGACAAGGCAACCTTATGCTCTTCAAATTTTTTATCCTGAGTAGTCATTTTTTCCTCGCCAGCTAAGTTGATTATTTGGGTAACTTGATTATTTGCATTTCATGCTGGCGTAGTAAGCCGACAAGTTGTCGATATCGGCATCGCTCAGATTCTTCGCGATACTCGTCATGACCGGGTGGTTACGACTGCCATCCTGGAATGACTTGAGCGTGTTGGACAGATATTCGGCATTTTGACCGGCCAGATTCGGCCATGTCGGGATGCCGCTGACCCCGGGCGCACCGCTACCGTATAGCCCGCCTGCGCTGTGGCATGCCGCGCAATTTGCCGCTTTGACTTTGCCCAGCAGGGCTTTGGCCTTGTCGCCACCAGTCACACCGCAACTGAATCTGGAAAAATAGGCAGCCACATTC
>PLBS01000105.1:0-327 GCA_003134595.1 Gallionella sp. | reverse complement strand
TGCCGCCACGCCATGACAGCCACTGCATACAGCGGCAACGGCTTTACCAGCCTGTGGATCGCCGCGCCTGACCTGGGGCAGGCTGGCATAAATGATCCTGGGTGAATGCGGGTTGTGGCATTTGGTGCAGAACTCCTCGCCGCTATGACTGGCAACCTCGATCTGACGCTGAAATATAGGGCGTGCCTCCAGTTTTTCGTGGCAGTTGAGGCATACACTCCTCATATCCTCCGGACTCAGCAACAGCTTCCTGGCTGGCACATTCGCCGGATGAACTTTATGTTCAGAATGAGTGATCGTGGTCACCCTATCCTCGATAGAAAGCGG
>PLBS01000152.1 GCA_003134595.1 Gallionella sp. | reverse complement strand
CGTTTTTAACCGGACACTAGTGAACCAATAAGTAAAGCGATGAACACAGACCAGCAAGAAATTTTCAGCAAGGTGCCGGAAGTAACCTTGGTCTTCTGGGTCATTAAAATTTTTGCCACAACTTTGGGCGAAACTGGCGGCGATGCTTTGTCCATGTCTATGAACCTCGGTTATCTCGTCAGTACTGGAATCTTTGCTGCGATATTCGCTGTTGCGGTCATGGTTCAGATATTGGCGAAGAAATTTCACCCCGTTGTGTACTGGTCGACAATCATTGCAACGACAACGGTTGGAACAACGCTGGCAGATTTCGCAGATCGATCACTTGGTATCGGCTACACAGGTGGAAGCACTATTCTGTTTGCGTTGTTAGTGGCTTCGCTGATGCTCTGGTATCGTGTACTTGGCTCTGTTGCCGTCGATACAGTAAGTTCACCAAAATCAGAAATGTTCTACTGGATAACGATCATGTTTTCGCAAACCTTGGGAACTGCGCTTGGTGATTGGACAGCCGATACAGCAGACTTCGGGTATGGCGGCGGTGCTGTAATATTTGGAACAATGTTGGCAATAATTGCTGCGGCATACTATCGAACAAAGATTTCCCACACGGTGCTTTTCTGGACTGCATTCATTTTAACTCGCCCTCTCGGTGCTGTTGTAGGTGACCTCCTCGACAAACCAATAATCAAAGGTGGTTTTGCGATAAGTCGGTATTCTGCATCTTTTGTACTATTAGCCGTAATCGTGCTGTGTATCTTTATCTTTCCACATAGTCCTGCCAAGCGAAAGTATTAAACAACAGCAACACAAACAAAAAAGGTAGGTATGGGTCGACTGCGGCACTTGGTGAATGTCCGGTTCCGAGCAGCGAAAAACAGTACAAATCCCCGATGCAACCTCTGTGAGGTGCCGTTGCCTCAATCAACGCGTGCATTCGCCCTGCTTTGTTAGCATGCTACCAGCACCGGATTGAATGCCTTGGACATCAGCGTCACGCGGTCGCCGGGTTTGAGGCGTTGCGCCTCGTCGGCTGTGGCGATGACACGCACGATCTGGTTGCCTACCAACAGGGTGACGGCAAACACCACGTCCGCCGCTTCGATGGCGAGAATTTCTCCGGCGAAACTGAATTTTCCGCTGGCCTGCCCTCCACCAAACACAACGGCTGGCGAACCTTCGCGCACGATGCATCCTTGCTCGATGATCAGTACACGTTTAGATAATCGGTACACTTCGCTCACGTCATGGCTGACCATCACGGTGGTGAGTCGGAAATGGCGTTGCAAGCGCAGCACTTCGTCTTGCAGGCGCACTTTGGTTTCCTGATCGAGTGCGGAGAAGGGTTCGTCGAGCAACAGCAGATGAGATTCAGAGGCAAGTGCGCGCGCCAGTGCCACGCGCTGCTGTTGGCCGCCGGAAAGCGTGGCGGGTTGACGGTGTTGCAATTCGCCTAGGCTCATCATCTCGATCAACTCGGCTACACGTTGGCGGTTCGCACCTTTGCGCAGGGCAAATTCCAGATTGCCGCGCACGCTCATGTTGGGGAATAGCGCGTAGTCCTGAAACATGTAGCCGACGCGCCGCTGTTGCACGGGTAGCCGAGTCTGCGTTGCGCTATCGAACCAGGTTTCGCCATCAATGCGGATACTGCCTTCGTCCGGCTCGACCAGCCCAGCAAGGCAGCGCAACAAGGTAGTTTTTCCTGCACCGGATTCGCCAAATAAAGTAGCGAATTCGCCTTGCTCGATATGCAGTTTCACTTCGAGAGTGAATTCGCCTTGTGCGCCCAGAAGTTTCTTTTTGATGTCGAGTTCGATCATGTTCCGCCGAGCCTTGTGAGAAATTTTTTGTTGAGCAGATATACCGTAAGCAGGATGATAAAGCACACGCCAAACAGCACCAGTGCGTAGAAATTCGCCGCATCGTAGTTGAGCGCTTCGACTTCATCGTAAATGGCGATGGAGGCGACTCGGGTCTGCCCCGGCATATTGCCGCCTATCATCAGCACCACGCCGAATTCGCCGACGGTATGCGCAAAACCGAGCACCGAGGCGGTGAGAAAACCGGGCTTGGCCAGCGGCAGCACCACGCTGAAGAACGTGTCCGGCGCGGATGCGCGCAGGGTGGCCGCCGTTTCCAGTGCGCGTTCTGGAATGCCCTCGAAGACGTTTTGCAACGGCTGTACCACGAAGGGCAAGGAATACAACACCGAAGCGATCACCAGTCCGGCAAACGTAAAAGGCAACAGGCCTATACCCAATGTTTGAGTGAGTTGACCGAGCGGGCCATGCGGCCCCATCGCCACCAGCAGGTAGAAACCCAGCACCGTGGGCGGCAGCACGATGGGGATAGCCACTACCGCGCCCACTGGGCCTTTCCACCAGGAGCGAGTGCGCGCCAACCACCAGGCGATAGGAGTGCCGATCAGCAGCAGGATGATGGTCACCACCGTAGCCAGTTTGCAGGTGAGCCAGATGGCGGACAGGTCGGCGGCGGAAAAGGTGGAATCCATTGTATTATTTCAAATAATCCATAAAGCGCGTATCTCCTCCCCCTTGCAGGGGGAGGGCTATAACCAACGACTTGGCTGGCGTCTTTTGACAGCCTAGTCGAATGGCTAGTAGTTTTATCAGGGAGGGGGTAGAAACTTGGCATCCCCACCGCTCTACCCCCATCCTAACCTTCCCCCTGCAAGGGGGAAAGGGCTGTCCCGGTTCTACTGGGCAATCCAGCTTCATTTTACTGCGTCCGGCAACACAAAACCGTAACGGGTCATGATCGCGCGCGCCTCCTTCCCCGCAACAAAGCGCGCGAATGTTTGCGCCAGCGAATTATCAGCCGCACGCTTGGTGATGATGTAGCCTTGCTCCAATGGCTGGTGCAGCTTGTCGGGGATCAGCGCATAGCTTCCTTGCTTGGCCAGTTCGGGGCCGAGTGCCAACGACAGCGCGATGATTCCTACTTGCGCATTGCCGCTCTGCACGTACTGTGCGGTCTGCGCAATGTTTTCGCCATAGACGAGTTTGGATTTGATTTTGCCCCACACTCCCGCCGCTTTGAGCGCCTCCTCCGCGCGCTTGCCATAGGGCGCATGTTTGGGATTGGCGATAGCGATCTTCCGAATGGCTGGATCGGTAAGATCATTCAAAGTCATTTTGCCGGCATCGCGCACCGGACTCCACAGCACGATGCGCCCTACTCCATAGGCTTGCACTTCAGATGCCGCCAAGCCTTCTAAATAAAGAAGGCGCGGGTAAGAAATGTCGGCGGAAAAATAAATATCATAAGGCGCGCCCTGCTGGATTTGCGTGCTGAATTTACCGGACGAGCCATAGATGGTTTCTATTTGTGCCGCAGGATGTGTGCTCTTGAACAACACGACGATTTCGTCCAGGGGAAATTTGAGATCTGCAGCGGCGGCAATGGTGATTTTTTCTTCTGCGTGCGCCGTGTGCCACACGACAAACAGGCAAGCAAAAATCAGCACTCTCACTGCAAACAGGCTAACTGCGCGCATCTTGATTTGGATATCCGTGAGGTAATCGATATTTTTTATTGAATATCATCTTCCGACCCAATTCAGTCACTTGCCCACAGATGTGATTTGCTCATCGAGCTTGTAAGCTTCCTGAAGGAATGCTTGTTCGAGTCTATCGATCTTTACATTCCATGCCGCAATATCCAATCCAACAGTAAGCTCACCAATAAACGCGCTGAAAACTTTTGTCATGTGCGTGTATGCCAGCAATGTTTCGACAAGATAGCGGCGTAACTCAATATCCGTATCGGGTATCTGAAACATCCCTAATTTGAATAGACCTTTGCCTGCTTCCTCTGTTGGCTCAACGAATACTCTGTGAATAAATGAACTGATGTCCGCATGAGAGCCAAATTCGCTGCATAGATCGTGAAGTTTAATTAGTTGCGTAGCATGAACAAATTTTGTTGGATCATGATTTATTTGTTTTGCTACGTATGACTTTATATTTTGATAGCTCCACTCCCTTTGCTGGTAAAGCGGCAGCGTGTCTGGTTCTTCAATTAATCGGTACGCGGTTAGTGTTGCGTCAATTGCCTTTCTGGTAGAGCCAAAACTATCTGAGATATGGCATCGAAGAAGACAGACGGTTGAGAAATAAAGGTGGTAGTGGGTGAAGAGGTACAAGGAAAGAATGGTCTTCTTGTGCTCGTCTTTAATGTTAACGTCAATGAACCCAATAGGTGCTTGATAAGCGCCATCGAGATGAGGGAATATCTTGGCGATTTCGACGTGGCACTTTGTCATCATAACGAGCAGGTTAGTTTGCTCTGCGCCGATGAACTCTAGAAGATTTGTTTGTGGCACATCCATCACATCCTCGTTGGCTGATTTAGCTTTTCCCGTTCAACGCATCGTTCTGCGTGTCTGGAGACAATAGCACAATCCAAGTGTGATTTTGGATGGCGGCTTTTGGCACTCAGCAGATATTTACTTGGGTTTTGCGTGCGCCGGACGAAACGCCTTGCATTGTTCTGGATCGGATTCCAGATATGCGCCCTCGATCAGGTCGATGCAATACGGGATGGCCGGAAATACGGCATTCAGGCAGTCTTCGATCGCCGAAGGCTTGCCGGGCAAATTGACGATCAGACTTTTGCCGCGTATCCCGGCGGTCTGGCGCGATAGAATCGCGGTGGGCACGAATTTCAGCGAAGCGGTGCGCATCAATTCGCCGAAGCCCGGCATCATCTTGCCGCACACCGCCTCGGTGGCTTCCGGTGTGACATCGCGCAACGCGGGGCCGGTGCCGCCGGTGGTGACGATCAAGCAGCACCCTTCCGCATCGCACAACTCACGCAGGGCCGCTTCGATTTGCGGCTGTTCATCGGGTATCACTCTGGCAACGGCCTGCCACGGGCTGGTCAACACGCGCGTGAACCAGGCATGTATCGCAGGGCCGCCTTTATCCTCATATTCGCCGCGGCTGGCGCGG
>PLBS01000162.1 GCA_003134595.1 Gallionella sp. | reverse complement strand
AAATGGGCTGCTATGGCATCGGCGTGTCGCGCATCGTTGCCGCCGCCATCGAGCAGAATTTTGATGAGCGCGGCATCATGCTGCCGACTGCGATGGCTCCGTTCCAAATCGCCATCGTACCGATCGGCATGGGCAAGAGCGAAGCGGTACGCGAGGCAGTCGAACAACTTTATGCCCAGTTGCAAACCGCCGGTATCGAAGTGTTGCTGGATGACCGCGACGAGCGTCCCGGCGTGATGTTTGCCGATATGGAGTTGATCGGCATTCCGCACCGCATCGTCATCGGTGAGCGCGGTTTGAAGGACGGCATGTTGGAATATCAGGGACGACGCGATGCTGCCGCACAAGCCATCCCCTTGCAAAACGCGCTGAAGTTCGTACAATCAGTGCTATGAAAGAATCAGATACAAGGGGCAAGGGGCAAGGGGCAAGGGAAATCCGCCGCTCCGGCTTTAACTTGTCCCTTGCTCCTTGTTCCTTGTTCCTCGCTGTTGGGATGTTGTTCGCCTGCGCTGCACAGGCTGGCGGACAAATCTACACCCCGCTTTCAGCCAGTGTGCGCGCGGTGTTGCAGCGCAACGTGTCGGATCAGGCTTCGCCCAAACTCGCCTTCGCCACGCAGTATGAAGCGGATTTTTGGCTGAATGCAATGTCGCGTCGTTTGCAAAAAAACTTGCCGGATGCGGCATACCGCGCGGATTTTCTCAAGACTGTGCATTACGAAGCCACCCGCGCCGGGCTTGATCCGGAATTGGTGTTGGGCTTGATCGAAGTAGAGAGCGGTTTCAAAAAGTACTCCGTATCCAAGGTGGGCGCACGCGGCTATATGCAGGTGATGCCGTTCTGGGTAAAAGAAATCGGCACGAAGGAACACGACTTGTTCCATCTGCGCATCAACCTGCGCTACGGTTGTACCATCCTGCGCCATTATCTGGATATCGAAAAAGGCAATTTGTATCGCGCCCTGGGGCGTTACAACGGCACTTTAGGCAAGCCGGGATATCCGAATCTGGTGCGCGCCGCTTGGCGCAACCACTGGGCCATGCCGCGCCGCACGGTCGGCAACTACTACTCGTCGGCAAGTTGATCTATTTGGCTATTTGATCTATTTCTTTTTGATATAAGCCTCGACGCTTGCGCGCGTCACTTCACCCGCCTGATAGCTCACCTGCTCACCATTGGGATTATACAAATAGCTGACCGGTAGAACTTCTACCGCGCCTATCTGGGCAGTGATCTTGCGATTACCCATCACCACCGGATAGCTGATGCCATGTGCCTGGGCAAAGTCGGCGACTTTCCTGCTCGAGCCTGAATCCATCGCAACACCGATCACCGACAAATCCTTATCCTGATGCGCGTTATGCAAGCTGATCAGTTCGGGTATTTCGTTCAAGCACGGCGGACACCAGGTTGCCCAAAAATTCACCAGCACCCACTTGCCACGATAATCCGACAAGCGGTGCGTTTTGCCCTGCATATCCTCCAGAGAAAAATCCGCAGCATAGCCGACCCATGAGCAAGCCAGCAAAAGGACAAACAGCAAGCCTGTCCTGAGTTTGGCTTGGTTAATGACCATGCTGTTCGGATGTATCAGGACTACCTTCCTTTTTTTCATGATCCGGTTCAGCAGCATGGCTGAAATACAGTGCCAGCGCGATCAACGCGATACTCGCGCCCAAATAAACCAGATCCAGCGGGGTAGTCAGCTTCATGTTGATCGCCTCTTCAAACAAAGTGACAATCAGAATCATCAAGATCACTTTGGCCAAACGAGACTTGAGATCATCCAGGCTACCGATCACCAAAATCTTGCTGGATGCCTTGCTGCCATGCGCTTGGTCAATGTCACTAATGAACAACTCATACAGACCCAGCGAAAAAATCAACATCACCGTGGCCAGCAAATAACCATCCACCACTTCCACAATATGCGAGACGGTGCTGTCATGCAGCGCCTTGCGCGCTTCGTCAGTCAGGCTGGAGTCGGCATAATGCAGGGCATGCAGGAACAAATTCGCCACATCCACAGTAGCCATGTAAAAAATCGCAAAGCCTGCCAGCAGGCTGCCAATCACCGCAGCGATAATCACAAAGCGGCTATTCCACAACGCGCCCTCAAAAATAGTTTCTAAAAGTTTCATCATTTCTCCCAAGTTGCAGCATCACAATCGCCGCGCATTAAAGCGCAATTAATCACATCGGGCAAGCATTCAGGCAGAGCGTCGCGCAAAGAGTTCCTGCAGCGTGATATTTGTGCTTTGCTCAAGCTGCTCGGAGCAAGCTGCAAGCCATTGCTGCAATGGATCATCATTCTGCTTGGCGGGTAGTGAGCCACGATCCAGCACGAACAAGTGCAACAATTCAGTGGCACGGATATGGCCCACATCGCGCATCAACAACCAGCCGTTTCCTTCCGCTTTACGCACCATGTCAGCACTAGCCATATCCTCGAGAATATTTTCCAGCGCGTCATAGCCGAGACGCAAATACTTGGATAGCTCCGGCAAGGTACTCACCCTGCCCTGCCGGAAACTGTTTGCCATGATTTGCAATACGTGCAGAGCATCCAGCAATTGGTCGGCGGGCGCAAAGTGTTGTGCCGCAGGGGTACGCCAATGTGAAAGTGATGCGGCGATGACGGCACCAAACAAAATGGTCAACCAGGACAAATAAATCCACATCAAAAAAATCGGCACGCTGGCAAACGCGCCATAAACCAATGTGTAAGTGGTGAAATGGCTGATGAAATAGCCAAATACCCGGCTCATGGCTTCAAACACCACCGCTGCCAACAATGCGCCGATCAGCGCGTGTGTCCATGGCACATGACGATTCGGCACGAGCCGGAACAACAGTGCGAATGCCAGGGTCGCAAACAATATCGGCAATGTTTTCAGTATCACAACACCGAATGGCGAAATATCTTTGGCGTGACCCATGGACAACCCGACCAGCCATGAGGTCAGCGACAAACTCGCCCCAATCAGCAACGGGGCAAGGGTCAGCACGGCCCAGTAAGCCACCAGCCGTTTGACCAGAGGACGAGGTCGAGTTACCCGCCAGATAACGTTAAACTCCTTTTCTATGGTCAGCATCATCAGCATCGCGGTGACCGTTAAAAAAACAATACCCACAGCGGTGAGGCGTGCCGCGCTGTCGGCAAATTGCTGCATATACTGTGTGATAATTATTCCGGCACTTTCCGGCATCAAGTTATTCATTAGATAAATTTTAATCTGTATCGAAAAGTCTTCGAATACCGGGAAAGCCGAAAACACAGTCAACGCGATGGTTATCATCGGAACCAGCGCCAACAGCGTGGTAAAAGTCAAACTCGCAGCAGTTTGCGCGCAGTGGTCTTGTGCAAAACGTGCCACAATAAAACGGATCAAAGCTTGGATATCGTGAAAATTTTTTCGCATGTCCTGGCCGTTTCCTTATAATTAGCCAATGATAACCGACAAAGAAATTCTCGTACTGTATTACAGCCAGCACGGCGCAACGCGGCAAATGGCTCAGCTCATTGCGCGCGGCGCGGAACAAGTGGCAGGCGTGCGCGCACGTCTGCGCACAGTGCCGAAAGTTTCCACGGTGTGCGAAACAACGGAACCGGGCATCCCCGACAGTGGCGCACCTTACGTCGAATTGCGCGATCTCGAAGAATGTATCGGCTTGGCACTGGGAAGCCCTACGCGCTTCGGCAACATGGCATCTGCAATGAAATACTTTTGGGATGGCACAGGCGGCTTGTGGATGAATCACACGCTGGTCGGCAAACCCGCCGCACTGTTCACCTCCACCGGCACTATGCATGGCGGTCAGGAAAGCACCTTGCTGTCGATGATGTTGCCCTTGCTGCATCATGGCATGGTCATCGTCGGCCTGCCATATTCCGAAGCGGAACTTTCTGCTACACAAAGTGGCGGCACGCCTTATGGTGCAAGCCACGTGGCGAGTCTCACCAACGACCGGCCGATTTCGGAAGCCGAAAAGAAACTGTGCCTGGCATTGGGTCGTCGGCTGGCAGAGGCCGCGTTAAAACTCGCCGCATAACGGGCATGGCAATGCCACTCCTGATAATGAAACCCACCATGCCCGTTTCCCCCACCCGAGCGTGTGTTGTTGGGGCTTTAGCCCCTTACAACCACGGCCTACCCCTCGCGGGTGCAACCCTCCCCCGCTTTGCGAGAGAGGGGACGAACGATCGCTACGCGAATTTCACTTTAAGGTTCCTATGAACAACGCCCACGAAGCTCGCCGGATGTTACGCGCCCACCGCTACGGCGCGCTAGGCACCTTGTCGAAAAAATTCGATGGTTACCCGTTCGGCTCGATCACGCCCTACCTGGTGGATCACGATGGCAGCCTGCTCATCCTTATCAGCACCCTCGCCGAACACACCAAAAACATCCGGCACGACCCGCGCGTCAGCCTGATCACCCATGACCAGCGCGACCCGAATATCCAGACCCAAGGGCGTGTTACGGTAGTTGGCAACGCCCAGTTGGAGCCAAATCGAGAACAAGTCGGACTGCGCTATCTGCGCTATTTCCCGGAAGCGCAGACTTACTTCGCCATGCACGATTTTTCTTTCTACCGCATCCGCCCCGTTGCCATCCGCTACATCGGCGGCTTCGGGAAAATTTACTGGGTTAACATGGAAAATTATGCGGTGCAGCCCTACCCTTTGATCGAACAAGAATCCGACGTGATCGCGCACATGATCACAGATCATCAAGACGCTTTGCAAAACTACTGCCAGCACTTCCATCAATGCGCAGCGCTGGATATAGCAATGCTGGGCATAGACCTTGACGGTTTCGATGTGCGCGCCGATGGCAAAGTGTTGCGGTTTGATTTTGCGCAAGCGGTGATTGATGCTCAACAGGCGCGGACAGCACTGGTTGAAATGGCGCGTGCCGCCAAACAATAGCGTAGTGCGCACAAACAAAGTGCAAGACTGCACACCCATAGTCCCTGGTCAAGCTCAGGAGCGAGTTGCTGAGCTTATTATCAGAGCTTGTCTTGCGAAAAAACCGGGAAATGACCAGAGTTGAAAAAGTGCTGAACATGTACCGTTCGCCCTGTTGCTACCGGACGAACGATGTATATAACTGTTGGAACTACTAACCATCTGACTGATGAAACTCCTAGCCATTCCACTAGGTTGTCAAAGAACGACAACCAAGTGGCTGGTTATAGGCTGTCCAAAAACGACAGCCAAGTCATTGGTTATAGCGTTGAAGAACTGGCGACTGGTTAGAAACGGAAACCCAGTTTGGCACTGTAGGATGGTGCTGAACCGGTCTTGTCATATTCCAGGGCAAAATTCACAAGTCCAAAGTTGAGATTGCCACCCGCAAAAATTTTATTTTGCCGGAAAGTTTCTTTCGTCAGTCCAGTTGTTGCATCGGGTGTGCTGTCAACCCAGACAGAGCCTAGCCCAGCATATGGGGTAAACATCGCAAAACCTTTGGAAATAGAAACATCCAGACTTTTGGTACTGAATGCCAGTTGACTCACCCCGCTCAATTTAGTCAACGCACCGCGAATGCCGACTGCGGGTAAAGCCACACCCCCTTCAAGTATCGCATAGCGTAATTCCCCGCCATAAAGCTTGATATTGGTACTTGGTACGGCGGAGTAAAAAGCGCCAATATCGAAGTTAAGAGGCAGGCCTTTAAAGACATGCAACTTCGGCACAATCATGGAATTCAAAGCGCTGCCGCCATTTGTGGCTGTAGACCATAGTGCCGAGTTTTGCATTTTAGTCGAAGTCACTTCCAGACCCAGTTCAAAACCTGTCACGCCCAGTGGAGCTGGGGGGGTGACGGCTTTATAACTTAATGCCGAACCTAAATCTTCGGAGAACAACTTGAATTCAGGCTGAGTCAAAGCGCCCAGCGTACTGATGTTGGCCGCCAAAACAGGTTGTGCGAAACAGCCCAAGACGCATAGCAATGATAAGTTTTTCTTCATGATGTGAGCCTTTCTTGTCTTGTAGTTAGTGGTAATTTACACTGCACCTGCGCCAGCATAGCGCACTTAT
Organism: Gallionella sp.; assembly: GCA_003134595.1. Lineage (GTDB taxonomy): Bacteria > Pseudomonadota > Gammaproteobacteria > Burkholderiales > Gallionellaceae > Gallionella. Next base: position 4,756 of record PLBS01000162.1, on the reverse strand, counting down.
CGTTTCCGTGTCCACCGAGCTCCGCGCGGGTGTCAGCGCACAGTAGCCCGTTCAGAAAAAATGAAAAGGGTTGGCAATTTACGCCAACCCTTTGAAATGCTGGTTCACCAACCGACCAGGGCCAAGACAAGATTAGTCAAACATTGCTGTATGTCGAATCAGACATTGCGTGGTTAACCCAAGATTGTCGAGATGCTTGGTGACTGGCATAGAACTCAGTGCGCCCTTTAAGGGCACCTCTAAAAACCCAAATTTCACCCCAACTGCTGCGTTGCGGAAAAAATTCCTTGATTACATATCAATCATATGCGGCACGACGAAATTTTTTCCGCGCCTTGCATTTGGGCNNTGAATTTTTAGAGGCACCCTTAAGTAACGGGGCTTGCACCAGGTTAATTATTCTTTCCTGTCCCATTGCCCATCATCTATAAAGATGACGAGTCCGGTAACCACAAGCATGCCAATAAAAAAAATCAATGAGGTCATTTTAACTCTCCCTGGTAATTAAGAATAAACTTGGGACCGGTTTTACGCCTGCCCCATGGTTCGAGAGAGGAAATCCGTTAACGATGCAAACCAACCGTTATGGATTCACACATCAAGAAACCACGAAGACGACTATAACTATAACTCTGGGCACCCGAGCTCATTATAGACCTTGTTTTTAATAATGGTAATTATTTAGCTGCCTGTCTGAAAACAAGAAATTTCCCGGTGGGTGCACAGCCGATCCACCATTCAAAAAAACGGCGCACGAATATGCCCCGCTTATTTTGCAAACCGGCCAGGTGTAAATTCAAACCTGCGGATGCGCACGCTCCAGCTTGCTGTGCAATTTGTTCAGCGCGTTGAGATAGGCCTTGACGGAGGCCACCACGATGTCGGTATCCGCCCCCTGCCCGTTCACGATGCGCCCGCCTTTGGATAGGCGCACGGTAACTTCGCCCTGCGCATCGGTGCCGCTGGTGATGTTGTTCACCGAATACAATTGCAGTTCGGTGCCGCTGTTAACGATTTGTTCTATCGCCTTGAAGGTGGCATCCACCGGCCCGCCGCCTTGCGCATCGGCTTGATGCTCCGCACCGTCTATGCTCATCACCACCCGCGCCACCGGCAACACACCGGTTTCGGAATGCGCGCCCATGGCCACCAGGCGATAATGCTCGCTGACTTGCGCCACCGCTTCATCGCTGACCAAGGCCTGCAAGTCTTCATCGAAAATTTCGTGCTTGCGATCCGCCAATTCCTTGAAGCGTTGGAAAGCAGCGTTGAAGACTTCTTCCGAAGCGAAATCGATGTTCAGCGCGGTGAAACGCTGACGCAATGCATTGCGCCCGGAAAGTTTGCCCAAAGTTAACTTGTTGGCATTCCAGCCTACATCTTCGGCACGCATGATCTCGTAAGTTTCCCTATGCTTGAGCACGCCGTCCTGATGGATGCCGGACTCATGCGCAAACGCATTCGCGCCGACGATTGCCTTGTTCGGTTGCACCGGATAACCGGTGATGCTGGAAACCAATTTTGAGGTCGGCACAATTTGAGTAGTGTCGATGCGTGTATCCAAATTGAACACATCGCGGCGGGTTCTCACCGCCATGACGATTTCTTCCAATGAAGCGTTGCCGGCCCGCTCACCCAAGCCGTTGATGGTGCACTCGACCTGGCGCGCACCGTTCATCACCGCAGCCAGGGAGTTGGCCACCGCCAACCCCAGATCGTTGTGACAATGGGTGGACCAAATCACCTTATCGGCATTCGGCACGCGCGCTATCAATTGCTTGATGCGTTCGCCCCACAAGGCGGGAATGGAATATCCCACCGTGTCGGGAACATTCAACGTCCTGGCTCCAGCTTGAATCACTGCATCGAACACGCGCACCAGAAAATCCATGTCCGAGCGTACCGCATCCTCAGCGGAAAATTCGACATCGTCGGTATATTCCAGCGCCCATTTCACCGCACTCACCGCGCGTTCGACCACTTGGTCCGGGGTCATGCGCAACTTGTGCTGCATGTGGATAGTGCTGGTGGCAATAAAAGTGTGGATACGCCCCGACCTGGCCGGCTGAATTGATTCACCGGCGCGGCGCACATCATTCTCGGTTGCGCGCGCCAACGAACACACCGTGGCATCCTTAATGGTCTCTGCAACTGCCCGTACCGCTTCAAAATCACCTGGGCTGGCCGCGGCAAAACCGGCCTCGATGATGTCCACGCCCAATTTTTCCAGCTGGCGGGCAATGCGGATTTTCATTTCCCTGGTCATCGCCGCGCCGGGACTCTGCTCGCCATCGCGTAAGGTGGTATCAAAAATTATCAATTTTTCTGTCATGCTGAACTCCATTGCAAAATAGATTTAACCTGCGGAACCGATACGGTTGCCGCGTTTATTTCAAACTTGTAGGGGGTATGATTAGCGCGCGCCGCGCAGCAGCAGCGCAGCCAGCAGGCTGAACGTGGAATGGAGTGTTGCGATGTGGGTAGAAAAGTGCATGGTAGGAATATAACCAGTTTTATCGCCTCACGCAATGGGTGGTTGTTTATTGCGTCTCCGCCAACCCCATAGCACATAACCGGACAAGGCATAGCACATGAATAAGCCAAACAAAACGCCGGGCGGGTAGCTGGAAATAAAGATGAAGAATAATGCGGCCAGAAAGATCACCACAAACGGCACACTTTTGCGCATGTTGAAGTCTTTGAAGCTGTAGAACGGCAGATTGCTGACCATGCTCAATCCGGCAAACACGGCCAGTGCGACTGCATACCAATGCACCGACTCACCACTAATATCGTAGTCCAACATCAACCAGACAAATCCGGCGATGAGTGCCGCCGCCGCCGGACTGGGCAAGCCTTGAAAATAATGTTTGTCCACCACTTCGATGTTGGTGTTGAAGCGCGCCAAGCGCAAGGCGGTGGCGGCGCAATAAATGAAGGCGGCAAACCAGCCCCATTTACCCAGCCCCTTCAAAGCCCATTCGTAGACCACCAAAGAAGGCGCGACACCGAACGAAACCATGTCGGACAGGCTGTCGTATTCCGCACCGAATTCGCTTTGCGTATGCGTCAAGCGAGCCACGCGTCCATCCAGCCCATCCAGCACCATGGCGATGAAAATGGCCACAGCGGAATGTTCAAAATTACCGTTCATCGCCTGCACGATAGCGTAGAAGCCCGCGAACAGCGCGCCGGTGGTAAACAGGTTGGGCAACAGATAAATGCCGCGCCTGCGCAGACTTAGCGGTTTACGATGATTGAATTCGTCCATGCGCCTAGACTATCAGCTTTGCTGCAACACTGCCAAGATGGTTGTGGTCGCCGACACCTTGTCGCCGATACTGACCTTCACGCTGGTATCTAAAGGTAGATATACGTCCACACGCGAACCGAAGCGTATGAAGCCATAGCGCTGCCCTCGCGTCAGCACATCACCTGCCTTGCGTAGCACAGGATACGCCGCGCGATCAGACCCGCCACTTGCACCGAGGTGATGTCCGTGCCGTTGGCTGTTTTCAGCCAAACCGCGTTGCGCTCGTTCTCCGTGGAGGCTTTGTCCAGATCGGCATTCACGAACTTGCCCGGGAAATACCAGACCTGCTGCACCGTGCCGTCCACCGGACTGCGGTTGGAATGCACGTTGAACACGTTCATGAACACGCTGACCTTGATGGCCTCGCGCTGCACATAAGGATCATTGACGCGCTCTACTGCGACGATGCGCCCGTCGGTGGGCGATAGCACCGCTCCGGCATCCTGCGGAATTTCGCGAGGCGGATCGCGGAAGAATTGCAATATAAAAAGTGCAATGATCCACAACGGAATAGACCAAGCCGCACACCAGACGGTAGCCAGTAACGCGATAACGACCGAACCTGCCAGAAACGGCCAGCCCTCGCGGGCGATGATGGAGTGAGGATAATTTTTCATAGTTGTTAGTTGTTAGCCGCTAGCCGCTAGTTGGAAGCAAAGGGTTTGGCCTTTAACTAACAACTAGCGACTAACGTCTAACGACTGCCCTTTAGTTTTTAGATTGATCGACCAGCTTGTTCTTGCTGATCCACGGCATCATCGCACGTAATTGACCGCCGACTTTTTCAATCGGGTGCTCTGCATTCAAGCGTCGGCGCGCTGTCATTTCCGGGTAGTTGGTGCGGCCTTCCAGAATGAATTGCTTGGCGTAAGAACCGTTCTGAATATTCTTCAGGCATTCTTTCATTGCGGCACGCGCTTCGTCGCCGATCACGCGCTGACCAGTCACATATTCGCCGTATTCTGCGTTGTTGGAAATCGAGTAGTTCATGTTGGCGATGCCGCCTTCGTACATCAGGTCCACGATCAGCTTCAATTCGTGCAGGCACTCGAAGTAAGCCATTTCCGGCGCGTAACCGGCTTCGGTCAAGGTTTCAAAACCGGCCTTGACCAGTTCCACCGCGCCGCCACACAACACGGCTTGTTCGCCGAATAGATCAGTTTCGGTTTCTTCGCGGAAATTGGTTTCGATCACGCCGCCCTTGGTGCCGCCGATGGCCGCTGCATAAGACAAGGCGATGTCGCGCGCCTTGCCGGACTTGTCCTGATACACCGCGATCAGGCTAGGAACACCGCCGCCCTTGAGGTATTCAGAACGCACGGTATGGCCCGGACCTTTCGGGGCAATCATGATCACATCCACATCTTCGCTTGGCACGATCTGGTTGTAATGAATGTTGAAGCCGTGAGCGAAGGCCAGCGCCGCACCCTTCTTCAGATTCGG
>PLBS01000169.1 GCA_003134595.1 Gallionella sp. | reverse complement strand
CCAGTGTTCGCGCATTTCCTTGCGGCGTTCCATGCGTTGTTCGGGAGTCATATTGTCCCTTTCCTTGCGCATTTCTTCGTGAAGCTTGCGGCGTTCTTCAGGGGGCATGTTTTTTAAGTCATCGCGAAATTGTTCGCGCATGATACGACGGTCTTCCGGAGACATTTTTTCAAACTGCGCACGCATCTCCTTGCGTTGTTCGGCGCGTTGCTCGGGGGATAGGCTTTGCATCTCCTGGCGTATCAATTTGCGTTCCTGGGTGCGCTGTTCCGGCGTCATGGATTTCATGCGCTTGAAGCGTTTCTGAATGGTGAGTTTGTGTTCCCCTTTCGCGCCCGGACCGGCCGCAGGCGGAGCGTCTCTTGAGGATGAGATATCGGCAGCCATGGCGTTCATGCTAAGCAATACGACGATGCCGGCAGCAATAAGCGCTTTCGAAATGTTGTTCATGAATTCTCTTCTCCTGAAATGTTTAACGCCTTGCTTGGCATTGAGCGCATAGTAAGATTTAACTGTAAGCAAAGTATTTTTGCCAGAGCCTAAGATGTAAATATTTGTTTCAATCTTTCAACCCCTCCCAACCTCCTCTGCCTTCTGTGTATCATGCCGTCATGACTAGTACACAACGCATTTTAATTGTTGACGACGATGCTCGCTTGCGCGAGTTGTTGTTGCGCTATTTGTCCGAGCAGGGCTTTGAGGTCAAGGCGGTTGGCGATGGCAAAACGTTGGACAAGGCCTTGACACTGAAGCGCTATCACTTGCTGGTGCTGGATTTGATGCTGCCCGATGAAGACGGGTTGGCGATTCTGCGCCGGTTGCGCGGTGCCGGTGAGAACGTCCCGGTGATTCTGCTCACCGCCAAGGGCGACGAAATCGATCGTATCGTCGGACTGGAAATGGGCGCGGATGATTATCTTCCCAAGCCGTTCAATCCGCGCGAGCTGGTGGCGCGCATCCATGCGGTGTTGCGCCGCAAGGGATCACAGCCCGTTGGTGCGCCCGATATCGAGGAGAAGAGTATTGCCTTCGGCGATTGTGAATTGAATCTCGCCACGCGTGTGCTGACAAAGTCCGGTGCGCAGATTTCGCTGACTACCGGAGAATTTGCACTGCTTAAGGCGCTGGTGACCCATCCGCGCCAGCCGCTGTCGCGCGACAAGCTGATGGAGCTGGCGCGCGGTCGCGATCATGATCCGTTTGATCGTGCCATTGATGTGCAGGTCTCGCGCCTGCGCAAGCTGGTCGAACCCGATCTTGCCAAGCCGCGTTTTATCCAGACGGTGTGGGGGCACGGCTATGTGTTTGTTCCAGACGGAGTCAAGCCTTGAAGGAACCTCTAAATATTCAGAGTTCGCCCAAATGCAAGGCGCGGAAAAAATTTTGCCGCGCCGCATATGGNNATGGCTAGTTGTTTTATCAGTTGGGATGAAATGTGGATTTTTAGAGGTTCCTTTGATTAACTTGCCAAGATCGTTGCTTGCTCGTTCCTTTTTGCTCATCGTGGTATTGATCGTGCTGTCGCTCGCGGCTTCCGTGGCGATTTTCCGCCATGTTCAACAGGAGCCGCACGCAAAGCAGATGGCGCAGTTGGTTGTGTCGGTGGTCAATCTTACCCGAGCCGCCGTGCTGTCTGCCGCGCCCGAATGGCATTCCGCGCTGCTGGCTGAATTGGCTGAAGCAGAAGGGCTGCGCGTGCAGATGGCAGATGCCGGCGATGTGCTCAAGCCATTACCCGAGCATCCGGAAGAATTGCGGATGATGGTGGAAAAAGTGCGTGATAGCCTGGGTAACAACACGCGCTTCGCGACAGAACGGAATGGTGTGGAAGCATTGTGGGTGAGCTTTTTCATTGGCAATGAGGAGTTCTGGATCGCGCTGCCCAAGGAGCGTATCGAGCATTCGCTGTCCCAGATATTGTTGCCCTGGAGTGGAGTGGTTTTAGTGCTTGCCTTGCCTGGCGCATATTTCATCGCGCGCCAGGTTGCTCGACCGCTGAAGCAACTTGCCCAAGCTGCCGTACAGGTGGGGCAAGGAACATGGCCGCAACCGTTGCCGGAACGCGGGGCGCAGGAAATCATCACGGTATCGCGAGCTTTTAACCAGATGTCCGCCGATCTTGCAGCCAACGAGCGCGAGCGTGCGCTGGTGTTGGCGGGCATCTCGCATGACTTGCGTACCCCGCTGGCACGGGTGCGCATCGCCGCCGAATTGAGTGCGGATGAATCGCTGCGCGAAGGGCTGGCTGCCGATGTGGAACAGATGGATGCCGTGATCCAGCAATTCCTCGACTATGCGCGTCTCGACGAAAACGAAGCGATGCTGCCGACCGATCTGAAATCACTGGTACAGGAAGTCGCGCAACAATTTTCCGCGCAAGCCCAATCGCTGTCGCTTGATTTGCACAATGTGCCTGCGCTTCCCGTCAGGCCGTTGTTGTTGAAGCGCGCCCTCAGTAACCTGCTGGATAACGCCATCAAATATGGCGGAGGCGAAATCACCGTGCAACTCAAGCGGGAGGAAGACAAGGTTGTCCTGTCGGTAGCGGATCGCGGCACAGGCATCCCCATCGCGCAACGCGCAACGGTGAAGCGTCCATTCGTCCGGTTGGAATCCGCACGCAGCAACTCGACCGGAGCAGGCTTGGGCTTGGCCATCGTCGAACGTGCCGCACGATTGCATGACGGCGAATTTATTCTGGCAGATAACGCAGCGGGTGGACTGGTGGCTAAGCTGGTGTTGCCGATCGCTGCCTGATCTATGGCGAAACCATGATGGTTCGTTTAGGGCTTTCCTTTGCTGGAAGCCGGAAAGAATTGCCATTCGCCACATGGCTTACTAATAGTATCAGTTCGCTCGGGGTTTTCTTGAGCTGGAACAGCAGTATTGAAAAATGCCACCGCTTCCGCTTCCACCCGGGTTCTCTTGAACGGCGGCAAGCTCTGCCAGATGCGCTTTCCATAAGGTTTGCTGATCAAACGCGGGTCGCAGATCATCAACACGCCTCTATCGGTTTCATCGCGTATTAATCTTCCCGCACCTTGCTTGAGCGTGATGATGGCGCGCGGCAACTGGTATTCCATGAACGCGTTGCGTCCCTGTCTGTTGAGTTGCGCGATGCGCGCCGCCAGTACCGGATCATCCGGCGGGGCAAACGGCAGCTTGTCGATGATCACCAGCGACAGGGCTTCGCCGCGCACGTCCACACCTTCCCAGAATGATTGACTGCCGAGCAGCACCGCATTGCCAAGTGTACGGAAGCGCGTCAACAGCTCGCTGCGCGAGCCTTCACCTTGCAGCAGCAGCGGGTAGTCCCAGCCACGGCGGTCGAATTCGGCCTGCAGGATTTCGTGTGCGCGCTGCATCGCGCGCAGGCTGGTGAACAGCAAAAATGCGCGGCCTTTGCTGGCTTCGATCAGCGGCAGCGCGGCTTGTACTACCGCTTCGGTGTAGCCCTCGCTGTTCGGTTCCGGCAGGTTTTGCGGCACATACAGCAACGCCTGATCGGCGTAGTTGAACGGGCTGTCCCAGCACGCGGTCTTGGCCTTGAGCAAGCCCATCTCGCTTTGGTAAAGCGAGAAATCCTGCTTCACCGCGAGCGTCGCGGAAGTGAATATCCACGCGCGCGCACTGCCGCCGATCTGCTTTTCGAAAATCTCGGCGATTGACAGCGGCGTGGTGTTGAGTTGCAGCGAATGGTGGAACACCTCCAGCCAGCGTACCACATCGTCCTCCACCCTCTCCCCCAGCCCCTGTGTCAATTCCGCATCTGGCTTGCCAGATAGCGGATTGCCTGCCTTTGGTGCTCCCGCTTGCGGGCGAGGGGAACCTTTACTCCCTCTCCCACCGGGGGAGGGTTGGGGATAACCAGCGACTTGGCCATCGGCTTTTGATGGCTTAGTCGAATGGCTAGTAGTTTCACCAGGGGGAGCATCACCCACCCAATGTTTCAACTGCTGCGCCAAACCCTGCGCCCTCTGCCAGCAATTCTCCAACCCCTCGCTGCGTTCCGCCTGTTTCTCCAGCAGGCCAGAGAGTTGTGTCAACTTCTCGCCCAATGTCTTCAGCGCAGGCGCAAACTCCTTGAAACCTTCTGTCGCAATCGCAGGCATCCGTCCTTCTTTTTTGAATACCAGCCGCAAGTCGCGCGCGGCCTTGTCTAGTTCGTCGCAGGCCTTGGGCAACGGCGCGAAGTCCTTGGCTCCGGCCGCCGCTTCGATGCGCGTGTCGCGCGCCAGGTCGAGCAGCAGCGTCGTGGATAAAGTCTCGCCGAAGAACAGGCTGGCGGTCTCCGGCAACTGGTGCGCCTCGTCGAAGATCACCGTGTTACACGCGGGCAGCAGCTCCGCCACGCCCTCATCGCGCAGCATCACGTCGGCAAAGAACAGATGATGGTTCACAACCACGATGTCCGCCTTCATCGCCTCGCTGCGCGCCTTGAGCACGAAACATTCCTTGTGGTTGGGGCATTCCTGGCCGAGGCAGTTGTCGCGCGTCGACGTCACCTGCATCCAGATCGGCGCGTTCTCCGGCACATCGGCCAAGCCGCCTTTGTCGCCCGAGTCGCTGATCTTGGCGTATTGCTTGATCTTGCCCAGATGCTTGATGTCCTCGCGCGTCTTGAACATGCCGTCCGATTCCGTGCGCGCCAGATGGTAGTGGCACACATAGTTCGCGCGCCCCTTGAGCAACGCCACCGACACCGGCGCCTTCAGCGCATCGCGCACCATAGGCAGATCTTTCTGGAACAACTGGTCCTGCAAATTCTTCGTGCCGGTCGAGATGATCACCTTGCCGCCCGCGAGCAGCGCGGGTACCAGATAGGCGAAGGTCTTGCCGGTGCCAGTGCCTGCTTCGACCACCAATATCGCGTTGTCGCGTATCGCCTCGGCGACCGCCAGCGCCATCTCGCGTTGCTGCGCGCGCGGACGGAACGAAGCGACTTCAGCGGCAAGCGGGCTTTGTTCGGAGAAAAAACGTTCGACTTCGAGGGACACGATTAGGAAAGGAATTAAGGGATATGGTTATTTGCTGAGGGCAGCGTTATAGTGCGGAAGCGATTTTACGCGAGCGCGTGTTGGAAGGGTGAGATTTTCGAGTTTCTGCGTAGACTATAAAGAATATCCAACCTGCCTCTATCTCTTATTTAGTCTAGTACTCGTTAGCAAATTTGAGGAGTAGTTATGCCGCAATTCATTTTTCTGTTTTTGGTTGTTCTTTTTCCGTCTTTGTCATTAGCTGCCAGCTTCGACTGCACGCGTGCCGCGACGAAAATGGAAAAACTGATCTGTAGTGATGCGCAGCTTTCCAAGAGCGACGAGGATTTAGCGGCGACTTATTCTAAAGTCCTGATAGAAGCTGCCGACCCAGCCGCAATTAAAAAGCAGCAGCGCGAGTGGCTGGCCGATGTGCGCAAGCGTTGCGACGAAGTTGTTTGTATCAGGAATGCATACACTTTGCGGATAACACAACTTGCATCGATCAAGACGACGACCAACAGGACTACAAGAGTAAACGTATCAAATATCGAAGCCTGTCGATTACTGGCTGATTCTTACAACAACCTCGGTAGTACATCTGCGCCAAATTCAATTGTGAACCCGACGTCGGTGGAGACTACACCAGAGGAGCTCAATCGAATATTCGGAAAAGATAGCGAATTATGGACTGCGCGAGAGTATTGGTCACTCGACTTTGATAATGATGGGATACTGGATCATTTCACCATCTCAGTAGATGGCACCATGCGCGTAAGCACGGGCTATTTTCTTTCGGGGAAAAAAGGTTCGACCATAAAAGAGATTAGTGATTCTGAAAATGGAAACCTTGATCTTTCCGTGCTCGCTGTGGGCAATCAATACTATGTTGTATCTAGTGTCGATCAGAAGCTGGGCAAACTTTGGTATGTAAGTAAAAAACATGAATTTGTTCCTGTGTGTGAATTCAAGGTCGGCAAGTCTGCATTCGGCCTTGATATGGGAAAAGACAACCCTGTATGTTCGAAAATACAGCCAGACAAAATCGATTACGTAAATTTTAATTTGAAGCACTCGCTTAATGTACCGCATGAAGGACGTTTCTTATTGAAAACTCCCAGAGAAGGGCTGGCTAAGGTGGACATCGATAATGATGGTCAGCCAGACAATGTTGTTCGGGTTGATTTCGAACACGGTGCAGGACGCGGTTGCAAAACCATCTATCTTGCTGTCACGAACGAAAACCGAACCAGTATTCCAGATACAAAATTGAATAAACTTTTATTAGAAAAACTTGGTGGCGAATGGTGCGGGCCTGAACTGAATGTTTTTGAACTTGATGGCAAAACTTATGTAGACGCGAATGGCGATGACAATAGTCATACTATTTATCTCATCAAAGCCGACAACGCGGAAAAGATTTGCGAATATCAGGAACGCTCAGTCATTGAGGCGGTTGATATAAGCAATAGGTAACACATGAAAATCGAAATCTGGTCTGACGTGATCTGCCCCTGGTGTTACATCGGCAAGCGGCGCTTTGAAACGGCGCTCGCCGATTTTGCGCGACGGGATAGCGTACAGGTGATCTGGCGCAGCTTCGAACTGGACACGCAAGCGCCGCGCCAGCGGCCGGGCACGCTGGAGGAGATGCTGGCGCGCAAATACGGCGTCAGCCCGCAGGAGGCGGCAGCGATGAATGCGCGCGTGACCGGGATCGCTGCAGAGATCGGGCTGGAATACCATTTGGCCAACGCACGCCCCGGCAACACTTTCGATGCGCATCGTTTGTTGCATTTCGCCGCCTCGCGACAGCTTGGCGATCGCGCGACCGAGCGCGTCATGCACGCGTATTTTTCCGAAGCGCTGCCGGTGGGTGACCGCGCTGCACTGGCCCGCCTTGCGCCGGAGTTCGGCATCGCCGAGAGTGATGCGCTGGCGATGCTGGAGAGCGATGCCTATTCCGATACGGTGCATGCAGACGAGGCGCGCGCGGCGGCATTCGGCATCAACGGCGTGCCGTTCTTCGTGTTCGATGAGAAATCCGGCATCTCCGGCGCGCAACCGGTCGAGGTGTTTGCCGAGGCGTTGCAACAGGCGTCGGCAGCTCCATAGTATTGCGACATCAGTGGCAAGCGGACTCTGTTCAGAAAAAAGTCTTCGACTTCGGCGGAGACGATGGGGGGCGTGATAGCAAAGTTTGAGGCCATTATTAAACGAGGCGGTCGAGCGAATGCACCGGGTCAATGCAACAAAAGGGGAAGCAATGGGAAAGACTCGTTTGGAAGCATTCAGTGACGGCGTGATCGCGGTCATTATCACGATCATGGTGCTGGAGATGAAAGTGCCGCACGGTTCGGATTGGCAGTCGTTGCAGCCGTTGCTGCCGGTGTTTCTGAGTTACGTGCTGAGCTTTGTCTACATCGCCATCTACTGGAACAACCATCACCATATGTTGCATACATTGCAACGTGTCAATGGCAGCGTGCTGTGGGCGAATCTGCATCTGCTGTTCTGGTTGTCGCTGGTGCCGTTCGTGACCGGCTGGATGGGAGAGAACCATTTCGCCGCATTGCCCACTTCGCTATATGGTGTGGTGCTGTTCATGGCAGCGGTGGCTTACTTGATATTGCAGAACTGCATCATCTCGGCCAGCGGCGGCAAGGATGCGCTGTTGGCCAAAGCGGTAGGACATGACCGCAAAGGTAAAGCCTCGCAATTGATGTATGCGATCGCGATCCCGGCGGCATTTTGGAGCCAGTGGCTGGCGGGCGCGCTGTACGTTGCGGTCGCTGTCATGTGGCTGATCCCCGACCAGCGTATCGAGCGGGTCATCGAATGAAATCGCTGGTTTGATTGCGAGCGATAGCCAAGTAGGGTGGTCACCCGCGCCTACGCGGCTTAAATAAATGGTGGGCAGCAATCTTCCCACCCTACGAAAAACTGGAACGCCAAAAGTTTTCGTAGGGTGGATAAGGCACATCGTGCCGCATCCACCGTTCATATTGGTGGATGCGCGCTATGCGCTTATCCACCCTACAAAAGCTACGTGCTACAAGCTTAATGTCCGCCGCGACTGGCGACGAACGGAGGCTTTGCCCACCAGATCAGTGTGACCATTGACAACATCAGCGTGGCGGAAATCATCAGGATCTGATCGGTGGCAAGGGTGTAGGACTGGGTGGTGATCATGCGCTCCAGATAGGCATAGGCGGTATCGCCCGGCATGCCGAGCTGGTGCAACTGATCCAGGTAATCGTTCGCCACCGGATTGTAGGGGTGGATGTTTTCCACCAGTCTGGCGTGGTATTCGGCAGCATTGCTGGTCCACAGCCAGGTGGTAATGGCCGTGCCAAAACTGGCGCCCAGATTGCGCATGAAGTTGGTGAGGCCGGAGGCCGCCGCGATCCGTTCTGCGGGCAAACCGGACAGGCCGATGGTGACCAGCGGCAGGAAGAAACAGCTGATGCCGATGCCCATAAATAAACGGCTCAGCGCAACCGACCAATAGTCGATATCCGGGGTGAAGTTTGCGCTCCAGTAACCCACCAGCGCAAACACGATGAAGCCAAAGGTGGCGATGCCGCGCGCATCGACGCGATTGATGTTGGCGCCGATGATCGGCCCCATGATGAACGCCAGTATTCCGCCGAAGGCCACGGTCTTGCCCGCCCACAGCGCGGTGTAACCCTGGAAAGTTTGCAGCCACAACGGGATGATGACGACCACGCCGAAGAACGCCATCGAACCGAACAACAGGCACACCGTCCCCACCAGAAAATTACGCTGCGTGAACAGGCGCAAATCAACCAGCGGGGCGGGATCATCCAGTTCCCAGACCACAAACACCAGCAGCGCGATCACCGCCATCGCCGCCAGTGTAATGATGGTGCCAGAGTTGAACCAGTCCAGTTCGTTTCCTTTATCGAGCAGGATTTGCAGTGAGCCGATGCCGACGATCAACAAGGACAAGCCGACCCAATCCATTTTCTGGCCGCGCTTGCCGGGTTGCAGCGCATCGCGATGCCCCAACATCACCGCCACGGAAATGCCGACCAGCAGGCCGACCGGCAGGTTGACCAGAAATATCCAGTGCCAACTGGTGTTGTCGGTCAGCCAGCCGCCCGCCAGCGGCCCGACGATCGGCGCGATCACTGTGGTCATCGCCCAGATGCCCAGCGCCAGCCCGCGTTTGTGTGGCGGGTAGATCGCGGTGAGCAGTGTTTGCGACAGCGGGATCATCGATGCGCCGAACACCCCTTGCAGCACCCGCGCGGCGAGCAACATCGAAAACGTGACTGACATCGCGCATAACAGCGAAGCCAGCGTGAACAGCAGGGTCGCGGCGACGAAGCTGCGCACCGCGCCAAAGCGTCCGGCAAGGTATCCCGCCAGCGGCAGCATGATGGCCTCGGCCACCGAATAGGAAGTGATGATCCAGGTGGCTTGCGTCGGGCTGACCGCGAAATCGCCGGCCATCGTGGGCACGGCAACATTGACGATGGTCAGGTCCAGAATGTTCATGAACGAACCCATGCCGAGCGCCAGTGTAGCTAGTACCAGTTTGATGCCGCTGAGAGCGGCGGGTTGCCCGGCTGCGCTGTAATTAGCGGCTTGTGTAGCGTTCACTTGTGTTCCAGATTGTCAGCAATGATTTGTGCCACGAGCGCATCGGCGGCCTTGATGTCCAGTGCATACACCGAAGTGGCGGAGATCGCCGTGGTGTTGGGCAACACCGTCAGCGCCGCGCCGCTGCGGTCATGCGTATCGATGCTGGCGTTCATGGATAGCCCGATGCGCAGCGGGTGTTCCTGCAACTCTTTGCTGTCCAGCGCGATGCGTGCCGGCAAGCGCTGCACGATCTTTACCCAGTTGCCGGTGGCATTCTGCGCGGGCAGCAGGGCGAAAGCGGAACCTGTGCCCGGTGCCAGGCCGATTACCTGCCCATGAAACACGACGGAGCTGCCGTAGAAATCGGAAGTAATCGTGACCTGTTGTCCGATGCGCACGTCGCGCAATTCGGTTTCCTTGAAATTGGCATCCAGCCACACCTTGTCGAGCGGCACGAGTGCCATCAGCGAGTCACCGGGCTTGACCCGTTCACCGATTTGCACCGAGCGTTTGGCCACCTGCCCGCTGACCGGTGCCAGCACGCGGGTGCGCGCCAGTGCGAGAGCGGCTTCGCGAACCTTTACCGCAGCGGTGCGCACATTGGGATGGTTTTCCAGCGAGGTGTTGTCCACGCGCGCGCTGGAAACGCTGGCCTGATCCACGCTTTGGGCTATGGCTGCGCTGCTGGCTTGCACCGCACTGAGCGCCGCATCGTGCTGTGCCCGTGCCGCGTCACGCGAAGTTTGCGCGATCTGCAAGTTTTCCGCTGAAATGAAATTCTGCTTGACCAGCGTTTTGCGGCGTTTGAATTCGGCCTCGGCCTGTGCCAATGCCGCATCGCTGCTGGCCAACTCCGCCTGTGCACGCGCCAGATCGGCACGTCGCTGCGCGATCAGCGGCAAATTACCGCGGTTGATCGCATACAGACCGCGCACCTCGCGCACCGCCGCAGCCAGAGCGGCTTCGGCGCCATCCAGTTGCAGGCGCGCATCGCTGTCGTCCAGTTGCACCAGCAACTGACCTTCGCTCACGGCTTGCGTGGTGTCGCCATAAATAGATACCACCGTGCCGCTGGTCAGTGGCGTCACCGCAACCACGTTGCCGCCGACATAAGCATCATCGGTGCTGCTGCGCCATTGCCAGGAAAAAAACCACCAGGCAAAAACGACCAGCAGAATAACCAGCGCCAGCGCAGCAATGCGCAGCAGAATCGCGTTTCGTTTGCTTGGTGGGGCAGGCGTGGTCGGGCTGTCTTGATCGGTCATGGGTGTTTACGAAACTGGGTGTATGAGTTTTGTCGCGCTGATTTTACCATTGCTGATTTTACCATTCTGATTTTACCATTCAGGGATAGTACGCTATTGTGCGTGATAAATTTCTGAGGGCAACATGAGCAAACCACTTCTGATAATCGGCAACAAAAACTATTCCTCCTGGTCGTTGCGCGCCTGGCTGATGTTGAAACATGCCGGGGTGGATTTCGACGAGGTGCGCATTCCGCTGTTCGTGGCAGGTTATAAGGAAAAGCTGTTTTCCTATTCGCCTGCCGGCAAGGTGCCGGTATATCGCGAGGGCGATCTGCTGGTGTGGGATACGTTGGCGATAGGCGAATACTTATATGAAACCCATCCCGCGCTTTGGCCTGCCGACAGAACTGCGCGGGCCCGCTCCCGCTCCGTCAGCGCGGAGATGCATTCGGGTTTTGTTCCCTTGCGCAAAGCGATGCCGATGAACATCCGGGCGCGTGGCCGCAAGGTGGCTTCCTCTCCCGAGCTTGAGGCTGACATCGCGCGGATCAAAACCATCTGGCGCGAACTGCGCAGGCAGTATGCCGGTACAGGGCCGTGGCTGTTCGGCCGATACAGCATCGCGGATGCCATGTTTGCGCCGGTGGCTTTTCGCTTTCTCAGCTACGGCGTGACCGAAACAGGAGCGGTGGATGAGTATGTGCAGACTGTGGCGCGCGACCCGCTGGTACAGGAGTGGCTGCAAGCCGGTGAACTTGAGCAGGAGGTGGTTGCCTCCAGCGAGGTGGGTGTCCATTGAGCCTGATAGATTCGGCCATCAAATAAATCGCCATCAAATAAATCGATGGAGCCGCCAGCCTGTGGCGTTACTCATTATGAGCATGTGATGTGTAGCCTGGCATGGTGAAGTGGCGTATGCTTTGCCCGTCTGTCTGAACTGCCATTGAACTGAAAGAGGAACAAAAAATGATGCGGACTTTGCGTAGCCCATTTGGTTTATTTATTCTCATTGCCATGCTGGTCACTGCATGCGCCTCGACACAGCTTACCTCGGTCTGGAAAGACCCGTCGTACCAGACCCGTCCCGCCAAGATCATGGTAGTCGGGGTAGCCAAGAATCCGATCAACAGAAGACTCTTTGAGGATGAGTTTGCCCAGCAGCTTAACTCCCGTGGGACGGATGCCATAGCCAGCTATACCGTTCTTCCCGACGAGCAGCAGGGTGACCCGGCGGCCATCGCGAAAAAAGTGGCGGAACTGGGGGCGGATACGGTGCTCATCACGAGGCTGGTGAGCAAAAAAATCGTGCAAGTCTATGTGCCGGGGTCTCCCTATTTTCCTCCACCATTTTATGGTACCTGGCCGGACTATTACGGATATGGCTACCGGTACATGTACACGCCGGGTTATATCGCCGATGACGAATATGCAGTCATTGAGACCAATCTGTATGAAGCAAAAAGTAACAAGCTGGTCTGGGCTGCTTCGTCAGAAACCGGGATAAACGACTCAGATCAAAAAAATCTCATTCAGACCTACGTCGGTGTCATGGTGAAAAACATGATTGAGCTGGGATTGCTGGGCAAATAACCCACCATTCGCACGCGCGTTATGTAGCGCCCATTTGTTTCTTCTGCCGCGCCAAATAAAATGCCAAATAAAAAATAGACATGGCAAAACCCAAAACGATTTATTCCTGCACAGAATGCGGCGGGCAGGTACCCAAGTGGCAGGGGCAGTGCCCGCATTGCGAAGCGTGGAACACGCTGGTGGAGAGCGTGGCAGAGGTGGCGGCGAGCGGGAAGAATCGTTTCAGCGCGCTGGCGGCAACAGGCAAGGTGCGGATGCTCGCCGAGGTGGAGGCGGAGGAAGTGCCGCGCACGCCTACCGGCATCGCCGAATTCGATCGTGTGCTGGGCGGCGGGCTGGTACAGGGCGCGGTGGTGCTGATCGGCGGCGATCCAGGCATCGGCAAATCCACTTTGTTGTTGCAGACGCTGGCGCATCTCTCTTCGCACAAAAAAGTACTGTATGTCAGCGGCGAGGAATCGACGCAGCAAATCGCGTTGCGCGCCAGGCGCCTGATGCTGGATGCGCGCGGGATGCATCTGCTTGCGGAGATCCAGCTGGAAAAAATCCAGGCGGCCATCGCGCAGGAAAAACCGGATGTGGTGGTGATCGATTCCATCCAGACCGTGTACTCCGAGCAACTGACTTCCGCACCCGGCTCGGTGTCGCAGGTGCGCGAATGCGCGGCGCAACTCACCCGTGTCGCCAAGAGCAGCAACATCACCATGATTCTGGTCGGCCACGTGACAAAAGAAGGCGCGCTGGCGGGACCGCGTGTGCTGGAGCACATCGTGGACACGGTGCTGTATTTCGAGGGTGATACCCATTCCAGTTTCCGTCTGGTGCGCGCGTTCAAGAACCGCTTCGGCGCGGTAAACGAACTCGGCGTGTTCGCGATGACCGAGAAAGGCCTGCGCGAAGTGAGCAATCCGTCCGCGCTGTTCCTGTCGCAGCACGGCGCGCAAGTGGCCGGTTCGTGCGTGATGGTGACGCAGGAGGGCACGCGCCCGTTGCTGGTCGAGATACAGGCGCTGCTCGACGAGGCGCATTCGCCCAACCCGCGCCGCCTTTCCCTGGGTTTGGAACAGAACCGCTTGGCCATGTTGCTGGCCGTGCTGCACCGCCATGCGGGGATCGCCTGTTTCGATCAGGACGTGTTCATCAACGCGGTGGGCGGCGTGAAGATCACCGAGCCGGGCGCCGACCTCGCCGTGCTGCTCGCCATCGTGTCCTCGCTCAAGAACAAACCGCTGCCGGAAAAACTGGTCGTGTTCGGTGAAGTCGGTCTGGCCGGGGAAGTGCGCCCGGTGCAGCGCGGCCAGGAACGCCTGAAAGAGGCTGCCAAGCTGGGCTTCACGCAAGCGATCATCCCCAAGGCCAATGCGCCAAAACAAAAGATTGCGGGCATGGAAATCATTACGGTGGAAAGGGTAGAGGAGGCGGTGGAAAGGATGCGGTAGGAGCACGGCGCGCCGTGCCCCTACATTGTTGTGTTGTTAGTTGTATCGCGTTAAAGTGCGGATGCACGAAAAATAATAAATCTGGAGATGCAACGATCATGGCATTAACCGTTTTGGCAGCACTGGCGATATTCATTATGCTCGCGTTTTTCCGCGCTTCGATCACCAGTTGGGTGTTGGCCATGATGGTGATCGTGCCGGTGGTCGCGATCATGGCGCGCTTCTCGGATGACGTGTTGATGGTGATCGGTGCCGCGCTGTTTTTATTTATCATGTTCTTCGGTATCCCTTTCATGCGCCGCAATGTGGTGAGTGGCGCCGTATTCAAAATCTTCCGCAAAATTCTGCCGCAAATTTCCGCCACCGAACAAGAAGCGATCGACGCCGGTACGGTGTGGTGGGATGGCGAGTTGTTCAGCGGTAACCCGGATTGGGACAGGTTGCTGGCCTTTCCAAAGTGTGGATTGAGTGTTCGGGAGCAAGCCTTTCTGGACAATGAAGTCGAGCAGCTGTGTGCCATGCTGGACGATTGGGACATCACCCACAACCGCGCCGACTTGCCCCCCGAAGTCTGGCAATTCATCAAGGACAAAGGCTTCTTCGGCATGATCATTCCGAAACATTATGGCGGGCTGGAATTTTCCGCGCAGGCGCATTCGGCAGTGGTGAGCAAAGTGGCTTCGCGCAGCGGCACGGCTGCGGTGACGGTGATGGTGCCGAATTCCCTGGGGCCGGCCGAACTGTTGTTGCACTACGGCACCGACGAGCAAAAGGAAAAATATCTGCATCGTCTCGCCCATGGCCTGGAAGTGCCTTGTTTTGCGCTGACCGGCCCATTCGCCGGATCGGATGCCGGCGCGATTCCTGATTACGGTGTGGTGTGCCACGGCGACTTTGACGGGCGGCAGAATGTATTGGGCATCCGCCTGACTTGGGAGAAGCGCTATATCACGCTGGCTCCGGCAGCCACGCTGCTA
>PLBS01000046.1 GCA_003134595.1 Gallionella sp. | reverse complement strand
CCGGCGACATGCGCTGCAAATTCATCAGTTGCAATTCTGCCTGATCCCAATCCTGCTTGCGATACAGGCGACGCACTTCATGGAACAACTTGACTTCGTCATGAAGTAATTTGTTCGCATCACTGACCAATGCTATCGGTTCGTAAATCGCCACGGGCTTATCTTTACCTTTTACCCGCACGTGGTCAAGTTCGCGATATAGAAAGTCCGTCACGAGGTTCCGGGTATTCTCACCGACGATGATGCCCACCCCATATTGCTTGGTGATAC
Source organism: Gallionella sp. (assembly GCA_003134595.1). GTDB lineage: Bacteria > Pseudomonadota > Gammaproteobacteria > Burkholderiales > Gallionellaceae > Gallionella. The sequence goes on along the minus strand of PLBS01000046.1, from coordinate 5,490 downwards.
CTTCCAGACGTGATGCCAGGTTCACCTCATCGCCCATCACCGTGTAGGCAACACGCACTTCTGAACCCATGTTACCCACACTGACGCGCCCGGTATTGATGCCCACACCAACGTGAATTCCCGGCCAACCGCGTTCCTTGAAGTGTGGCTGCAATGCATGCAAAGTCGCCTGCATCTCGATACCCGCCAGTATGGCGTTGCGGGCATGATCCTTGTCCGGCAGAGGTGCCCCCCAAAATGCCATGATGCAGTCGCCCATATACTTGTCTATCGTGCCGCGGTATTTATAGATAACGCGCGACAAGGGAGTCAAAAACTCATTCATCAACAGGGATAATTCTTTTGGATCCAATCCTTCCGAGATGGTGGTAAAGCCACGCACATCTGAAAACAGAATGGTCATTTCACGGCTTTCGCCTTCCATGGAGACACTTTCCGGATTTTTCGCCATCTCCTCAACCACTTCGCTCGGCACATATTGCCCAAACAATTTGGTAAGCTGGTGTTTGGTGCGCGACGTGAAGAAATAACCGTAAGACATATTCAAGGCGAATAACAAAGCGATCATCAACAGACTGTTCGCCACTGGCATCAATATATTCCCGTACTGCCAAGCAACCAAACTCAGCCCTGTCGTAGTAATGAGTGTAAAAACCGAGGCGAGAATCGCTTTGGCCGGAGTAAATAACGGCAACAATAAGCTCAACGCAATGCCAATCAACAACAGCCAAACCACTTCCGCACCCAGCATATAAGCAGGTCGCTCTTTCAAATTCTGATCAAGAATACCGGAAATCATGCTGGCGTGGACTTCCACCCCCGGGTAAACCTCCGCCACCGGTGTGGCGCGCATATCCAACAACCCGGGAGCGGTCGTGCCCACCAGAACGATCTTGTCTTTCAGTTGTGCAGGATCAACGCGGTCATGCAGCACATCCGTTATCGAAATATAACGAAAACTCCCCTGTCCGCCACGGTATGGCACAAAAGTTGCCACATCACTGTCAACCGGGATTTTCAGCCTGCCTCCGGCCGCATCCAACTCCAACCACTCCAAACCGGCATACCCGCCGGTCTTGACCTCGGCATAACCGGGTAACAATTTGGTTTGGCCCAGCAAGGTGCGAACCATCGCGAGAGATAAAGACTCATAATATGCGCCGTCGTATTCTATGAGCATGGGCACACGGCGTAACCGGCCATCAAAGTCCACCAAAGGATTGAAGTGACCCGCGCTGGCAGCGGCCTGTTGCAACTCGGGGAGATTGGCACCGTAGCCATTCCAGGTTGTGAACTCTACCGGATGTCCCCTGAAGGAGTCAGATGGGAAGGTCGGCTCGGGAAGCATCCCGGAAGCACGCCGGTCTTTTTGATTGGTTAGATAGTATCCCAACACCACATTGCGATTCTTGATCTTGCTGGCAAACAGCTTGTCGTATTCGAGTTGCGGTTGTATTTGGCTGAGCGTCGATTGAAACGACACATCGCCCTTGAGTTGATTTTGTCCGAGCTTCTGCAACACCTTTAGCCCTGAACTCTCATCCCTCTCGGCAAAAACGATGTCAAAACCCACTACCGCGACGCCATATTTATCGAACAGTTTATCCATCAATAAAGCCAAACGGTCACGCCCCCATGGCCAACGCCCTTCTTCCTTCAGGCTTTTTTCGTCTATATCGACAATAACGATACGATCATCCAGCGTGCGCGGCATGGTCAACCGCAATCGATAATCGTAAATAATAGAAGACAGCTGTTCGACAAAATCCAGCCTGTAGAAACGGGCGGCGCTACCGACAAAAAACAAGACTATCAGCAGCCCAAGCCCAATCAAGATTGCGTTTTTTTTCACGACGCTTGGCAGAGGACTGAAGACATAACCAGCGACTTGGCTGGCGTTGTTTGCCAGCCAAGTCGCTGGTTATATCCTCTGTCCACCGCTATCCCTTGAAATAGAATTCCATCTTGACCCCGGCCAGCTCAATCACATCGTGTTCATTCAGTTGATGCGCCTGATTAGTCAGTGCCTGGCCATTCACCAACGGGAAATTTTCCCCTTCGACATGGGTGATGAAGAAACCCTGCGGACGACGGGTCAGTACTGCCACCTGCATGCCCGGCTTACCTAAAGTGGTGAGGTTTTTTACCAGTTCGAGTTCCTTCCCGGCATTAGGCCCAGTCAAAACTTGCACCACAGCGACCTGAGCGACCTGTTTTGAAGCACCAGCTTGCGGAGCAGCAGAAGCAGCTGGCTGCGCCGGCTTTGCTGGCTGTACCGGTTTTGCTGGCGCAGCAGCTTGGGCAGGAGCAGCCGGAACCGTCGGCTGGTGCGCTTCGAACTTGCCGGTCTTTTCGACCGCCTCTTCATGTGTCGGTTTACTACCGGCTTGCGTTTGCATAAAACCGTGTATCTCCGCCGGTTTGTTCGCACCTGGGGCTGGAGCCGCGTGTTTGACGGGCGCACGCAACACCATGGTTTTTTCGAAATCGGCAGGACTGGTCTGGGTGACTTGGTCGTTGATGTATTTCAGCTTGTATTTGCCGATTTCGATTACATCATTGTTTTGCAGGAAGTGCTTTTTAGTCGCTTTCCCATTCACTTCCAGCCCGTTGGTGCTATCCAGGTCCTCGAGGAAGGAATCGTGCAGGATGGTAACGATCGCAGCATGCTCACCGCTCACCGCCAAGTTGTCGATGGCGATGTCGTTGTGTGACTTGCGCCCGATGGTCATGCGCTCTTTGTTAAGGGGGTATTCTTTGAGTACCGCCCCATCCATGCTGAGTATCAATTTTGCAGCCATAGTCGTAACCCTCGTACTAATTATTGGGAACCTATTTCTCAAACCAACTGAGCAGTTTAGCCAGCCAACCACGCGGCACGGCAAATTTGCCCTTTACCTTAATCAGTATCACCGAAACATTATCGCGGCCGCCATTATCGTTCGCCATCTGTAGCAACTGACTTGCCGCAAGCGGCAAATTATTCTGCAACGCATAAAGCGTGGACTGAATATCCTCATCCTCCACCATGTCGTTCAAACCGTCCGAACACAGTAGGTAAATATCCCCGAGCAACACGTCATGCACATGGATTTCCGGCTCCACATCGGCATCAATCCCGACCGCGCGCGTCACCAAATTTTTGTTCTTGGACAAACGCGCATCTTCAACGCTGATCATCCCGCTATCGATCTGCTCCTGCAACAGGGAATGATCTCGGGTGATCGTTTCCAGCACTTCGCCGCGCAATCGGTACATGCGCGAATCACCCACATGTCCAACCGCCACGCGGTTGTCATAAAACAGTCCGGAGACGATGGTCGTCCCCATCCCGGCATACTGCGGCTGACTTTGTGCAGCATGAAAAATAGAGACATTGGCCTTCTGAATATTGTCGCGCAACAGCGACACGCCCAACTCCTCGCGGTCTTTCTCTCCGCGTTCCACCGGGCTGGCGTTCAGCAAACGGTGACTGACTTCCGTCACGACCACCGAAACAGCAATGCCGCTCGCCACCTCGCCCGCATTGTACCCCCCCATGCCGTCAGCCAACACCACCAAGCCACAGGCAGGCTCGCACGCCACACTATCCTCATTGTGCGAGCGCACCATACCGGGGTGGGTCTGGCTGAATATTTCCAATGCCTCCGTAATCTTCATGTATACCCCCTATATGCTGGCAGCACACTGGCGCAATGCGCCGGCCATTGCAGCGCCATTGACATAGCGATCCTCAACTTGCTTGGCCAACGATCGGTTAATGATCGCCACCAGACATGCCGGCAAGTCTGGCTTGATGCTCAGAATATCGGTATGCGGTTCATTGGCGATCCGGAACATTAATTGCGCCATCGAATCCCCTTCGAACGGAAGCTTACCACAAGCCATTTGATACAAACTCACGCCCAAAGAAAACAGGTCGGAGGCACCCTCGATCTTCTTCCCGGCCAATTGCTCCGGCGACATAAAAGAGGGCGTACCCAATACCATGCCGGTTTTGGTTTTGCTCGAATCAGTGATACGCGCGATGCCGAAATCGGTCACCTTGGGCGAATCGGCTTCGGGGTCGTACATAATGTTGGCCGGTTTGATGTCGCGATGCACCACGTTCTGCTTATGCGCATAATCCAGCGCATCGGCGACGCGTGCAATGATACTCATCACCTTGGGTAAGGGCAGCAAATTATCGGGCTTGGTGTAGGGAACCAAGTCCTTGCCTTTGAGGAATTCCATCGCGATGTAGGCAAGGTCATGCTCTTCTCCCGCATCATACATCGTTACGATGTTCGGGTGATTCAGGCGGCCCGCTGTTTCGGCCTCGCGGAAGAAACGGGCTTTCACTTCTTCAAGCTCATCGGCCTCGAACTCTTGCGCCAATGCCATGGTCTTGATCGCCACGACACGGCCGATTTTCGGGTCTTTGCCGAGATACACCACCCCCATCGCACCCTTGCCAAGCTCCTTCTCTATTTCATAACGTCCCAGCATCGGCTTGGACACACCCGCCTTGTCCAGCACCATCGTGCTGGCGTTACTCTTCCCGGATGAACCGCCGAGCATCACTGTTTCCGACATCGCCTTGGACTGTGCCAGGCGCGCAGCCAAGTCGCGGAACTTGGGATTATATTCCGCCATGTATTTGAATACCGACTCCGCCTTGTTGAACTGGCGCTTGCGCTCGAAATCCAGCCCCAGGTTGTACAGCACCTCCATCAGACTATCGTCCACCCGCACCTTGCGGAACTTGTCGAAGGCTATATCCAATTGCCCCTGGCCCTGGAAAGCCAAGCCGAGCATACGATTGCTTTCCGCAGATTCGGCATCGGATTTCTGCTTGCCCTTCTCGGTCATCAGGAAGCGTTTGGTCGTCAGCAACAAATGGCCAACCAACAACAGCGCGGCGGGCAGCATCAGTTGCAACCACATCGCCTGCGTCGTCATCAATATGAAATGCGCAACCAACAACACTGTGAACAACGCGCCGGTGACCAGCGCACCGATGGCGGCATTCAGGCGCGGCAACAACAGAATCAGATATAGCGCGACCAGCAGGAACACGCCGATTTGCGCCCATCCAGCCCAGCTTGGCGTAACAAAGAAATCACCTTTGAGGATGCTCGACACCGAATGCGCCAAAGTCACCACCGGTGCCATACCGGAAGAAATGGGCGTCACTTGCAACGAACCGATACCGGCTGCCGACGCACCGATCAGCACGATCTTGTCGCGATATTTTTCCGCCGGAATCTTGCCTGATAAAACATCGTAGAAGGAATCCACCGGAAAGGCTGGTCGTCCATCTTTATCCTTGTAAAAATAGGTGTGCATCCGCAAGGCCGAGTCTGTGGCGATTTTCTGATTACCCAGCTGCACCCCTTCGCCCAGATTGACGTGTATATCCTTGGGCTCGAGATTGAGGCTCTTGGCTGCCAGCATCAGTGACAGCGATGGATAGTATTGATTGTAATAGCCAACCACCAGCGGTTCGGT
>PLBS01000106.1 GCA_003134595.1 Gallionella sp. | reverse complement strand
GCTGGCGGCGGAAGCGCACAGCTCCCAGTTAAAAATGGAAACGGAGCAGTTGCGCAACTCCTTGCTGTCGGCGATCTCGCATGACTTGCGCACGCCGCTGGCGGCGATTGTGGGCGCATCCAGCAGTCTGGTACGGAATGAGGACAAGTTGGACGACCATGCACGCCACGAACTAAGCCTAGCCATTTATGACGAAGCCACACGCATGGCCGGACTGGCGAACAACCTGCTGGACATGGCGCGGCTTGAGGCGGGCGCTGTCGTGCTGAACCGGCAATGGCAACCGCTGGAAGAAGTGGTCGGCGGTGCGTTGGCAGGCTTGGCCGCGCGCATGGTTAATCATCCGGTAACCGTCAAGCTGCCACACGACTTGCCTTTGGTCGAGATAGACAGCCTGCTGATCGAGCGGGTGTTTGCGAACTTGCTGGAAAACGCCGTGAAGTACACCCCGCCCGGAACCCCCATCGAAATTTCTGCCGCAACCGGATCGAACGAATTGGTGGTGACAGTTTCCGATCAGGGTCGTGGAATTCCGGATGGGGAAGAAAAGCGAATCTTCGAAAAATTCTACCGCGTCACCAGCGAGAGCAATCAGGGCGGGGCGGGACTGGGCCTGAGCATCTGCCGCTCCATCGTGGAGGCGCACGGCGGACGAATATGGGCGGATAATTTGCCTTCCGGCGGAGCGGCATTCCATTTCGCATTGCCGTTGACCGAGCCGCCGCCCATGATTGAGCACGAAGAAATCGCCGAATCATGACCAATTCCGCCACCATCATCGTCATCGAAGACGAAGCGCAGATACGCCGCTTCCTGCGCACTGCACTGGCCTCGGAAGGCTATAGGGTAATCGAAGCGGAAACCGGCAAGCAGGGTTTGACCGAAACCACGACGCGCAAGCCGGACCTGATTATTCTCGATCTCGGCCTGCCTGATATGGATGGCGTCGAGGTGGTCAAGGAGTTGCGCGCGTGGTCTTCCGTTCCCATCATCATCCTGTCCGCGCGGTCGCAGGAAAGCGACAAAGTTCCCGCCCTGGATGCGGGTGCGGATGATTACCTTGTTAAACCTTTTGGCGTAGGCGAATTGCTTGCACGGATACGCGTGGCATTACGTCATGTGTCTTCTGCTGCGAATGGGGAAGAAGGCGTTTTCTCGGTGGACGAGCTGAAGGTGGACATGATTCATCGCAAGATCACGATCAGCGGCACAGAAGTTCACCTTACCCCGATTGAATACCGTCTGCTGACCGTGTTGGTAAAGCACGCAGGCAAGGTGCTGACTCACCGCTTGCTGCTCAAGGAAGTCTGGGGGCCGAACTACGTGGAGCGCGCCCACTATCTGCGCGTCTATATGGGCATCCTGCGACACAAACTGGAGAAAGACCCGGCGCGCCCACGCTTCCTGCTGACGGAAGTCGGCGTGGGTTACAGATTAGCGGCTGTCTGAAAGCACCCAGTACTCACTCAGTTTAAAGTATTCATCCTATCTCTCTGCAAGCTCTGTCCCGGCAATTATTGTTGCCCCACCAATTAATTTCGGGGACAATCCCTCTCTCTCCTGCACCACATTATCAATTAGGGCATGTCCGATATCGCCAACATAAATCAGCTCGCCCCCCCGGTTTCGATCCAACCGCTCCCGGTCCAGCCGCCACTCGGCTGGTACTTCGATCCCAGGGCACTGGAAGTCGAGCAACGCCTGCTGTTCGCGCAAGGGCCGAATTACGTCGGACATGAGCTGATGGTTCCGAATCTGGGCGACTACCATGTGCTGGACGGTGCGGCGCAAATGCTGGTGCGCAATCCGAATGGCGTGGAGCTGCTCAGCAATATCTGCCGCCACCGCCAGGCCATCATGCTGCAAGGTCGCGGCAATGCGCAACACATCGTCTGCCCGATACATCACTGGACCTACAAGACCAGCGGCGAACTGCTCGGTGCACCGCACTTCCCGCAGAATCCCTGTTTGCATCTGAACAAGTCGCCGTTGCAAAACTGGAACGGCCTGCTGTTCTCCGGCACACGCGACATCGCCAGGGATCTGGCCAAGGTCGGCGTGATGCAAGACCTCGATTTTTCCGGCTATATGCTGGATCGCGTCGAAGTGGACGAATACGCGTTCAACTGGAAGACCTTCATCGAGGTGTATCTGGAGGATTATCACGTCGGGCCGTTCCATCCCGGCCTGGGTAATTTCGTGGATTGCGACAACCTCAAGTGGGAGTTCGGCGAACAGTACAGCGTGCAAACCGTCGGCATCAGCAATGCGCTGCGCAAAGTCGGCAGCCCGGTGTATGGCAGGTGGCAGGAACAAGTGCTGCGTTATCACGGCGGCAAACTGCCGAAATACGGCGCGATCTGGCTGACCTATTACCCCAACATCATGGTCGAGTGGTATCCCGGCACCTTGGTCGTCAGCACCATCGTTCCGCGCGGCGTGGATGCCTGCACCAACATCGTCGAATTCTATTACCTCGAAGACATCGTGCTGTTCGAGCGCGAATACGTAGAAGCCGAACAAAAGGCGTATCACGAAACCGCAGTCGAGGACGACATCATCTGCCTGCGCATGCACCAGGGGCGCAAGTCGCTGTATCAGCGCGGCATCGAAGAACACGGCCCGTATCAGTCGCCTACCGAAGACGGCATGCTGCATTTCCACGAGTATCTGCGCCGCAATCTTGCGCCTCACCTCTGATCGTCATTCCGGCGCAGGCCGGAATCCAGCGGTTTTATCCAATCATGCATTTGGTTTTGTCACCGCTACGCGTGGAACTATTTCATTGACTGGATTCCGGCCTGATGAAACTGCTAGCCATTCGACTAAGCTGGCAAGAAGCGCCAGCAAAGTCGCTGGTTATGCGCCGGAATGACAAAGAACACCGGCTCCCTCTGGATGCTGGTCGCCGGACTCCTGTTCGGCTGCATGGGCGTATTCGTCAAACTCGGCGCGGCGTATTTCTCGTATGTTGAACTGGTGTTCTATCGCTCGTTCTTCGGCCTGTTGCTGATCTACCTCATCATGCGCCAACAGCGCGTCAGCGTTGCCACACAATACTGGCGCAACCACCTGTGGCGCGGCATTTCCGGTTCGGTAGCGCTCGCGCTGTTCTTCTACTGCATCACCGTGCTGCCGCTCGCCACCGCCGTTACGCTCAACTATACCGCGCCGCTGTTTCTCACCATCCTCACCATGCTGGTGTTCAAGGATAAATTTCATCTGCCACTGACCATCGCCATCGCGCTGGGATTCGGCGGCGTGGTGCTGCTGTTGCACCCGTCCTTGCAACGTGATCAACTGCTGCCTGGCCTGCTCGGCCTGATTTCCGGTTTTCTCGCCGGAGTCGCCTATCTAAACGTCAAGCAACTCGGCATCATCGGCGAACCGGATATGCGCACCGTGTTTTATTTCAGCCTGATCGCCTCCATCGGCAGCGGCGTGTGGATGCTGTTCGACACGGCGCATACCATCACGCCGCAAGGCTTTGCTATCCTGCTCGGACTGGGCAGCACCGCCACCCTCGCGCAACTCGCCATGACGCGCGCCTATCGCATTGGCAACACGCTGGTGGTCGGCAGCTTGGCATACAGCACCATCGTGTTCGCCAGCCTGTTCGGCATGTTGCTGTGGAATGAAGTACTGCCGCTGAGCAGTTGGCTGGGCATGGCATTCATCATCGCGGGTGGTGTGTTAAGCTTACGCCTGACACCGAAACATTAATTAAGAGACAGGCTCAATGCCTCCACTTAAACCGTTCGTGAGCCTTCACTTAAACCGTTCGTGGTGAGGTATCGAACCACTTCACATGCACCCTTCGATACCTCAGGGCGAACGGTTTATTAGATACCTCACCACGAACGGCTGAAACCTAAGCAAACAACATAAAGAGACAGACCACCATGATCACCATCGAACAAACCGAAAACCTCGTCAACGTCGCCGTCCTTGGCGAATTCACCATCGCCGATTTCAAGACGTTCGAAGAACAATTGTTATACAAACTGAAATCGCCCGGAGAGCTGGACCTGCTGTTCGATCTGCGCGCCATGGTCAGCTACACCATCGATGTGGCCTGGGAAGAACTCAAATTCTTCCGCCGCGAACACAATCACGATTTCAGCAAGATCGCCGTGGTCACCGACGACCAGTGGCTCACCTGGCAGACTTGGCTGACGCGCCTGTTCGTGGATGCCGACATACGCGTGTTTACGGATTACAGTGAAGCGCGGGCTTGGGTTCAGGCCTAAAGACCTCTGGGCAACTACTGATGAAACAACTAGCCATCTGACAGTTTCAAAAGGGTCAGCTTGAGCTGACCCCAATGGCACCCATCCGGCGGATTACACTGCGCTAATCCGCCCTACGAGTTCTGCGCAAAAGCGCGTCGCTCCTTCCTTTCGACGTTGACCCATGAGAAACATAAAATGACCCAATTACTTACATTTGCCATCGTTTCAGCTTTTTTTATTTATGTTTCCAGGAAATCTCTGTTCCGCCCTCACTCGCATGGCTTCTACCGATTCTTTGCGTGGGAGTGTATCTTGGCGCTTGTCTTGCTTAATTTTCCGCATTGGGTAGAAAACCCGTTCTCCCTTCACCAGCTCATTTCATGGCTGCTTCTACTTATTTCCATCTTCTTGGTGGTTCATGGAGTGCACCTGCTTCAGATTATCGGGAAACCAAATGAGAACCGACCTGATGCCGAGTTGCTAGAATTTGAAAAAACCACTTACCTGGTTACTGTGGGTGCCTACAAATACATCCGCCATCCGCTCTATTCTTCACTTCTGTTTCTCGCGTGGGGTGCTTTTCTCAAACACCCCTCATTGCTCGGTCTACTTTTGGCCTTTATCGCTTCACTTTTTCTGCTTCTTACAGCAAAGAGCGACGAATCCGAATGTCTACAGCATTTCGGGAGTACGTATCAAACATATATGCTGGGAACCAAAAAGTTTATTCCTTTTTTATTTTAAAAGAACCAACCAGGTCAGCACCACACATCCCCAAAAAACAAAAAACCCGCCTGAGCGGGTTTTTTTTGCACTACGAAACTTGGCCGAATTACTTCAGCTTGGTTTCCTTGTACATGACATGCTTGCGTGCCTTGGGATCGTATTTCTTCATTTCGATCTTTTCCGGCGTGGTGCGCTTGTTCTTGGTCGTGGTATAAAAATGACCGGTACCGGCACTGGATTCGAGTTTGATTTTTTCGCGCATTTTCTATGTTCCTTAAACGTTTACGCCGCGGGCGCGAATTTCAACCAGCACCGCGTCGATACCATTCTTGTCGATGGTGCGTAGCGCTGCATTGGTCAAGCGCAGGCTGACCCAGCGATTTTCACTTTCGACCCAGAAGCGGCGGCGTTGCAGATTCGGCAAAAAACGACGCTTGGTTTTGTTGTTTGCGTGGGAAATGTTGTTTCCCGTCATCGGGCTTTTTCCCGTCACTTGACATACACGTGCCATAGCTCTACTCCAACCAATTTCAAAAGAGCGCGGATTCTACCGAAGGAATCCGGAATATTCAACCTGAATTTTTTGGGTAGGCCGCAAAAACCTCCCGCAGCCAACTTTCTGCAGCACCTTAACCAAACTGAAACATTCACAGCTTATGCTGCCGCGCTTACCCATACAAGGGTGCCCACTATGAAAATTCTTCAGGATAAAGATGGAAAGCCCATACAAAGGCAAGACCGGTTTGAAGCGCGTCTGGAGCGCGTTGTTCTACTCGCTGGCCGGATTACGCGCTGCGATCCGCCATGAGGATGCCTTCCGCCAGGAAGTGCTGCTGGCTGGCATCCTCATCCCGACTGCGATGTTTTTGCCCGTCAGTGCTATCGGCAAGGCACTGATGATCGCCAGCGTGCTGCTGGTGCTGATAGTCGAATTGCTCAATTCCGCAGTGGAGGCCGCCGTGGATCACACCTCATTGGATCATCACCAACTGGCCAAACGCGCCAAGGACATTGGCAGTGCAGCCGTATTGTTAAGTTTGCTGAACGTCGTTTCGGTTTGGCTGCTGATCCTGCTAAATTAAGCTGTTAACGGGCATGGCAAATGCCACCCCCGATGATGAAACGTTACCTCGTAGGAGCGGGCCATAACCAGCGACTTGGCGAGCGTTGTTTGCTCGCTTAGTCGAATGGCTAGTGGTTCCATCAAAAGTTTTTCGGACAGTACAACGGGCAACGCGTTTTTACTCTGTAGTCTCTGTGGCTTTAATTTTCTGCCTTTTGAAGCTTGACTCACACTGTAACGAAATCCTCATAAATCCTTCATCAAACTTTCTTGTTCGGATGAGAGAGTGCGTGCCATGAATATCCAAATTAAAGGAGAAGACATGGCAAACCGTATGCTGCGTATCGCTGTTGTGACAGAGACTTACCCGCCGGAAATCAACGGTGTGGCGGTGACCATCAGCCGTATGGTTGAAGGCCTGCGCCGGCGCCACGTGGTTGAACTGATACGTCCGCGCCAGAATCAGCAGGACAGCGCAAAAAACGAACTCACCTTGCAAGAAGTATTGGTGCGCGGCTTCCCGATCCCCCGCTATCCGGGCTTGAAGCTGGGTCTGCCCGCCAAACAAAAATTGCTCCAACTCTGGACACAGCAGCGTCCCGATGTGGTTCATCTGGTCACCGAAGGCCCGCTGGGCTCTTCTGCTCTGGCCGCCGCACGCAAACTTGGCATCCCGGTCAGCAGCGATTTCCATACCAACTTCCACAGCTACAGCCGGCATTACGGCTTCGGCTGGCTGCAAAAAACGGTTGCCTCCTATCTGCGCAATTTGCACAATCGCACCGATACCACGCTGGTTCCCACGCAAGAGTTGCGCAACACACTGGCGCAAGAAGGTTATCAAAACCTGCAGATCGTCGCACGCGGGGTGGACACTACCCTGTTTCATCCGAACAAGCGCAACGCTGAATTGCGTCAGCAATGGGGGGTTGCCGATGATGAGTTGGCGGTCATTTACGTGGGCCGCATCTCGGCAGAAAAGAATATGCCGCTGGTGTTGCGCACCTTCAAGGCCATGCAAGCCATCAATCCGAAACTGAAGCTGGTATTGGTAGGCGATGGCCCAGTGCGCGCGGAGATGCAACGGCAAAACCCGGAATATATTTTTGCGGGCATGAGAACCGGCGAAGACCTTGCGGCGCATTACGCGTCGGGCGATATCTTCCTGTTCCCGAGCATGACCGAGACCTACGGCAACGTGACGGTGGAAGCGATGGCCAGCGGTCTCGCCGTCGTGGCCTACCGTTACGCGGCAGCAGCCGAACATATTGAGCATGAACGAAACGGCTTGCACGCCGAGTTCGGCAATGAAGAACAATTCGTCGTTCAGGCATGCAAACTGGCCATTGATGTGTCTCGCGTCCACAAAATGCGGATTCAGGCACACCAGACCATGCTGAAACTGGATTGGCAAAACATCGTGGATGAATTCGAGCAAGCCCTTGCACAACTAGCCGTAAAACCGGAGGTGCGCCATGTCACATCGAATTTACAACCTGCAACGGATCCAAACCTGGGATGAAGCATGGTGTTTGCGCTTCAACCGCGCAAGCATCAGTCCTTCGATACGCCAGGCATTCCGGCTGATCAGCCGGCTGGGCGACGGTATTTTCTGGTACGGCCTGATGTTGTGGCTGTTGGTTAAATATCAGGCCGCCGCGCTATTGCCTGTGTTTCACATGGCTGCAGCCGGACTGGTTTGCACCGTCCTGTACAAATGGTTGAAGCACAAGACCCATCGGCCACGCCCATTCGACATGAATCAGGGTATCAACTGCGGCATCGCACCGCTGGATCAGTTCAGCTTTCCTTCCGGCCACACGCTGCATGCCGTGGCTTTCAGCGTCGTAGCGTTGGCTTATTATCCGGCTCTCGCCTGGCTGTTGCTGCCGTTCACCGTACTGGTGGCTATTTCGCGTTTGGTGCTTGGGTTGCACTATCCCAGTGATGTACTGGCCGGAATACTGATAGGCGCAACTATCTCAGGTCTGTCACTTGCTTTCTAGGCACTCGTTTCCAGGCAATCAGCTTCCAGAAACAAATCCGGCGGTATCGGCAAGTGGTAGTTGATCTGCCGCAGGGTGTGCGACCTTATGCGGTCATATGCCAGATGTGGCATTGGCGGCTCGGCATGCCAGACCGGACTGCGGCCTTCAATCACCCTATTGATTTGAACCAAGCGGCGTGAAGTCTCGCGCAAGTAGTAATTGAAGCGACGTTTCAGATTGCGGTCCAGCACCTTACCCGTGTGGTATAGCCCCTCGGCTAATCGACTGGCGCGCAACACCGCATCACCGTGTGCCAACAGCATTATCGCGCGCCTGGCTTTTACCGGATCACATTGAAAGTGCGATGCGGCGAAATGCACCAGCACGTTTTGATTCTGCTTGAGCAGTTTGGCAGGCGAGTTGAACACATGATTTTTGACATGCGCATCCATCGCCCATTCGCTGGATGCATGCGTCAGTATCGGTACATTCACCCACAATTTTTCATGTGCCGGCACGAAGTGATTGTGCGCAATGATGTCCACCAGCAAATGACTGGCAAAGCCCAGTGCGATGGCTCGCTCTTCATCGCAGGATGCTTGCTCCAGCAATCTGCGGGCGGTATCCCACTGGTGCGTTTGTTTGAAATCATGCGTTCCGGCATGCTGCCCGGTGAGGGATAAATCCGGCAGACACGCGCCTGCCATTACCCAACCCGGAAATGCACACACGGCACGACGAAAACGTGTATCGGCAAGCGGAATAGCCCACACCAGTTGCTGGGCAAAATACAAATGTGTGTACAAACCCCATGCCAGCGCATCACTGCTGTAAAGCAACAGCGGGGTGAGCCACGCCAGATGCCGGAACTTGTTCATGCCGCCGCACCCTACACGGCGAATGCGAAGATTCCGTGAATGTTGTATTGCAGAATAGTTAAACCTGGAAACGGCTCACACCGCGGAATACACGGACAACACGGAACAAAAGCGATGAATTACAAATTATTCGTTTATTCCGCGTGATCTGTAGTTTCGAATCTTTCAACCAACTTGCAACACCGCCTTAACTTAATTGAAACATTCGGTAATTATCCTGCTATACCCTGCCACTCATAGGATATTTACGATGAAAACGCTCCAGGACATACTCAACCAGCGCGACCTCTCGGTACTTTTCCAGCCGATCATGGATTTTTCCAGCGGCACGTTTCTTGGTTTTGAGGGGTTGATACGCGGCCCGGCTGACAACCCGCTGCATTCACCTATCAACCTGTTCGGCGCAGCCAGGCAACAGGGGCTTTCACTGGAAATTGAAATGTTATGCAGGCAGATCGTGCTGGAGTCCTTTGCCGCCCAAAACCTGCCCGGCAAATTATTCCTGAATGTCAGCCCGGAAGCTTTAACGCGCCCCAGTTTCAAAAACGGACAAACGCTGACCTACCTTGAAAATCTGGGCATCGACCCGAAACGGGTCATCATCGAAATCACCGAGAATCAGCCCGCCTTCGATTTTGAGGGTATGCATAATGCGCTACTGCACTACCGCAGCATGGGATTCCAAATCGCGATAGATGATTTGGGCGAGGGATTTTCGAGTTTGCGCTTGTGGTCTGAATTGCGCCCTGAATTTGTAAAGATAGACATGCATTTCGTGCAGGGCGTAAATGCCGACCCGCTCAAACAACAGTTTTTAAGATCGATTCAAAGCATCGCACTCAGCTCCGGCACACAAGTGATCGCGGAAGGCATCGAAACGGCCGCTGAATTCAGAACCATACGCGATATTGGGATCGCCTGTGGACAAGGCAATTTCATTGCCCGCCCCAATCACATTCCGCCATTGAACCCTTTCGCGGAGGTCGGCTGTTTGATCAACACGAACCATCACGCTGAGCAACCCTATAGCAACGCCCGTAACGTCACGGTGGAAACAATCTTGCGTTATGTCGAGTCTGTGCAACCGGAAACAGAGATTGAAAAAATATTCGCCAACTTTTCCGAAAATAAAAACGTGCGAGCCATACCTGTCATTAAAAATGGCCGTCCGGTTGGATTGATAAACCGTTATGAATTCGTGGACAGCCTTGCCCAGCCTTGCCGCCGTGAACTGCTCGGCAAAAAACCTTGCGCAGACATGATGAATGCGGCGCCATTGCTGGTGGAGAAATCAACTCCCATCCATGAGTTGAGCGGATTTTTGAGTGAATCAGAAATCCGGCATTTTACCGACGGCTTCATCATCACCGAGCAAGGCCGCTACATCGGGATAGGCACCGGGCAGGACCTGCTGCGCGAAATCACCAAAGCCCAGATCGAAACCGCGCGCTATGCAAACCCGCTGACATTATTACCCGGCAATGTTCCCATCAATGAGCACATCGAGTATTTGCTTCAATCCGGGAAATCATTCGCCGTCTGTTATGGCGACCTCGACAACTTCAAACCCTTCAACGATGTGTGCGGCTATCGCAAAGGTGATGAGTTGATCCAATTCACTGCCAGGCTGCTCGGCAATGTCTGCGATCCTGTGAATGACTTTATCGGTCATATCGGCGGTGACAATTTTATCCTGATCCTGCAAAGCCCGGATTGGGAGCAACGTTGCGATCGGACACTCTCTACTTTTGCGCACACTTCCGCAGCACTGTTCGATAAAGATCATCGCTCGATCGGCGGTTATCTGACGGGGGATCGTCATGGTCGCATTGTTCATCATCCATTGCCCACGCTCTCGATCGGCGTGGTCTGGGTTAACCCGGAATTGTTCAGTTCACACCACGAAGTGGCGGAAGCCGCCACGGTCGCCAAAAAAATGGCCCAGGAAAAACCGGGCAACAGCCTGTTCATCGAACGGCGTCGCCTGCATCAACACGAGGTGGCAGAAAAGCAACATGAGAGTGCGGGAGCCTATTATGGATAAGCACTCGCCGGATATGCTGGTAAGCGTGTTCCGCGGCAGCCGCCTCGCCCTGCACCTTTTTTATGGGATGTTGCTGGCAGTCATTTACCCGCATCTCAATCAAACCAGACAACGTCGTGC
>PLBS01000021.1 GCA_003134595.1 Gallionella sp. | reverse complement strand
CTCGCCTAAACCTCCGCTCACTTACGGCTGATCGAGGCGGCGCACAGGGGAAGGAAAAGCGAAAATCCAGAACCAAGCAGTAGAGTGGGCACGTCGTGCCCACTCTACTGGACAATAAATCATTCGAGCACAGTGTGAAGCGCATAGTCAAAACAATTCGACTACGGTACATTGGAGTCTCACGTTAAAAGTTATATAAAACACGCCTTATATGAGCTACTCGGGCTATCCAATAATGACAATCACCGAAGCCAAAACTCAAACTGGCCTCGATTTAGTACCGGCGAGGGAGGTCAATTCTGACTTAGGGCAGACCTACCACAACATGGAAGAAGAATCCGAAAGCAAATCTCACGCTTCGGCAAGAATGGAAGGGATTAAATATTTCTGCTCTATCGGCTACCAAGTATTCCCGGAAGGAGTTGGAGTTAAAGGTACTTATACTTTGGCAGATTTTCTTGCAGTAAGAGCAAATCGAACCGTTTTCGTCGAAGTGCTTTCGGACACGAATATCATCGAAGAAACACTTCAAAGGAAATCTCAACTACAGAAATACGGGGAGTTATGCTTTATCTTCTTCTCAGGAACCAGAAGATCAGACGAAGATAGATTACTTAACGCGAAACGTAAGGTCGAATCCTGGGCAGATGTGTTGTACTGTCGGCTTGATGGGTATACCAGCAATCACATCCAACATACATACAACGCGACAGTCGCGTTCGATACCACACGAGAGCAAGGCATTAGGGTTGCGCTTTCATTCGAGAAGGCAGGGCGCAAACTCACGGTATCAGTCAAGTTCCTCACGCATTTGTACCGTAACCCATTAAACACACTTATCTCGTACTGGGTACTACCGACCAGTTACTGCTATGAGGAAATATTCCTCGCATTGTTTGAGCAATTTTCACACTCAACGCAATTACCAATCAAACGCCGATCCCATAAAAAAGATGTCATTATCCGCTCAATGCGCCGTAAATCAGGCCTTCAACTCTTAGGGGCTGATGGTCGCGTGGCAGCTCGCATGCGCTCAGAGTATAGAGGCGATGACGTTGAGAAACCAGGCCAGTGGACTTACCATCCATCGTCAACGGATCTGCCCCCAGATGAATTCTACGGCGTTTTTACTCTTGAAAAAACTGGCCCAGAAGGTCTGCACCTTCTCATGCAAATTATGAAGGAATACGGCATCACGGTTGAGTATGATTCAAATTCACTTGAGAGCGCTCTTGCTTTTCTAAAGAAACAAGCAGGCTAGTAGGGTGGGCACGAAGAGCCCACGTGGCGGTTTTGTCTTAAGCCTTTTTAAATGATGTTGGGTACCGCTACGCTCAACCCAACCTACGCGCTACATGCTGAAAGTTCGAGACACAACGTTGAATAACCCGATTGAAAAAACCAAAATCGTCGAAGTCGCTGCCGCCGTCCTCCAACGTCCCGACAACTCCTTCCTCCTTGCCCAACGCCCCCCCGACAAAATCTGGGCCGGCTATTGGGAATTCCCCGGCGGCAAGATCGAACCCGGCGAGACGCCTTACCATGCGCTGGTGCGCGAGCTGCGCGAGGAGTTGGGCATTGAAGTGCAGACTGCTTATCCGTGGGTGACGCGCATATTCACTTATCCGCACGCGACGGTGCGGCTGAATTTCTTTCGCGTGACGGCGTGGAGAGGGGAGTTGCATCCGCATGAGGGACAGGAGTTCGCGTGGCAACCTTCCCCCTCCCTAACCCTCCCCCGGGGGGAGAGGGGACAGGTTTCCGTTTCTCCGTTACTGCCCGCCAACGCGCCCATCCTGCGCGCGCTGGAGTTGCCTGCGTTGTATGCGATCAGCAATGTGCAAGAGTTGGGCGAGCAGGAATTCATGAGTCGGCTGGAAGCCGCTTTGCACAAGGGTTTGCGGCTGGTGCAATTGCGCGAGAAGGATTATTCGCGTGAGGCGTTGCGCGAGCTGGCGCTGAAGATGTTGCCACTGATGCGGCAACATGATGCGCGCCTGCTGATCAATGCCGACATCGAGTTGGTAAGAGAAATCGGCGCGGACGGGGTGCAGCTCACCGGTGCGCAGTTGGCCGAGTTAAGTGTACGTCCTGACGTGGATTGGTGCGCGGCCTCTTGTCACAGTGCTGCGGAGTTACGCCGTGCCGAAGAATTGGGTTGCGATTTTGCGTTGCTGAGCCCGGTGTTGCCGACGCAGTCGCATCCGGGTGTGCCGCATCTGGGCTGGGAAAATTTTGCGATGATCGCGATGGGCTCATCGATCCCGGTGTATGCGCTGGGTGGTTTGACCCACGATGACTTGCAGACCGCGTGGCAGCATGGCGCGCATGGGATTTCTTTGTTACGTCAGGCCTGGTGAGGCGGTTCGGTGTAATCCTGCTCGTCCTTGTCTGCCGGCTGAGCAACACGATAGTCTTCATTCGCCCATTTGCCCAGATCGATCAGCTTGCAGCGTTCGCTGCAAAACGGGCGGAAGCGGTTGTTGGTGTCCCATTGATGTTCTTTGCCGCAATGCGGACAGGTCACGAAGGGTGCTGTTTTGCTTTGCATCATGTTGATATGCTGCAAAAGGTCAGTTTAAATGGGACGTCTTGTTCGAACAGGGAAGATTTCGCCGCATAGTTGGCGGCGATGAAGCGGATATTGATCGCGTACTTGTTGGCCCCGACCTCGGGAATGCACGGCAGCGTTCTATTTATGCTGACCCGGAGCATTTGCGCGACGCGCCCGCCCTGCATTTGCTGGAAAGTGCCTTGATGCGCAGTGAAATGAAAGACCTTGCCGTTTTCGCGCAGCAGACGCAGGACGATTTTCAAACTGGTATGCAGAGGTAACAGCGGAGCCAGCCATGAGCGCAGGTTTTCACGCCTCGAGCGAACATCCTGTGCTTGCCAGTAGTGATAGGAAGGCAGGTCAAACTCACATGTGCCGCCCGGCATGACAGCACGTTGCTTGATGCCCATTAACCACTCATTCTCGCGCAGGTGCTGGCCGATCTTCCCGCTCATTGCGAGCAACAACCCGGAAGCCCGCTCAATCTCGGCCAGAATCGCATCCAGTGCCTGTTCGGAAATCGCCGGGTTGTTGTGCAAGCTGGATAACAAGCGTTTCTGGCGTTCCAGTTCTTGCAGCAAATCGGATTTCAAGTCGGCACGGCTGATGACTTCAAGAATTTCAAACAGTGTGATCAGTGCCGCGTGGTGATCCATGCTGTGATCATGTTCGGTGAAGTGCGTCATGCGCGCGAACAAATCCTCAAGGCGCAACAGGGTGCGAACCTTTTCATTAAGAGGAAACTCGTAGCTGATCACGCCGTTATTGTCCGATGTGCTGTTCTGTTATTGCCAGATGTGCTGTTAAGGAAAGTCAGTTGCGAACGATATATTGAATATCCCGGTATCGTCAATTGTTGTTTTGCATGTTCGAGTAGTGTCCATGCAGAACGCTAACCTGTTCTGCCAGGCTGTCCACGCCGGCATCATTGTGTATGACATCGTCAGCCAGTTGAAGCCGTTCGGCCCGCGGTGTTTGCTGTGCGATGATGCCGCGTACTTCTGCCTCGCCCATTCGACTGCGCCCGATGACGCGCGCAACCTGGGTATTTTCGTCGCAATCCACCACCAGCACGCGCCGAGCCAGTTGCCGGAACATTGGACTTTCCGGTAACAGCGGCACGACGAGGATGATGTAGGGTTTGGTTTGCAATTGCCGGAGTTGCACCTTGGCCTGTTCGAGTATCAGGGGATGCAGAATCAGTTCCAGCCGTTGTTTGGCGGCAGCATCCGAAAAGATCAGTCCGCGCATTTTTGTGCGATTCAATGCACCGTCATCCGTGATGTAATCATCGCCAAAGGCCGCACGGATCGCCGCAATGGCCTCGCCACCGGCTTGTGTCAGGCGGCGGGCGATTGCGTCCGTGTCGATGATGCCTGCGCCATGTTTCGCGAACAAGCCAGCCACCGTGCTTTTGCCGCAGCCTATTCCACCGGTGAGCCCGACACATTTAGAGGCACCCATAAGATCATGAGGCCGAAAGCAGTCGCAGATAACTTTGTGTCAGAGTTTGTCCCCAGAACAGTGCGATCAGCCCGCCGCCCGCCAGATAAGGGCCAAATGGGATGGGGATGTTGCGACCATGCTTGAGCGCCACGATCAAGGTGATGCCGACCACCGCGCCTACCAGTGAGGACAGCAAAATGATCAGCGGCAACATCTGCCAGCCCAGCCAGGCACCCAGGGCCGCAAGCAGTTTGAAATCGCCGTAGCCCATGCCTTCTTTGCCGGTGGTGAGCTTGAACAGCCAGTACACGATCCACAGCGCGAGATAACCTATTACTGCACCAAGCACTGCGCTGGGCAAATTGGCAAAGACCCCGAACAGGTTGAACAGCAAGCCCGCCCAGAGCAGTGGCAGAGTGATGTCGTCCGGCAGCAATTGCGTGTCAAAGTCGATAGCCGTGAGCGCCAGCAATGCCCAGATGAACAGCAGTGCACCGACTGCGGCCAGCCCGAAACCAAAGTGCCAGGCCGCAAATCCGCACAGAATGCCGCTGATCGCCTCGATGATCGGATAGCGCGGCGAAATGGCCGCACCGCAGCCCTTGCACTTGCCGCGCAATAGCAGATAACTGACGATGGGGATGTTTTCCCACGCGCTGATGGCGTGATTGCAATGCGGACAGGCGGAGCGTGGAACGATGAGATTGTAAGGTGTGTGTGGGGCAGCAGGTTCACTCTCCGCACTCGCAGGTGATGGGCTGTGATCTACGTCACTTTGGGCATCGCTTTGGGACAGCTCGGCGCATTGTTGCTGCCAGCCCAGTTCCATCATTTTTGGCAAACGATGAATCACCACGTTGAGAAAACTGCCGACCATCAGTCCGAGGATCAGGCACGCACCAACAAATGCGGCGGGGACCGTTTGCAGTAGCTCCAGCAAACTCATCGTGTCGCAATAAGGACTGGGGGTTGGGGACTGCTGGGGAAACTTGTACCTTGTATCTTGTACCTTGCGCCTCTTGCCAGATTTTTCATCAAATGACTTCGCCCATCTTGAAGATCGGCAGATACATCGCGATCACCATGCCGCCGATCAGCGTACCGAGGACCACCATGATGACCGGCTCCATCAGGCTGGAGATGGCTGCCACCGCATCATCCACTTCGGCTTCATAGAAGTCGGCCACCTTGCTGAGCATGGCATCCAGCGAGCCAGCCTCTTCGCCGATGGCGCACATTTGCAGCACCATGCTCGGGAATATCCCGGTGTTTTGCATGGCGATAGTCAAGCCGCTGCCGGTGCTGACTTCGCGTTGAATGACTTTGGTGGCATTGAAATACACGGCATTGCCTGCCGCACCTGCAACCGAATCAAGGGATTCAACCAGCGGCACGCCGGCTGCGAACATGGTGGCAAGTGTGCGGGTCCAGCGGGCGATAGTGGCTTTGCGGATCAGCTCGCCAAAAACGGGCAGTTTTAGCATCAGTTTGTCCATGGCGTCCTGCATTTTTTTGCTGCGCTTCCAAAAATAGAAAAAGGCGTAAAGGCCACCACCGATCCCGCCAAAAATCAGGTACCAATAGGTTACGAAGGCATCGGAGATGTTCATCAGTACCAATGTCGGAGCTGGCAACTTCGCACCAAAGCCTTCGAACAATTCCTTGAACGCCGGGATCACAAAAATCATGATCACGGCGGTAATGAGGAACGCCACTACAATGATAGAAATCGGGTAGAACAGGGCTGATTTGATTTTGCTCTTGAGGGCCTGGGTTTTTTCCATGTAGGTCGCCAGACGCTCCAGCAGGGCGTCCAGAATACCAGCCGCCTCACCCGCGCCGATCAGGTTGCAATACAACGCGTCGAAATACAGCGGGAATTTCAGGAAGGCCTGCTGCAAGCTGCTTCCGGTTTCCACGTCGGTTTTGATATCCAGCAGCAGTCGTGCCACAGAGGGATTGCTATGCCCCTTGCCCACGATGTCGAAGGCTTGCAACAGAGGTACGCCCGCTTTCATCATGACGGCAAGTTGGCGCGTGAACAGCGTGATGTCTTTGGCGGTGATGGACTTGCCCTTGTTGCGCTGGCGTTTTATTTTTGTGACATTGACCCCTTGGCGCCGCAAATGAGCAGACACGCTGGCCTCGCCGGGCGCGCGCATCTCGCCTTTAACCAGCTTGCCGGTTTTGTCCTTCCCTTCCCAAGCGTAAGTAAATTCTTTTGCCTTTTGATCTTTTGGTGCGACAGCCATCGTGTCTCCCTTGGGTCACTTGTTTACGGGCTAATGTTGGCGGGCATCATGCCGAGCTTTGTGCCTCTTGTAAAGGCATGTTTTCTATTGCCGATTATTCGGCTGTGCCGGAAAAATGCGCGCCACCTTTACAATGCGATCCTGTGTCTGAATGATCTCTATCGGATAACCTGCGATTTTCAGGCTGGTGCCTGTTTCCGGAATGTCTTCGAGATGATCGAGAATCAGGCCATTCAGTGTTTTCGCGCCATCCAGCGGCAGATGCAAACCCAGTTTACGATTCAGTTCGCGCAAACTGCTGCCGCCTTCCAGCAGAACACTGCCATCTTCCTGGCGCAGAAATTTACCGGTTTGCGAGGGCGATTGCGTAGTGAATTCCCCGACGATTTCCTCAAGGATATTTTCCAGCGTCACCAGGCCGAGCAGCTCGCCATATTCATCCACCACCAATCCAAGTCGCGCGTGACGCTCCTGAAACTGTTGCAGCTGCTTGAGCAGCGGCGTGTCGGAGGGAATGAAGTAAGGCTCATTAAGTATTTCGCGCAGTTGGGTCAAATCCAGCGTTGTTTCCTGTAGCAGGGCCGGCACCCGTTTGATATGCAGGATGCCGATGATGTTGCTGGGCGTGTCGGCATAAACCGGCATCAGCGTGTGGTGGCAGGTAATGATTTGCTGGCGCAATTCGTTTGCGTCGGCGTTGATATCCAGCGCTTCGATCTGATTGCGAGGAATCATCACATCGTTCACGGTGATGCGTTCAAGATCAACCAGATTGAGCAGCATCTTCTGATGCTTGCGTGGCAGGAAATGCTCGGCATCCAATACCAGTCCGCGCAACTCTTCCAGTGTCACCTTTTGTTTGCTTTGATCGGTCTGTATCTTGATGCGCAACAACCACAGAACGCCTTTTACGATGGCAGTGGCTACCGAGACCACCGGATGAAACAAAGTGATGAGCGGCGTGAGCAAATAGCTGGCCGGCAGTGCGATGCGTTCCGGATAACTAGCCGCGATGATCTTGGGCATGATCTCGCTGAACACCAGCAGCGCGAAGGTAATAGCCAGCGTGCCGACCAGTATTGCCAAATCGTTTTGCCCGAACAGGCGCAGGATAATGATATTGGTCACTGCCGCCGCCGCGACATTGAGCAGGGTGTTGCCGAGCAGAATGGAGCCGAGCAGTTTATCCACCTTGCCGAGCAGGCGGTTGACCAGTTTAGCGCTGCGATTTCCTTTGCGTACCAAGCTGTTCAGGCGATAGCGGTTGATCGCCATCATGCTGGTTTCCGAGCCGGAAAAAAACGCGCTGCAAACCAGCAGTAACAGCAAGATGCCAAACAGTGCGCCTATAGAGATGTCGTCCAAAGTGATGCCCTAGTTATTGGGATGGCGGGTCATTTTGATGGTGGGTAATTTCGACGATGGGAATATAGTGGGCGAGAGGTAAGCGGGTGTCAAGCGGCGCGTCGGCTGCTCAAAACCATCAACAGCACACCGGCAATCACCATCGGCAAACTCAGCCATTGCCCCATGCTCATGCCCAACGACAGAAGACCGAGAAAATCGTCCGGCTCGCGAGTGAATTCGACGAGAAAACGGAAACTGCCATAGCCGATCAGGAATAAGCCTGACACTGCGCCGACCGGACGCGGCTTGCGTGCGTACAGCCAGAGCAGCGTGAACAACAACACGCCCTCCAGTGCGAATTCATAAAGCTGAGAGGGGTGGCGCGGCAGGTTATCCACTTTGGGGAAGATCATCGCCCATGGCACGTCAGCGGGCCGTCCCCACAGTTCCCCGTTGATGAAATTGCCGAGGCGGCCAAACGCCAGGCCTGGCGGCACCAGAGGGGCGATGAAGTCGGTCAGTTGCAGCCAGCGCAGTTGCTGTTTGTGCGCGAACCACACGATTGCCACCAGCACGCCGAGAAAGCCGCCATGAAAAGACATGCCGCCCTGCCAGACCGCAAAAATTTCCAGCGGATGTGCGGAGTAATACGCGGCTTTGTAAAACAGCACATAACCCAAACGTCCGCCCAGAATCACCCCGAGTACGCCATAGAACAGCAGGTCGTCGAGCAGTTTGGTAGTGAAAGGGACAATGGGTTGTGAGGCTGGCGTGTGTTCGCTCTGCTTTGTATCTTGCGTCTTGCGCCTTGAACCTTGTGCCTTGTTTAGCATGGCGATGCGTTTGCGCCCCAGCCACAGGAAAGTCATGAAACCGGCGAGGTACATCAGCCCGTACCAATGAATGGCAAGCGGGCCGAGTTGCAGGGCTATGGGATCGAATTGCGGATGAACAAGCATGGGCACCTCTATAAATCCAGATTTCATTCCAACTGCTGTGTTGCGAAAAAATTTTCTTGCTTACATATAATCCATATGCGACGCTGCGAAAATTTTTTCGCGCCTTGCATTTGGGCGAACTCTGAATTTCTAGAAGTGCCCATGGGCGAATCAGGTAAAATCGAAAGGTCGATTATACGGACATCTCTAAAAACCGTCGCGGGTGGCCTTTAAGCAGCGAAAAACCGTCGCGGTTAAAACCGCTCCCACGCTCACGATATTTCACAAGTAGAAAGAGGATAAACATGACCACAGCACAGCAATTGAACAGGCAATTCGGCATCAACGGACATCTGAATTTTCGCGAAGATGCCAGCGGCTTAATCGTCGCGGAAATCAGCAATGTGCGGGCAACGGCATCGCTCTGTCTGCAGGGCGCGCACCTGATGACTTGGCAGCCCAGGAGCCAGGCCGTGCCTGTGATATGGCTGTCGCGCGATGCCAAGCTGGCAGCGGGCAAATCCATACGAGGCGGCGCGCCGGTATGCTGGCCGTGGTTTGGCGCGCATGCATCCGAACCCGGTTTCCCCGGACACGGATATGCGCGCACCGTGCCTTGGCAAGTGGTGGAGTCGGGCACTGAGCCGAGCGGCGCGACGCGCCTGACGCTGCGTCTGGTGGAAAGCGACAAGACGCGCGCGCAGTGGCCGCATGCCTGCACGCTGGATCTGACCGTGATCGTCGGTGAGACATTGCGCATGGAAATGATTACCGAAAACACCGGCGCGTCCGATTTCGCGATTGGCGAAGCCTTGCACACTTATTTCCAGATCGGCGACATCGGCGCGGTGCGTGTGAAAGGATTAGAGGGCTGCGAGTATTGGGACAAGGTCGGCGGCTCCACGCTGAGAAAACAAGCTGGTGCGATCAGCTTTTCAGGCGAGACCGATCGCGTGTATATCAACACCGCCGCCGAGTGCGTGATCGAAGACGATAAGTTGAAGCGGCATATTCATGTCGCCAAGTCCGGCAGTCTTTCCACTGTGGTGTGGACGCCGTGGACGGACAAAGCCAACAAGATGGGCGACATGGGCCAGCCGGACGGTTGGCGCGAAATGGTTTGTGTGGAGTCGGTGAATACGATGGAAAATGTGGTGAAAGTCGCGGCGGGAACCATGCACACGATGATAGTCGAATACCGTGCCGAGTCGATTTAGCAACGATATTCAGATATCTCCAAACATCGGTTAGGGATGCATCAGGTCGTTGGTCAAATTCGTGCGGTCTTTGCAATATGTCGTCAACTTTTAAGTTGGGAGAAGCGTTATTGGCTCGCCGCCATAGAAGTTTGTCGGAGAAGTTGGTTGGCAAAATGGACGGAGTTGTTTAGAATTGAGGGCGGAGGCAAAACCTTCGCAACGTTTCAGACATTTTAATTAAAAACGGAGAGAACATGAAATCTATTATTGTAAGCATGATTGCAGCAGCAGGGTTGATGGTTGCAGGTAGCGCAATGGCAACTGACATGCCGGACTTGGCAAAGAAGAGTGGTTGCACAGCTTGCCACACTGTCGAGAAGAAGTTGGTTGGTCCGGCTTGGAGAGATGTTTCCAAGGCCTACAACAAAGTAGGCGCAACAGGCACTGCTGTTGATCCGGCAGCTTACAAAGTTACCCAGAAAGTTGCAGACATTCTGAAGGAACATGGCAAAGCGACGCCTCAGGCATGGCTGGAAGAAAAAGTAGCCAAGGGCGGTAAGGGAGACTGGTTCGACACCACTGCTATGACACCTAATGCGCCTAAGGTTAGCGCAGCAGACATCAAGACACTGGTCGAATTCGTTCTTGGTTTGGAAAAGTAAGTCAGGAGCAATCCTCGAAAAAGCCGGCGCAAGCCGGCTTTTTTGTCGCCTGAAGTTACGTTTTATCTCACGCTGAAGAACCATTGCTTGAGTCTGGCGACAATTCAAGGTTTAACAGAATGTCAACCTTTGCTTGGGGAGCAACGTTACTGGCCAGCTACCAGAGATGTTTGGTGTCAGTGAGAGTCGAATGGCTATGCAAAGCAGACGAGGTTGTCTAGAATCTCAAACGGAGGCCGAACCTTCGCAATGTTTGAGGTGTTTTAATCATAAATCGGAGAGACGTATGAAATTTATTATCGGAAGCATGGTCGCAGTAGCAGGTTTGATGGTTGCAGGTAGCGTAATGGCAGCAGAAGAAATGCCAGCATTGGCTAAGAAGCTCAATTGCACCGCTTGCCATGCGATTGACAAGAAGGTGGTTGGTCCGGCTTGGAGAGACGTTGCCAAAAAATACACCGGCAGCGGCGTTACCAAGTACACCTACAACGGCAAGGAATATCCTTTGATCGAAGGTCTGGTGATGAAGGTATCCAAGGGCGGTTCGGGTAACTGGGGTACTATGCCTATGCCGGCTAACGACGCAGCGGGCACCAAACAGGCAGAAATCACCGAATTGGTTAAGTTCGAACAAAGTTTGGCTACCAAGTAAGCTTAAAGCATCATGCAGCAAAAAGCCGGCGCAAGCCGGCTTTTTATTGCCCGTTAAATTGACAAGCAGTGCGCCTGCTCCGCATAATCCAAGCGTATATATCAAGGGATTAACCATGTCATTTCAGGGAACCTCTATAAATTCATTTTCCGGGCGAATCGCGGCGTCACGTGCTCGCTCACTCCTCGTCTATCTATCCGATATGCCTCGTCGTTCGCTGCGCGGCTCCTTGCGCTTCATCCCGCAAAAGCGAATTTCTAGAGGTCCCCTTCATTCTGTTCGTTCGTTATTGCTTGGCGCCATCGCGCTGACGCTGATCGGGTGCGGAAAATCGGTCACGACCGATCAAAATACATCCGGTGAACTGGTCGTGCGCATCGGTGCATCGGCACCTTTGACCGGCCCGCAGGCGCACTTGGGCAAGGACAATGAGAACGGCACACGCATGGCGATAGACGACGCCAACGCCAAGGGCATCGTGATCGGCGGGCGCAAGGTGCATTTCGAATTGATCAGCGAAGACGATCAGGCTGACCCCAAGACCGCGACTATCGTGGCGCAGAAGCTGGTGGATAACAAAGTCAGTGGCGTGATCGGCCACATGAATTCCGGCACGACAATTCCTGCCTCAAGTATATACAACGACAATGGCATTCCCCAGATTTCCCCTTCTGCGACTGCAGTTAAATATACCGCGCAGGGTTTCAAGACTGCGTTCCGCGTAATGGCGAACGATGCGCAGCAAGGCCATGTGCTGGGCGAGTATGCAACGAAAAATCTTGGCGCGAAAAAGATCGCGGTGATAGATGACCAATCTGCCTACGGACAGGGTCTGGCAAATGAGTTCATCAAGGCCGCACAGGCTAATGGCGCTGAGGTCGTTGCGCATGAATACACCAATTCCAATGCGATGGATTTTACTGCGGTGCTGACCGTGGTGAAGGGGAAAAAGCCGGATCTGTTGTTCTTTGGTGGGATGGATGTGCAAGGCGGGCCGATGGCGAAACAGCTCAAGGCGCTCGCGCTGAAAGTGAAATTCATGACGGGCGACGGCAGTAATACGCCGGAATTCATCAAGCTGGCGGGTGATGCTTCGGAGGGGGCCTACGCTTCATTGCCCGGTGTTCCAATGGACAAGATGCCCGGAGGGAAAGAGTTCGAGACTCGCTTTGTCGCCAAGTATCAGCCGATCCAGTTGTATGCTCCTTACTGTTACGACGCGATGAATGTGATGATCGCCGCGATGCAAAAAGCCGGTTCGGTGGAGCCGGCAAAGTATCTGCCTGTACTTGCCAATATCTCATACGATGGTGTCACGGCAAAGATCCAGTTCGATGAAAAAGGCGATTTAAAGGGTATTGCGATCACTCTTTATCAAGTGCAACAGGGCAAGTGGCAGCCGCTGGAAACGCTGGGTGCAATTGCTCCGGCGGCACATTGATGCACATTTGAAGCAATGGATAAAACGACACCTTGTGTGTCGTTTTTGTTTGCCAACTATGGAAATCCTTCTTCAGCAAATAATTAACGGTTTAGTGCAAGGCAGCGTGTATGCGCTGGTCGCGCTGGGCTACACCATGGTGTACGGCATACTCGGACTCATCAATTTTGCGCACGGCGAAGTGGTGATGATAGGCGCAATGCTGGCGCTGTCCGCACTCACTGCATTGCTGGGTTTGGGCGTGCCGCCGCTGTTGGCATTGCCGCTCAGCATAGGGCTGGCGATGCTGGGTTGCATGGTGCTGGGCTATGGTATCGAGCGTATCGCCTACCGCCCGTTGCGCCACGCGCCTCGCCTCGCTCCGCTGATCACCGCGATCGGCGTATCCATCGTGTTGCAGAATTTTGCCATGATGATCTGGGGGCGCGAGTATCACGCCTTTCCGCAACTGATTACAAATAATCCGCACCTCATAGCCGGGGCAATCATCAACGATATCCAGATCATCATTTTCATTCTGGCGTTGGCGATCATGGCGGGGTTGATGGTGGTCGTGCATCGCACCCGCCTGGGGCGCGCGATGCGCGCGGTGGCCGAGAATCAACACGCCGCGCAACTGATGGGTGTGGACATCAATCGCGTGATTTCCATTACCTTCATGCTCGGCTCGGCACTCGCCGCAATGGCAGGGGTGATGATCAGCGCCAACTACGGACTGGCGCATTACTACATGGGCTTTCTGCTCGGCCTGAAAGCCTTTACCGCTGCGGTGTTGGGTGGTATCGGCAATTTGCGCGGGGCGATGCTGGGCGGGCTGCTGCTCGGGCTGATCGAGAGTCTGGGCGCCGGCTATATCGGCGATCTGACAGGCGGATTTTTGGGCAGCAACTATCAGGACGTGTTCGCCTTCTTCGTGTTGATTGCCGTGCTGGTGTTCCGTCCATCGGGGTTATTGGGAGAGCGCATTGCCGAACGTGCTTAAACGACTAATTCACAGGCTTACACTCCCCTCGCCCGCAAGCGGGGAGAGCGTAGCGAGGGGGGCGAAGCCGGCTGGGGGAGAGGGGCGTGGCAATAGAACTGTTCCGTTCTGGGTGCTGCTGGCCGCACTGATGCTGTTGCCATTCATTACCGATGCACTGTTCGGACGCGGCTGGGTGCGCATCGTTGATTTCGCGATGCTCTACATCATGCTGGCACTCGGGCTGAACATCGTGGTCGGCTATGCGGGCTTGCTTGATTTGGGCTACATCGCATTCTTCGCGGTGGGAGCGTATTGCTACGCATTGACAGGCTCACCGCATCTAACGCTTGCATTTCCGATGGCGTTCCCCGATGGTGTGCACTTGTCGTTCTGGATCGTCATACCGCTGGCGGCTTTGCTGGCGGGCGGTTTCGGCGCGTTGCTCGGCGCGCCCACGTTGCGTTTGCGCGGTGATTATCTGGCCATCGTCACGCTCGGCTTCGGCGAAATCACCCGCATTTTTTTGAACAATCTCAACGCGCCGGTCAATCTCACCAACGGTCCGCAAGGCATCAGTCGTATTGATCCGATCAACGTGGCAGGCATTTCGCTGAATACCACGCAGGAAATTTTCGGCATCACCTTGCCCTCGGTGCATCTGTATTTTTATCTGTTCATGGCTTTCACCGCGCTGGTGATATTCGTCTCGCATCGGCTGGAAAGATCGCGCATCGGAAGAGCATGGATGGCGATACGCGAAGACGAAATCGCCGCCTCCGCGATGGGCATCAACACGCGCAACCTCAAGCTGCTGGCGTTCGCGATGGGCGCGATGTTTGGTGGCGCGTCCGGCGCGCTGTTTGCCGGATTCCAGGGCTTCGTCAGCCCGGAAAGTTTCAGCCTGATGGAATCCATCATGGTGTTGTGCATGGTGGTGCTGGGCGGCATGGGCAACATCGCGGGCGTGATCCTCGGCGGCGTGTTGTTGGCGCTGTTGCCGGAAGTGTTGCGTCACAGTGTAGTGCCGCTGCAACAAGCGTTGTTCGGCAAGACGCTGGTCGATCCGGAAAGTTTGCGCATGTTGCTGTTCGGCACAGCATTGATCGTGATGATGTTGTATCGCCCCGCGGGACTGCTGCCGTCGCGTGTGCGCAGGCGCGAGCTGGATACCGATGATACGACTGCTGAAGCGAGCGTATACGATGCAACACACTGAAAACGTATTGCTGCATGCTTCGCATATCAGCAAACAGTTCGGCGGGCTGAGCGCGTTGTCCAACGTCACGTTACACATTCAACGCAACGAAATCTACGGCTTGATCGGCCCGAATGGCGCGGGCAAGACCACGCTGTTCAACGTGCTGACCGGGTTGTATCAGCCGAGTGAGGGCGAATTTCAGTTCAATGGCACGCATTATCAGGCAGGCAAACCGCATGTCCTGGCGCAAGCCGGCATCGCGCGCACCTTTCAAAATATCCGCCTGTTCGCCAACCTTACCGCGCTGGAAAACGTGATGATAGGCCGCCACGTGCGCACCCGCGCGGGTGTATTCGGCGCCTTGCTGCACAATCGGGCAACACGCAACGAAGAGTATGCCATCACCGAACGTGCGCGCGAACTGCTGCATTATGTGGGCATCAGCAAACCTGCGCAGACGCTCGCCAAACACCTGTCCTATGGGGAACAACGCCGCCTGGAGATCGCACGCGCACTGGCCACCGATCCGCTGCTGCTGGCACTCGATGAACCCGCCGCAGGCATGAACTCCACTGAAACC
Source organism: Gallionella sp. (assembly GCA_003134595.1). Lineage (GTDB taxonomy): Bacteria > Pseudomonadota > Gammaproteobacteria > Burkholderiales > Gallionellaceae > Gallionella. The sequence continues at coordinate 1,512 of PLBS01000021.1, read as the reverse complement.
AAAAGCCTGAAAAAACTGTTGCAGACCATCCGCGCCGGTGGCATCACCGTGCTGCTGATCGAGCACGATGTGAAACTTATCATGGGGCTATGCGACCGCGTGGCGGTACTCGATTACGGCAAGAAGATTGCCGAAGGTGTGCCGGAAGAAGTACGCCAGAATCCTGCTGTGATCTCTGCCTATCTAGGAGGTGGCGATGAGTAGGGGCACGGCGCGCCGTGCCCCTACCGGAGGATCTATGATGATGCATGAAACCGATTTCACCCCATTGCTCGAAGTCCGCGACCTGCAAGTCGCTTACGGCGGAATTCATGCTCTGAAAGGCATAGACCTCCATATCGCCCCTGGCGAGTTGGTCGCGCTGATCGGCAGCAACGGCGCAGGAAAGACCACCACACTGAAAACCCTGGCGGGCCTGCTCCATCCGACAAGCGGGCAAATTCAATACGATGGCAAGAGCTTAAAAAATATCGCGGCGCACCAACGCGCCGCGATGGGCATTGCGCTCGTGCCGGAAGGGCGCGGCGTATTCGCGCGCATGACGGTGGCTGAAAATCTGCTGATGGGCGCATACAGTCGCAGCGACAAAAACGAAATCACAACAGACCTTGAGCGCATGTACGGATTATTCCCGCGTCTCGCCGAACGCAAAGACCAATTGGCCGGAACCCTTTCCGGCGGCGAACAGCAAATGGTCGCGATGGCGCGCGCACTGATGAGCCGTCCGCGTTTGCTGATGCTGGATGAACCCAGCATGGGACTCGCCCCATTGATGGTGCAAAAGATCTTCGAAACCATACGCGACATCGCAGCACTCGGCATGAGCATCCTGCTGGTCGAACAAAACGCCAGGCTGGCGCTGCAAGTTGCGCAGCGCGGTTACGTGATGGAAAGTGGTGCGATTACTTTGTCGGGTGCGGCTAGCGAACTGCTAGGCAGTGATGCGGTGCAGCGCGCGTATCTGGGGAGTTAACCGGCATACTCGCAGACATATAATATTTTTTCATCGGAGAAAATAAATGGCTGAACAAACCTTTCAGGGTATCGAGTTGTTGCCCGAAACCACGGCGGTCAAGCAACTTTTTATTTTGTTGCACGGTGTGGGCGCGAGATCGTCCGATCTTGTGCCGTTGGCCAATAAGCTCAGGCATGTATTTCCAGGTGCCGCGTTCCTGCTTCCGGACGGCACCTTTCCATTTGATGGCGGAGGCAATGGCCGGCAATGGTTTTCAATAAGCGGAGTGACCGAAGAAAATAGGGCGTCGCGTGTTGCCGGCGCCATTCCGGCCCTGCATGCCTTGGTGCGGCATGCCCAGGATCGCTTCAAGATTTTGCAGTCGGACACAGCACTTGTCGGTTTTTCTCAGGGCGCGATCATGGCGCTGGAATTCAGTGTAGTTCATGATGGTCACGTCGGAAGGGTCTTGGCATTTTCCGGGCGGTTTGCAAAGCTTCCCGAAAAAGCGCCCGAGTTAACGACATTGCATTTGCTGCATGGAGAAGATGACCCTG
>PLBS01000166.1 GCA_003134595.1 Gallionella sp. | reverse complement strand
GCCGTCATCTTGCCCAGCACCAGTATGGATAAAGACTGTGGAACCAACATCATCTGCTCCAGCGTGCCATCCAGATAGTCGGCCGAGAACAGCCTTCCCAGCGACAGCATCGAAGACAGCAACGCCGCCACCCACAACACACCCGCCGCCATCTTGCGCAACATCTCCAGTTCCGGCCCGACACCCAATGGAAACAGACTGACCACCATCACGAAAAAAATCAGCGTGGTGAGCACATCTGCACGGCGACGCATCGCCAACACCAGATCGCGCCGTATCACCAACAACAGCAAATCGAGCATGGTGGATTTCTTCATGGCCCGATGACCTTAATGCCCCCGACCTTCATGCCTGGGATCATCATGATAGCGACAAAGTGCGCATTTCCATCCCCGCCACGTGCAACGGCTGATGCGTGGTAAAAATCACCATCCCCTGTTGAGCCAGATGTTCGGCGATCAATTCCTGCATCAACGTCACTGCTCCGACATCGAGCGCGGTCAAAGGTTCGTCGAGTATCCACAATTTGGCATCACTGACCAGCAAATGCGCCAGCGCAACGCGTCGCCGCTGGCCTTGCGAAAGTACTTTGGTTGGCAGCATCTCGCGTCCGCGCAAGCCCATACGCCGCAAAGCGGCCATCGCCTCTTTCTCCTCGAGCTCAATCCCCGAAAGACCGGCCGAAATGCGCAAGTTTTCCAGCGCGCTCAACTCATCTTTAATCGCATTCAAATGCCCGAGGTACAGCATCTCGGCATAGTAATCCTCATCCAGTTCACGGATGCTCTCACCACGCCAGATGATATCACCCTCATCAGGCGTAATGAAGCCGCACAAAGTGCGCAGCAGGCTGGTCTTGCCGCTGCCGTTCGCGCCTTGTACTTGCATGATCTGCCCGAGATGCAGATTAAAATTCAACCCGGAAAACAAACGATGGTCGCCGCGACTACAAGCAAGATTGCTGACTTCCAGCATGAAGGGGAAACCTAAAATTTGACAGCGGAGGATTATATACGATTGCATCGGACGGTGACAACGCTAAATAACGCTACCGAATCACCAAGACCCTCTGGTTGTGAGTGTCAATCCCTTCGGCATAACCAGCCTGCGTGTGTTGTTGGGGCTGTGCCAATTTTTCACGCATCTTTGATGCGTAGAAAATTGCCTGCCTTTGGTATTAGCCCCTTAGTGTCAATTCCACACGCAGCTTGCTGCGTAGTGGATTGCCTGCCTTTGGTACAACCACGGCGTACCCCTTGCGGGTGTACTTGGCTATCGTTGACTGGCGGCTTACTTGGCGTTAACCAGCGGCTTATGTCACCGTCTTTTGGTGACTTAGCCGAATGGCTATGCAACGCGTTTGCCAGGTTAGTCGTCAGCCATGCAAAGCTAACCCGCGTCTTATGTCACCGTATTTCGGTGACTTAGCCGAATGGCTATAACCAGCCGCTTGGCCACCGTTTTTTGGTGGCATAGCGGAATGGCTAGTGGTTTCATCAGTAGTCGTATCAGTAGTTTCATCAGGACAGGTCTGCACGAGCTAGCCTGCCGCCTCGCTTTGCTGGAAACCCTGCGGGGCTTTTAATGAATCCGCTGCGCGCTGACATATGGTTATAATGACCCCACTTTATGACCAACCTTTTGCAGAGGAACAACATGGGATTTCTGGCCAACAAACGCATTTTGATTACCGGCATGATCAGCACCCGCTCGATTGCCTACGGTATCGCTCAAGCCATGCACCGCGAAGGCGCGGAACTCGCTTTCACCTATCAGGGAGAACGGGTGCTTGGTCGTGTTGAGGAAATGGCCAATAAATTCGGCAGCGACATGATCTACCAATGCGATGTCAGCAGTGATGACGACATCAACCAACTGTTCATCGATCTGGGCAAACGCTGGGATGGATTTGACGGCTTTGTCCACTCCATCGCCTACGCGCCGCGCGAGGCCTTGACTGGGGAGTTTCTGGATAATTTCAGTCGTGAGGCGTTCCGTATCGCACACGACATCAGTGCCTATAGCTTTCCGGCCATGGCCAAAGCCGCTCTGCAAATGATGGAAGGCCGCAACGCATCGCTGCTAACTCTGACCTATCTCGGTGCCGTGCGCACCATGCCGCACTACAACGTAATGGGCATGGCCAAGGCCAGCCTGGAAGCCAGCGTGCGTTATCTGGCGATGCAACTGGGCCGTCAGGGAATACGCGTGAATGGTATTTCTGCCGGGCCGATCAAGACACTGGCTGCGGCCGGTATTGCCGATTTCAATAAATTACTCAGCTACAACGAGAAGAACGCCCCACTCAAACGCAACGTCACCATCGAAGAAGTGGGCAATGCTGCCGCTTTCCTGTGTAGCGATCTGGCAAGCGGCATCACCGGTGAAATCACTTACGTGGACGGTGGATTCAACACAACATCGTTGGGCACAACTGAAGCATAAGTTGGATTACACCACCAAATAAAAAAACGCCACTCTCGGGTGGCGTTTTTTTATTTGGTGGTGATGCAAAATCAAGGCTGCACTGGCACCGCCTCAGGCAAACTCACCTTGATCGTCGCCTGCTGCTTGGCATCAGTCATATAAGCATGGGACATTTCCTCGCCGGTCAGTTGCCGCAATTGCTGGGCGTAACGCGCGCGTTTCGCGTCATCGATCGCCGCGCCTTCTTTGACCGCATCGATACGTACCAGCACATAGCCATTCTGCGCATCTTCCGCACCGACAAACTGCGGTAACTTGGCTGCATTTGCCTGGAATATTTGCCGCACCAATCCTATATCCAGAGTGCCGTGTTGCGCGCGAGTAACGCTCTGGGCGGCACCCCAACTTATAGTCGGCTTATTTCCTCCCTGCAGTTGCTCCAGCATCGATTTACCCTGCTTTGCCGCCAGTTCCAGTGCCTGCTGACGCGACAATTTCTGGCGGATCACTTCCTGCACTTCGCTCAAGGCACGCACAGAGGCCGGCTTGTACTCCAGGATACGCGCGGCAACCAGCGTATTCGCCGCCACTTCAATCGCAGCCGTGTTGCGCTTATTCTTCACGGCTTCATCGTTAAAAATCGCCTGCAACATTTTTGCTGTCCAAGGCTCGCCGGCAGCCGTCCCTTTGAACAACCATGCACTCTGCTCGATCTTCGCGCCAACCAGATCGGCCGCAGGCTTCAATGAATCGCTTTGCTCATAAACAGCATTGCTGAACTTTTCCGCCATCTCGGCGAACATGTCGGCAGCTTTTTGCTGGCGCAGCTTATTCACGATACCTTCACGCGCCTCATCGAACGGCAAAACCCTGGATGGCTTGACTGCAATCAGCTTGATGATGTGATAACCGAAATCCGACTTCACCAGCCCGCTGATTTCACCGACCTTCAAAGCAAAGGCAGCATCATCGAACGGCTTGACCATCATGCCGCGGCCAAAAAATCCGAGATCGCCACCATTCGCGGCGGAGCCGGGATCTTGCGAATTTTTCCTGGCTAATTCGGCAAAC
>PLBS01000127.1 GCA_003134595.1 Gallionella sp. | reverse complement strand
GATGAGCCGGTGGTGAGCATGGCCCATCGGGCGCTGCCTCTCATTAATCTTCTTGCTGCCGCAGCAAAGGAAGAACGTAACGTAATGTGGAAATAAATTGTCATTCAGGGTTACCCGCATGCTGATCGGTCGAACCGGTGGAGAGCATCGTCTTGATGATTACCCGATAACCTCGAAGCTGGTGTAACTGCCATCATCCGGCTCGATTTCGACTCGCTCTACCTGTGCGTGCTGCGGGCCGCGCCGCGCCCAGCGCACGATTGCGTCCACGGCGGCGGGTTCGCCATGCACCGCGGCTTCCACCGTGCCTGCACTGCACGCTTCGATATTCGCTTTCACCCAACCCGATGATGCGGTGATCGTGCATCTGCCATTTTTTGCCGTCGCCAAACCTTAAGCGCCGGCGGGCATTGCAATCGGCGTAGCAGGTATAATATTCTCATTCGCAGAATTAGTTTGCTTCGTGTGCAGATTTTGTCGCGAGTGCTTCCATACCCAAATTGTATTCGAGTCGTTTGCCTGGCTTACCGGGACTGGTCTTCTGCGGCATCAAGCCCATGAGCACAAGCATTCGACGGCTCGCAAGTGTGAAAGGAGACCAGATGAAAGCCCCAGCCGTTTCACCTTTGGAATCTTGGCCGGACCTGCCTCTCGATGCCTGGAAAGAGACCTACGCAACGCTGCACATGTGGACCCAGATAGTCGGCAAGATACGGCTCGCGCAATGTCCCTGGGTGAATCATTCCTGGCATGTCACGCTGTACGTGACGGCGCGAGGACTCACGACCTCGCTTATCCCGCACGGCACACGGAACTTTCAGATCGATTTCGACTTCGTCGGCCATCACTTGAGCGTGCAGGCTAGCGATGGTGGCTCCGCCGGTTTTGCGCTCGAGCCAATGTCAGTGGCTGTCTTCTACAAACGCCTGATGGAGGAGATGCGGAAGCTTGACTTAAACGTCAGCATTTCGCGCAAGCCGAACGAGGTAGCCGACCCGATACGTTTCGACCAGGACGAAACTCACCGGGCATACGATAGAGAGTACGCCAACCGGTTCTGGCGTATCCTGGTGCAGGCCGACCGCGTCTTTAAAATATTTCGTGCCCGCTTCGCTGGCAAGTGCAGCCCCGTGCACTTCTTCTGGGGTGCTCCAGACCTTGCCGTCACCCGGTTTTCCGGCCGCAGAGCCCCTGTACATCCGGGTGGCATTCCCAATCTGCCGGATTGGGTGACTCGAGAGGCCTACTCGCACGAAGTGAGTAGCTGCGGATTTTGGCCGGGCGGGGGCCCGATACCCTATGCCGCGTTTTATTCCTATGCTTATCCCGAACCGGCTGGATTCGCCAGTGCCCCAGTCGGGCCGAGCGGGGCTTTTTATAGCAACGATTTTCGTGAATTCATTTTGCCGTACACCGTCGTCCGGGAATCGAAGTCGCCCGATGACACGCTGCTCGAGTTTCTACAGTCAAGCTATGAAGCCGCGGCCGATTTGGCGAAATGGGATCGCAAATCGCTGGAACTTGATCACGATCCGAAGATGCGCGCTATCTGAAATGCCGCTCAACCGCCTGGCTTGCTTATGAGTGGGCCCGATGCCGGTCGCAGTTGTTAACCGTCTGTCATCCTGGCAAAGTTGTTTCAGCAAAGAGGTCTCAATGGGCAATGAATTCGACCGTGTCATTCCGCGCAGCGGCACATCCAGCTTCAAGTACGACGGACGGATGAAGTTTTTCGGAACCAATGACGTCCTGCCCTTGTGGGTAGCTGATATGGATTTCGCCGTTCCCGCAGCAGTGCGGGATGCGCTGGTGGCGCGCGCGGCGCATCCGATCTACGGCTACACCGTCTATCCGGAATCGTTGTACGAAGCGTTGACCGGCTGGTTGCAAACACGCCATGCCTGGCCGGTGAAACGCGAATGGATCGTTTGGTGTCCGGGTGTCGTGCCTGCACTGCACGCTTCGATATACGCTTTTACCCAGCCTGATGATGCGGTGATCGTGCAGCCGCCGGTGTATGCACCATTCCTTGCCGCGCCGAAAACGGTCGGGCGCAGACTGCTGCCCAATCCGCTCAAGCTCGAGGATAGCCGTTATTGTTTCGACCTCGAAAATTTCGAGCGATGCGCGATAGAAGGTGCGCGGCTATTGCTGCTGTGTTCCCCGCACACTCCGGTCGGCAGAGTGTGGCAGCCGGATGAGTTGCAGGCGCTGCTCGAAATTTGCGAGCGCCACGATATTACCGTGGTGTCGGATGAAATTCACGCCGATCTGCTCTATCCCGGCAAACATCACACACCGCTGGCCAGGCTGAACGATGGCACTGTGAAGATCATCACTGCCGTTGCGCCCAGCAAGACTTTCAATATTCCGGGACTCTGGCTCTCTGCCTTGATCGTGCCGGATGAAAAAGACCGCACTGCGATTGAAAAAGCGTTTGGCACGTTGCATATAGGCGCGGCAAACCCGTTCAGCATCGTGGCGTGCGAGGCCGCTTATCGTGAGGGTGCACCGTGGCTGGATGATTTGCTCGACTATCTCGAGGCAACATATAAGCTTGTGCGCACGTTTCTACAGCAGCACTTGCCGTTGATAAAGCTGATCGAATCGGAAGGCACTTATTTACTGTGGCTGGACTGCCGGGCGATGGGGCTGAACGATAAGCAACTCAAGCAGTTCTTTGTCCAGCAGGCAGGGGTGGGTTTGAGTCCCGGAATAATATTCGGTGAACAAGGCAGCGGTTTCATGCGCATGAATATCGCCGCGCCACGGAGTGTGATTGCCGAGGCACTGGAAAAAATAGCGGGAGCCGAACGATTGCGAAAGTAAAAGCTGTATCAGCGACCTTGCTGGGGTAGGTGATGAGGTTCGTTGGCGGACAGACTCAAATAATGCACGTTGAACAATCCTTCGCGGTCAGACCACAGCATCTTCGGATGCCACCCCGCTGCCCGTGCCAGCTGCTGAAATTCTTGCACAGTATATTTGTACGAGTTCTCGGTGTGGATCGTTTCGCCTTCGTCAAACTGGAAGACTTCGTTTTCCAGATCAATGATCTGCCTCTTCTGGCTGACCAGGTGCATCTCTATCCGCCCCAGGGCCGCGTTGTAATAAGCATAGTGCGCAAAGCCATCCAGATCGAGTTGTGCGCCAAGTTCGCGCTGCATGCGCGCCAGCAAATTCAGATTGAATGCCGCGGTATAGCCAGCCGCATCGTTGTAGGCGGCATTCAGCATGGCGGGCGGCTTCTTGCTATCCACGCCGATCAACATCGCGCCGTTGGCACCGACCAGCTGTGCGGCATGCCGCAGTAATTGCACGGCTTCGTCCGGGGTGCAATTACCGATGGACGAGCCGGGAAAGAAGATCACGCGCCGTCGGCCTGCATAACCATCGAATTTTACGGAGGGCAACCGCGTGTAGTCTGCGCACAGCGGATGCATGCGCATTTCGGGAAACAACATGCTGAGGCGCTGCGTGCTTTGCAGCAAGTGCGGCTCGTAGATGTCTATCGGCACATACGCGGCATCGTCGGCCAGGTGCTGCAGTAACAACGGTGTCTTGCTGGCACTGCCGCTGCCGAGCTCGATCAAGACACAGGAGGCGCCGATCCGCTTGGCCATGTCTGCGCCGAAATCATCCAGTATGCCGGTTTCGGTGCGCGTCAGGTAATACTCCGGTGTGGTGCAGATCAGATCGAACAGCTCCGAACCACGCGCATCGTAAAAAAACTTGGGCGGGATAGCTCGCGGTCGCTGGCGCAGGCTATTGCGCACAGTAGTATGGAATTCATCGTCGTCTAAATTGACTTGCAGCACACGAGATTCGGAACGCATCATGCATCCTCCGCAAGGCGCAGGCCGGAAAACATCCATCGGTCCGCAGGTCTGAAAAAGTTTCGGTAGCTGGCGCGAATATGATCACGAGCCGTGACACAGCAACCGCCGCGCAGCACCATCTGGTCACTCATGAATTTGCCGTTGTATTCCCCCAGCGTGCCGGGCAACGGGCGAAATCCCGGATAGGACGAATAAGCGCTTTGCGTCCATTCCCACAGGTCACCGTACAGTTGGGTGAGCCCGGGCTGGCGTGCAGCTTGTGGATGCAGCGATCCGGATTCGAGAAAATTTCCACTGATCGGCAGGGATGCGGCAGCGTGTTCCCATTCCGCCTCGGTCGGCAGCCGCTTGCCCGCCCAGCGTGCATAGGCATCCGCCTCGTAATAGCTCAAATGCGCGACCGGTTCGTGCAGTTTCAATGGTTGCATGCCGGACAAAGTGAATTGCTGCCAGTCACTGCCATCTCTGTGCCAATATAAAGGTGCTTGCCAGTGTTGGGTGTTGATGGTGTGCCAGCCATCGGACAGCCACAGATCGGCGCGTTGATAACCTCTGTCAGTGATGAAGGCCAGATATTCTTCGTTGCTCACCAGGCGACTCCCCAGCCTGAAATCACACAGCAACGTCTGATGTCTGGGGCGTTCATTGTCGAAGGAAAATCCAACTCCGTCATGACCGATCTCGACTATCCCGCCACCGAACTCGTGCGAGCCCATGGCCGGAAGCGACACAGGCGAGGGCGGGTTGGCAGCGTCGCGGTAAGCCGGTTTGAGCGGATTGATAAAGAAATTATATTTCACATCCATCAGCAGCAACTCCTGATGCTGGGTCTCGTGTTCGATGCCCAGTTCCACCCGTGCGAGGATGTCATGTGCGGATTGTTGCGGCAGGTTTTTCAGCAGCGCTTGCATTGCCTCATCAACATGGCTGCGATAACGATAGATCTGCGCCACTGTCGGGCGCGACAACAAGCCGCGCTGTGCCCTCGGGAAAAATGTCCCCGCCGTTTCGTAATACGAATTGAACAGATGCGCGTAAGCCTCATCGAAGACGCGATAGCCCGGCGCAAACGGCAGCAGGATGAACGTCTCGAAAAACCAGCTGGTATGCGCAAGATGCCACTTCGGCGGACTGACCGAGTCGCTGGCCTGGATGACATAGTCCTCGATCTCCAGCGGAGTGCACAACGATTCCGTGCGGGCGCGCACCGCGCCCAAGCGATGACCCAGCGTCACCGCTTCGTCTGAGATGTTGGTATGCGGTTGTTGAAAGTTCATGGTCTACTCTTCCACTTTCACGCCATGCCAGAAGGCGACGTGATCCTTGATTTGTGCCGCCTTACTGAATGGGTCTGGGTAATACCAGGCGGCATCGTCATTCACCTGACCATCCACCACCACACCGTAGTAGCTCGCGATGCCCTTCCAAAAGCAACGTGTGTGCGTGTCGCTAGCCCGCAAAAATTCGCGCTTCACTGCGGAGAGAGGGAAGTACACATTCCCTTCGACACGATGAATCTCGCTGGCAGGCGCTTCGGCAATAACCTGATTGTTCCATATCGCTTTGGGCATGATTTCCTCCAGACAGGATAAAGATAGTGCGATGCAAAATCGTGATCATTGCTCGCATCATGCAAGGCTAAGCTTACAACAGACGAACTACATTAACTACCCTGATGCCGACGATAGTATTCACTACAAGTTGGCTCTTGTAGCACGTTTAGGCGATCGGGGCCTTTCATGCTTTGTTGTCAATCGCCGCCAGAACGACAAGAGCGATAGAGTGGTCAGCACTAAAAAGCCGGGCAAAGAAGTATTGTGACGAGCCTGCCGCAAGACGGCAGCAACTGGGTTTAAAAAGGCGTAAACTCGACCGTCGATCAACCAATAAGTCCAACATTCAGTAATCCGCGAAAGCGTCGTCCGGATAGCAATACAGCCAATGCTCCCCAGGCTCGGCCGAGGCGATCACGGGATGTCCGCTCGCCTGCGCGTGCCGGGTGGCGTGGCGGTTGGGCGAGCTGTCGCAACACAGTGTCAAGCCGCAGGTCTGGCAGGTGCGCAAATGAACCCAGCCGTCGCCGGTCTTGATACACTCTTCACACTCATGGCGTTTCGCGTGTTTGACGGTCGTAATGGCGTCGATATGATCACATGATGATCTAGATGTCATGGTGCTTCCTTTAATCGTGGAGTACTTGGTACACGAAGGAGATCGCGATCGATCTCGATCACTTCGCCAGCGACGAGAATGCTAAAAGTACCGGGGTGAGGATTATTTCTGTTCACCCGATCACCTCAAAGCTGGTGTAATTGCCGTCATCCAGTTCGATGTCGACTTGCTCGACCTGCGCGTGTTGCGGGCCGCGCCGCGCCCAGCGCACGATGGCGTCCACGGCGGCGGGTTCGCCATGCACCGCGGCTTCCACCGTGCCATCGCTGCGGTTCCGCACCCAGCCAGCGACCGCCAGATTTTGCGCTTCGCGGCGCATCGAGCCGCGGAAGAACACGCCTTGCACGCGGCCATGAATCACGAGGCGTAGCGTTTTTACGAGCAACATGTTTTCACTGAATTATTTTTTCAGCAAATCACGAATTTCCGTTAGTAAAACTTCTTGCGCCGGCGGTGCGGCAGGGGTCGCTGCGGCTTCCTCTGCTTTCTTCTTCATCGAGTTGATGACTTTGATGACCATGAAAATGACCGCGGCAATAATAGTAAAGTCCACAACCGTTTGAATGAATTTACCATAGCTGATCACAACAGCTGGCGCAGCGGCTGTGGCTTCTTGCAGGGTAACAGCTAATTTTGAGAAATCCACCCCGCCTACCAGCACACCGATAGGAGGCATGACGACATCAGATACAAAAGAAGAAACGATTTTTCCGAATGCGGCGCCGATAATTACACCGACGGCCATATCAACCACATTGCCTTTGACTGTAAAATCTTTAAATTCCTGGATCATGCTCATGATTTCTCCCTAAATGGTTTTTAAGTTAGTCACCGAATTTAACGTTAACACCCGTGAAGAATATGATGTCGCTTCTCTATGAATGGCGCTTGTGACAGCCTGTACTGGTTGGCTGGGATGCTCGAAGCTAAAGGGGTTAGTTCAGCTTCGCTTTTTTTGAACAGCCATGCCACGTCGACCACGCATTAAATTAGATCGCGACCGTGACTCAAGCGGAATTACCAGTTCAGTTTGAAATATTCCGCCAAGCTGGTCAAGCCAAACGCCAATACCGCAACAGTCATCACTCCTGTAGCCAGCCAACCCAACCACTTCAGGCGAGCACCAATCACGAATTTGCCCATCACTTTTTGTTGTGTCGCGATACGCATCATTGCGATCATCAGGGGAACGGATATCACGCCGTTGATGACGGCGCTCCACAACAGCGCTTTGACCGGATCAATTGGGCTGAAATCCAGAAGCACGCCAACCAGGGTTGCCAAGGCGATAATTGCATAAAAACCTTTCGCCGATTTAAGCTCCATGCCAAGGCTGGATGACCAGTTAAATATTTCCGCCACCGCATAGGCCGCCGAGCCCGCCAGTACCGGCACGGCCAGCATGCCGGTGCCGATGATGCCCCCGGCAAATAATAAAAACGTGAATTCGCCGCCGATCGGGCGCAATGCTTCAGCGGCCTGGGCGGAAGTCTGAATGTCGTGCACGCCGTGGGTATACAGGGTGACTGCAGTAGTCAGCATGATGAAGAAGGCGATGATGTTGGAAAATGCCATGCCCAGTGCGGTGTCGATGTTGATGCGGCGTAAATGGTGTTGGGCCTCTTCTGGCGCCTTGCGCAAAGAAGCACCGTTGCGCTGCACTGCCAGTTCCTCCACCTCTTGGCCTGCCTGCCAGAAAAACAAATAGGGGCTGATAGTCGTGCCAAAAATCGCCACGATGAGTAGCAGATAGTTTTGTGAGATTTCAAGTTTCGGCACCAGTGTTCCGTGCAACACCTCGCCCCACGGCACATGCGAGGCAAATACGGTTCCCACATAAGCAAACAAGGTCAGCGTCAGCCACTTCAATATGCCCACGTAGCGTTGATAAGGTATGAACACCTGCAACAGCAAACAGGTCATGCCTAATGCGACGGCATAGATGTGTCTTGGTCCGCCGACTACCAATTTAATGGCGTCCGCCATCGCCGCCAGATCGGCTCCGATATTGATCGTGTTGGCCACTAACAGCAGTGCGACTAAAGACAGCGAGACTCCGCGCGAGTTGGTCTGCCCCAGGTTTGCTGCCAGACCGCGGCCTGTGACGCAGCCGATGCGCGCGCTGATCACCTGGATTCCGACCATCAGCGGATAAGTTAAGAACAGCGTCCACAATGTGCCGAAACCATATTGCGCGCCGCCCTGAGAATAGGTGGCAATGCCGCTAGGATCATCATCGGCGGCGCCGGTAATCAGTCCGGGGCCGAGCTTGGCTAGCCATTGTGAGAGCGTTTTTTTCATCGGGAAAATGGCTGGTCAGGTTTGAGATGAGCGGCGGCGATTTTGACATACTTTGCTGCCGGCAACGGGACCAACTCCATTTCCATTTCAAAGGTAAAACAACCCGTAGGTCGGGCTGCGCCCGACAACTCTTCGACAAGGCTCTCCTGAACATAGTCGAAGGGCTCAGGACAGGCTTGATCCGGCGGGCGCAGCCCGCCCTACAACTTGCCGGCAACGGAACTAACTGTTGACCAATGTGATTACCCAATGGTGCGCGATATTTCAGGCCGCCATGAATAGCGCGGCGTACAACGGGTTGAGCAGAATCAAACGCGCTGCAACTAGTTCGGCGGGGCTACCTTGATTACTTCGTCGAGCGTCGTCGTTCCTGCTGCGACTTTCATTGCCCCGGAAATACGCAGCGGTTTCATGCCTTCGCGGTAGGCTACTTCGCGGACGCGCGCCACATCGGTGGCTGGGGTGATAAGTTTGCGCAATTCGGGTGACAAGAGCAGGATTTCATAGATGCCGATACGTCCCGAGTAACCCGTCATCCGGCATTCCAGGCAGCCAACCTGATGTTGCAACTGGGGTGGATGGCTGGTTTTCCACGGCGTGACAAGGCTGTCCCATAACTCATTTTCTTCGGCACGCACCGCCAGCGGTTGCTTGCAGTGGGGACACAGCGTGCGCACCAGCCGTTGCGCCATGATGCCGAGCACCGTGGCATTGATCATGAAAGGCGCGACGCCGAGATCAAGCAGCCGGGTGATGGCCGAGGGCGCGTCGTTGGTATGCAGTGTGGACAGCACGAGATGGCCGGTCAGCGCGGCCTGGATCGCCATGTCGGCGGTTTCCAGATCGCGGATTTCGCCCACCATGATGATGTCCGGATCCTGGCGCATCAGCGCCCGCAAGCCGTCAACGAAATTGAGATCAATTCCGCTCTGTACCTGCATCTGGTTGAATGCAGGTTCGACCATTTCGATCGGGTCTTCGATGGTGCAGACGTTGACCTCGGGCGTTGCCAGCTGTTTGAGTGTGGAATACAGCGTGGTGGTCTTGCCTGAACCGGTCGGGCCGGTGACGAGAATGATGCCGTTCGGCTGCGCCGTCATCTTTTCCCAGCGGGCGCGATCTTCTTCGGAAAAACCGAGTTCGGCAAAATCGCGCACCAGCACCTCCGGATCGAAAATCCGCATCACCAGTTTCTCGCCGAATGCCGTCGGTAGCGTGGACAAGCGCAACTCTATCTCCTGTCCGTCGGCGGTGCGCGTCTTGATGCGGCCATCCTGCGGGCGGCGCTTTTCGATGACATCCATGCGTCCGAGTAATTTGATCCGGCTGGTCATCGCAACCATCACCGACATGGGAATCTGATATACCTGATGCAGCACACCATCTATGCGGAAGCGCACGAATCCGATGTCGCGCCTTGGCTCGATGTGGATGTCCGAAGCGCGCTGCTCGAAAGCGTACTGCCACAACCAGTCAACGATTGTGACGATATGCTGGTCATTGGCATCGAACTGTTGCTTGGTCTTGCCCAACTCCACCAATTGCTCGAACGAGGCTTGCCCGGATTTTTCCTGGCGCTTGGTCTGTGCCGCTTTCTTCACCGAGCGCGCCAGATTGTAGAACTCGACCAGATAGCGGCCGATGTCTTCCGGGGTGGCGATGACGCGGCGAATGTCCTTGCGCAGTGTGTGCTTGAGCACTTTTTCCCAGTCACGCAGGAAAGGCTCGGAGGTGGCGATCACCACCTCGCTTTGTGTCACCAGCACCGGCAGGATGCCGAAACGCGCGGCATAGTCGTTGGACATGATGTCGGTGACAATGGAAAAGTCAATCTTCAGCGGATCGATGTGGAAATACTCAAGGCCGACGCACCCCGCCAGCCATTCAGTCAGCGTATCCAGATTCAGAGTTTTGTGCGGCGGCAGCAGCGATTTCCAATTTTGTCCGGCAACGGCCACGAGCGGGTGAACGTTTTGGCGTTGACCGCGACGCTCTGCAATCATTGAATCGGCGGCAGCCTGGCTGACCATGCCATCGGCAACCAGCATGCCCAGGATTTCCGGCAATGCCAGTTTGTGCTCCCTTGTTTCCTGTTGCTCCATGCGTGGCTCCTCAAATAGCTTCGCCAGACTATACCGTTATCGTGTTCCGTGCTCAATGGCATTGTTGGGGTGAGATAAATCGCGCCCTTTTTCTGATACATAAATCTATCGTTCCCACGCCCGTGTGGGAACGATATTTTTGTAGGAGCAGGCCATGCCTGCGAAGCCAAAAGATCACGCGCATGGCGCGCTCCTACACCAGTATCATTGGTTCACGTTTGAATTAGAAATGGAATTAGAGGCTCCCTTATGACATCGCCAGCGCAATCAGTCCATAGCGCGCGAGCTTGCCGATAGCCATGAACAACGCGGCTTGCCATGGGTTCAGGCGCAGCCAACCGGCGGCAAGGCACAGTGCATCACCGATCAGTGGCACCCAGGCGAACAGCAGTGCAGGTGTGCCATAACGGTGCACTTTTTCGACGTGTTTGAGTTGCTGGGTTTGCGGCAACAGCCAGCCCATGCCGAAGGTCACCATCCCACCCAATGTGTTTCCGACGGTGGCGATACCGAGTGCCATCCACAAAGTTTCCGGGTAGGCCTTTAGCACGCCGAACAACACGGCTTCGGAGCCGCCGGGCAGCAACGTGGCAGCGAAGAAGCTGCTGATGAAGAGGGAGTAGAGGCTGACTGTTTCACTCATATTTATGAAGAAGGATCGGGACTGCAAAAGCCGTCATTCCGGCGTAGGCCGGAATCCAGTAGTTTTATCAAAAATGCGGTTAGGTTTTGTCCCGCGTTGCGGGGAATATTTTCATTGACTGGATTCCGGCCTACGCCGGAATGACGAGATTGGTTGCTTGCGTAGTGGGCAACGCATCGCGGTTCCGCCGAATATGCCGATGTGGCGGAACACCCCTGCGGGGCTTCCACCCTACGCGAGATGAAGATGCCCACGCTCCGATATTATTTCTTCTTCGGCACGTACAAATCGGTGATACTGCCCTCTGCGATTTCTGCCGCGAAGCCCAGCGTTTCCGACAGTGTCGGATGTGGGTGGATGGTCAGGCCGATGTCTTCCATGTCCGCGCCCATTTCCAAAGCCAGTACCGCTTCGGCAATCAATTCACCGGCATTCACACCGACGATGCCCGCGCCGAGAATGCGGCGGGTTTGCGGGTCGAGGAGTAATTTTGTGACGCCTTCTTCGCGACTGATGGACAACGCGCGTCCTGAAGCTGCCCAAGGGAAGCTGGCTTTTTCGTAGGCTATGCCTTGTGCATTGGCTTGCGTTTCGGTCAGGCCCATCCAGGCGATTTCGGGATCGGTGTAGGCGACGGAAGGAATGGTCAGCGGTTCGAACGCGGCATGGTGTCCGGCGATGACTTCCGCTGCGACCTTGCCTTCATGGCTCGCCTTGTGCGCCAGCATCGGGTCGCCGACGATGTCGCCGATCGCGTAGAGATGCGGCACGTTGGTGCGCATCTGTTGGTTCACCGGGATGAAGCCGCGCTCGTTGACCAATACGCCGGCTGCTTCCGCGCCGATGTCGCGGCCGTTGGGACGGCGCCCGACGGCCATCAGCACGCGGTCATACAGCTGCGGCTCTGGCGCTTGCGCACCTTCGAAATGCACCTTCAGGCCATTCTTCAATGCTTCGATCTTGTTGACCTTGGTCTTCAAGTAAATCGCTTCATAGCGTTTCTCAATGCGTTTGTGCAGCGGGCGCACCAAGTCGCGATCCGCACCCGGAATCAGGCCGTCGGCCAATTCCACCACGCTGATCTTGCTGCCGAGCGCGTCATACACCGTGGCCATTTCCAGCCCGATGATGCCGCCACCGATGATCAGCATGCGTTTGGGCACATCCTGCAATTGCAGCGCGCCGGTGGAATCGATGATGCGCGGATCGTCATAGGGGAAGCCGGGGATGCGTGCCACGCTTGATCCTGCGGCGATGATCGCGGTGTCGAAGCTGATGGTTTTCTTGCCGTCCTTGGTTTCAACAGCCACATGATTAGGCGACGTGAATTTCGCGGTGCCCTGCACCACCTGCACTTTGCGTTGCTTGGCCAGTGCGGACAATCCGCCGGTGAGCTTGCTGATGATGCTTTCTTTCCAGCTGCGAATTTTGTCGATGTCGATCTTCGGCTTCGCGAACGTCACGCCATGATGTGCGACTTCTTCGGCTTCGCTGATCACCTTGGCGACATGGAGCAAGGCCTTGGACGGAATGCAACCGACATTCAGGCACACGCCGCCCAGGTTGGCGTGCTTCTCGATCAGCACCACCTGCTTGCCCAGGTCAGCCGCACGGAACGCGGCGGTGTAGCCGCCGGGGCCTGCGCCCAATACCAACACTTCGGCGTGGATGTCGCCTTTCTTGAAGGATCGAGGAGCGGGGATCGAGGCTGCGGAAGGGTCGCTGCGCAGCGGCGGGGAACCCACCGGCGTACCCCCTGCGGGTGATTGAGGGGAAAGGGAAGAGGCTGGTTGAGCTTGGATCGGGGATTGAGCGGGCGCCGCGGTAGCAGGTGCAGGGGTTGCTTGCTCCTTGCTCCTTGCGCCTTGCCCCTCGGTAGTTTCAAGTGTCAGGATCACACTGCCTTCCGAAACTTTATCGCCGACCTTGATCTTGAGTGATTTCACCACGCCCGCAGCGGGGCTGGGTACTTCCATGGCGGCCTTGTCCGTTTCCAAAGTGATCAGTGATTGCTCGGCCTCGACTTTTTCACCGGCCTTTACAAATACCTCGATGACCGCAACGTCCTTGAAATCGCCGATGTCCGGTACTTTCACTTCGATGGTTTGGCTCATGTTCTCTCCGTTTGATCGTCATTCCCGCCTGTGCGGGAATGACGGAATTAAATTCTAATCTGCCCGCTACCCAAGACGATAAACTTTTGTGAGGTCAGCCCTTCCAAACCGACCGGGCCGCGCGCGTGCAGCTTGTCGGTGGAGATGCCGATCTCTGCACCGAGGCCGTATTCAAAACCGTCGGCAAAGCGCGTCGATGCGTTCACCATCACTGAGCTGGAATCCACTTCGCGCAAAAAGCGCATCGCCTTGCTGTAATTTTCCGTCACGATGCTGTCGGTGTGCTGCGAGCCATAGGTAGCGATATGTTCAATTGCTTCATCCAGACCGGCCACTATCCGTACCGCAAGTATAGGCGCGAGATATTCGGTGATCCAGTCTTCTTCGGTTGCCGCTTTCATCTGCGTGACCAGCGCGCGCGCCGCCTCATCGCCGCGCAGCTCTACACCCTTGGCCAGATAAATTTTGCACAGCGGCAGCAATACTTTCTCAGCCACGCTTTGCGCAACCAGCAGCGTTTCCATCGCATTGCACACGCCATAGCGCTGCGTCTTGGCGTTGTCGGCGATGCGTATGGCCTTGTCAAGATCGGCTTCGTCATCAATGTAAACATGACACACGCCATGCAGGTGTTTGATCACGGGGATGCTTGCTTCTGCAGATATGCGTTCGATCAGACTCTTGCCACCGCGCGGCACGATCACGTCCACATATTCCTTCATGGTGATCAGTTCGCCTACAGCAGCGCGGTCAATGACGGAGATGACCTGCACTGCCGTCTTCGGTAGCCCGGCAGCGCGCAGACCGTCATGCACGCAAGCGGCAATGGCTTGGTTGGAATAAATGGCTTCCGAACCACCGCGCAAAATCGCCGCATTGCCGGATTTCAGGCACAGCGCAGCCGCATCAACTGTGACGTCAGGACGGGACTCGTAAATGATGCCGATCACGCCGAGCGGCACGCGCATCTTGCCGACCTGTATGCCGGAAGGCTGGTATTTAAGGTCGGTGATTTCTCCGATGAGATCGGGTAGTTGTACGATTTGACGCAAACCTTCGACCATTTCGCGCACCGATTTTTCGGTCAGCGTCAGGCGATCCACCGAAGCATCATCCAGCCCGTTGGCGCGCGCCGCCGCGACATCTTTGGCATTCGCAGCGAGCAATTGCGCCGATTGGCTTTGTAACGCGGCGGCGATCTCAGTCAATGCGCGGTTTTTTGTGGCGGTGTCAGCCTGTGCCATGAGGCGCGAAGCGGCGCGTGCGGCCTGGCCGACGCCTTGCATGTATTCCTTGACGTTACTCATCGTGTGCACTTTGAAACGAATGGGGCGCATTTTAGCACTTGGGGTAAAATGCGCGACTTCTTAAATTCAGGCGCAGCAATGTCCGACATACTCAACAAGATACTTGCGGTAAAGGCGCAGGAAGTGGCTGCCGCAAAACCTGTCAAGCCGTTGCCGCAACTACGCACCGAAGCCGAGCAGGCTGCGCCTGTGCGGGATTTCGTCGGCGCGATACGCGCCAAGATCGCGGCAGGCAAGCCAGCCGTGATCGCGGAGATCAAGAAGGCCAGCCCGAGCAAGGGCGTGCTGTGCGAGGATTTTGATCCCGCTAAAATTGCTGCGAGTTATGCGCGGCATGGCGCAGCCTGTCTATCGGTGTTGACCGATGAGCAGTTCTTTCAGGGCAGTGCGGATCATCTGCAACAGGCGCGCGCAGCCTGTGCTTTGCCGGCGCTGCGCAAGGATTTCATCGTGGAAGACTATCAGATCTACCAGTCGCGCGCGATGGGTGCGGATGCGATCCTGCTGATCGCCGCGGCGCTGACCCCCAAGCAGATGCAGGCGTTCGAGACGCTGGCGCACAGCTTCGGCATGGCGGTGCTGGTGGAAGTGCACAACGGCGAGGAGTTGGACGCCGCGTTGCAACTCACCACGCCGCTGATCGGCGTGAACAACCGCAACCTGCACACCTTTGAAGTGAACCTGCAAACTACGCTGGATTTATTGCCGCGCATACCCGACGATCGCATCGTCGTCACCGAAAGCGGCATCCTCAAGGCGGCAGATGTAAAGGGGATGCGCAGCCATCAGGTGAACGCGTTTTTGGTGGGCGAAGCATTCATGCGCGCAGGTGATCCTGGGGTAGAATTGGATCGATTGTTTGCCTGATGCTTATACGGGAGGGAGCCTCTAAAAATTCAGAGTTCGCCCAAATGCAAGGCGCGGAAAAAATTTCGCAGCGCCGCATATGGTGTATATGTTAGCAAGAAATTTTTTNNTGTTTCACCAGTAGTTCTATCAGTTGGGATGAAATCTGGATTTTTAGAGGTTTCCGGGAGGTGTCATGTTAAATCTGGATCGCATGATTGTTGAGTTCGATAAGGGGCTGCGCACTTTATTCAGTCAGGCGCACAGCGTGCGTGCCTATCCTGATGCAAACGTGCTCGAAGCGTCTATGGATGAGGCCGAGAGGAAAAATGCCGCCGCGCTGATGCGCGTCAATCACAGCGGCGAGATTTGCGCGCAGGCCTTGTATCAGGGGCAGGCGCTGACCGCGCGCGATCCCGTCGTGCAGCAAAAACTCCAGCAGGCCGCGCAGGAAGAAACCGAGCATCTCGCCTGGACTGCCAGGCGTGTGCATGAGTTGGGCGGTCATCTGAGCCTGTTGAACCCGTTCTGGTACACCGGCTCGCTGGCAATCGGCGCGGTAGCAGGGCTGCTGGGCGACAAATGGAATCTCGGTTTCCTCGCCGAAACCGAGCGGCAGGTAGGCCATCATTTGCAAAGCCATCTGGATAGACTGCCACCGCAGGATGAAAAAAGCCGGGCCATCGTTGCGCAAATGTACACCGACGAAGTGGGGCACGCCGACATGGCGACTTCGCTGGGTGGCGCGGAGTTACCGCAACCGGTGCAATTGGCGATGAAGCTGAATGGCAAGGTTATGACGGGGGCTTCCTACTGGGTATAAACAAAGGGGCAAGTGAAAAGGGTAAGGGGCAAGCAAAATCCTTTCACCTTTCACTTTGTACCTTGTACCTTGTACCTTGTACCTTTCACCTTTTCTCTATTCCTGTATCACCTCAAAATCATGCGTAATCACGGCGGTCTGGCCGAGCATGATGGATGCCGAGCAATATTTCTCTGCCGAAAGTTTGATGGCTTTCTCCACCACTTCGGGCTTGATGTCCTTGCCCGTCACGACGAAGTGCATGTGTATCTTGGTGAACACTTTAGGGTCGGTTTCGGCGCGTTCTGCGTCTAACTCTACATAGCAATCGGAAATCGCCTGGCGGCTTTTCTTCAAGATAGAAACCACGTCGAAGCTGGTGCAACCTCCCGCGCCGATCAGCAACATTTCCATCGGACGCGGACCAAGATTGCGCCCGCCTGCTGCTGGCGCGCCATCCATCAATACCGCGTGATTGCTTTCGGTCTCTCCAAGAAAAGAGGCCTGTTCCACCCATTTGACGCGCGCTTTCATGTTGTTCCTTTTCTAATTGACTAGGAGTCAGAGATTGCCAACTTTACCCGATACCAGAGCAATCCGATAACTTCGTGAACGAAAATTTTGCTGTCGTGCAGAGATTCAGCTTGCGGCAGTAATGCCAGTAGGTCGATCTGATAGCGAGTGGTGAAAGCGGTCGGTGCTTCGACGACCTCGAATCCGGCACGGCGGAATATCTCGGCGGAGCGCGGCATGTGCCAGGCGTGGGTGACGAGATAAATTTTACGGATACCCGCTTTTTGCAGAATGCGAAAAGAATGATGGGCATTCTCAAAAGTGTTGTCGGACTCCTCTTCCATCCAGCGCACCGGCACGCGGAAATCCTGTTCCAGTGACATGCGCATTTGCTGTGCTTCAGAAATGCTGTTGCCAAGCGGTTTGCCGCCGGTCACCAATATCGGTTTGCCGGTTTCCCGCTGAAGTTTCGCGCCGTAGCGCAAGCGCGCCAGCGTGGCATCACCGATAGTGTCCTGTCCTGCATATTCCGGCGCGTGGAAATAAGTCCCGCCACCCAGTATCACAATTGCATCTGCATCCTGACGACTGGTATCCAATGGGGTGGTTTGCGCCTCCAGCAAATGCAGCGCACCTTCGGCGAAATAAGGCGTGGACGCGATCCAGAACAAACCGAGTGCAGCAAGTATCAGCGGTTTGGCAAGCTTGGAGCGACGATAGAGCAGGAAAATACCCAGCGCGAGCATGAGCAATAAGCTGAGCGGTGGCAGCAAGAAAGTGGCAATGAGGTTGGTGATGAACCAGGACATGAAAAACTCAGAGTTCCAGAATGTGCGCATTTTACTGGGTTTCATTCGCTTTTCCGAAGTATGCGCGGCAATGCCGGCGCGGCGATTGTCCGATCCTGGGTTAAATAGCGTTTGACAGTGGCGGGTGGGCTGCAATAGAATGCGCGCCCTTCGAGGTTTACTTATTGAATTTTTAGGAATTGTGGCTATGAAAACATTTTCCGCTAAAGCCGAGGAAGTCCAGCACGACTGGCTTCTGGTTGACGCAGCAGATCAAGTGCTGGGCCGTTTGGCCGCACAGATCGCTTCACGTCTGCGTGGCAAGCATAAAGCGATTTACACCCCGCACGTGGATACCGGTGATTTCGTCGTAGTGGTCAATGCCGACAAGTTGCGCGTGACCGGTAACAAGGCAGAAGACAAGCTGTATCATCGCCACACGACTTACCCGGGCGGTTTGTACACCACCAACTTCGCCAAGATGCAAGCGCGTCATCCCAGCCGTGTTTTGGAAAAAGCCGTCAAGGGCATGTTGCCAAAAGGCCCGCTGGGCTACGCGATGTTGCGCAAGATGAAGGTGTATGCCGGCGCGGCGCATCCGCATGAAGCACAGCAACCGAAACCAGTTAATTTGTTGAAAGTATAGCCATGAGCGTAAGTTATAACTACGGTACCGGTCGCCGCAAGAGTGCGGTGGCGCGTGTGTTTATGAAGGCAGGCAAGGGCGACATCATGGTGAATGACAAGCCGGTGGATGTGTTCTTTTCCCGCGAAACCGGCCGCATGGTTGTGCGTCAGCCGCTGACACTGACCGAAACACTGGGCAAGTTCGACATCATGGTGAACGTCACCGGTGGCGGTGAATCGGGTCAAGCCGGCGCGGTGCGTCATGGCATCACCCGTGCATTGATCGACTATGACGCTTCGTTCAAGGCCGTGTTGAAGCAAGCCGGTCTGGTGACTCGCGATGCGCGTGAAGTGGAACGCAAAAAAGTCGGTCTGCGCAAGGCGCGCCGCCGCAAACAATTCTCCAAGCGTTAAGACGTTTGAGTGTATTGCAAAAGCCGCCTTCGGGCGGCTTTTTCATTTTGTTGTAGAATACAAAGCGTTTCTAATGGAAGTTGCGATGATCAAAGTTGGCATAGTTGGCGGAACAGGCTACACCGGGGTCGAACTGCTGCGGCTGTTGGCGGCACACCCGCAGGTTGAATTGCAAGTGATTACTTCGCGTGCCGATGCCGGTACACCGGTCAGCCAAATGTTCCCCAGCCTGCGCGGTTATGTGGACTTGCCGTTCACGCATCCCGACCAGGCGCATCTCGAGAAATGTGATTTGGTGTTCTTTGCCACCCCCAGCGGCATTGCCATGCAGCAAGTGCGCGC
>PLBS01000001.1:3105-29273 GCA_003134595.1 Gallionella sp. | reverse complement strand
TCTTACCTGTACCGGTTTCCATCTCAATATCGAGATTGATCGGGCACACTTTATTGCTGACCAGCGCAGCGGAAAGAGGCAGGTTTTGGCGGCGCTGAACGATGTGAATATTTTCCAACAACGCTGCTTGAGATAGCGCGATGTCGGGGTTCTTGAAGCCCGCATCATTAAGTAACCCACGCTGCTGTGGTGTCCCCGCTGCCACTCGACCGGGATCAATCCGATATTGAATACCAGCGTTTGGAGATTGACCGGCAAAGCAATCCCCCACGGACTCCACGGCATTGGTTTGATACTGCTGTTTTTTAAATTTTAATTTCATTTCTCTTCAATTTATAACTTCTTTATTAAACAGAAAATTAGAGGAATTTATTCTTGGCATTTACTCTTTTTATTCTTTTTATTCTTAATTTTTCTCTTTCAATACCCATTGGGGGGCTTTGCAGGAACCCGTATTTTCAATACGGTCAGCTTGCCGCATGTGGGTAAGAAGGTTTCCAATCTTGCTCTCTTTCTGCCCGTCGTCCAACGCGTCGCTAAGCTTGCCCAGCAGTAAGGTGTCTATTTCCTTGCGGCTTGCAGTCCCAAACTTCACCAAATAATCCGTAATCAGCTTGGCATAGAACTCGTCATCCTGCGCACGGGTACGAATATAGTCGGCTTTCGTCGCAGTCGCGCTGGCAACCGTTGCGGAGACATGAAGGTTAGGCTTATGCCCCTCTATGAGATTTGCGCGGCGCAAGTGTTTCACCATGGCTTCATCCAGTGGCAACTTCTTCTGCACCCGGTCGAGTGCGAAAATCTCCTGCAATGACAAATCTGTTTTCTGAATCAACAGGCGGCTATAAGCCGGGTCAACAATGCTGCCGTGAATAGTCATCTTCACAACCTGCGGCTCGCTCAAGTCATAGTCCGGCATCGGAAAATAGCGCAGTGCCTGGCCGCGATACATCTCGTAAATGCCATAACCCATGGTATCGATCATGTTCAGTTCAGCCATGGCCTGCGCCAAAAAAGGATTGCGGTAGCGTCTGGGGGTCTTGGTGCCTAAACTATAGTCCGTCGGCATCCCCTCAAAAAACGCCCCTTCATTTTCAAAGATCAGCCGGTCGGGCTGCTCCGTCACGATAATGCGGCCATTGCGGGTGTAGTCCTGATGGGCAATACAGTTATGCAACGCCTCCAGCACAATTTTCTGGTCGTATTTAGCCAGCTCAATCGCCAACAACTGGTCATCCGGCAGGATGCGCAACTGGATGTTGCGTATCTTCTGGTAAAGGGCGGTTGTGTTCAGCAGGAAGGGTGGGCCAAAGTGCTGGTAAGCACGCTCTGCGCCTTCCAGCTTCCATGTCATCTGCGCGGGGTGGGGGGACAGCAAGTACGCAGACTCATCCTTTCCCAACAAAAGCAGCGTTGCGCGTGTAATCTGCCCGTCTTGCGTCAGCTTTGCGCGGTCGAGAAAAGTGCTATCCGTCCAGCGCATCACCTCATCAGGCGCGAAGCGGTTGGCATATTTTCTGGCAAACGATTCGCGTGCTCTGGACAGGGCACTGGCATCCAAATGCGCCAACGTAGCACCCTGCACCACCTGCGCCGACCAGTCCGTAGCGCCCATTTGCCTGCGAATTTCATCCTGCTTGTCCAGCCCCAGGCTCGTCAAGCTTTCGCCCGCACGAGAGTAGTAATGGCCTTTCCAGCTAATGGGCATACCCATGGGAGCGGCAGGTATCTCGAACAGCACAACGCGCCCTTGTGGAGCCTGCAACTCGTGAATGTCGCGAAAGGTTATGCTGGGCTCCGTATCAGCCGCGATCTGCATCTTAAGGCTATGCAGGCGTTCATGGTCCCGGCGATAGTCGCTTCCCACAACCGAACGGGTTTTATTATCCACACCAAACACCAGCCAGGCACGTTCTACGTTGCGCAAGTTGGCTTCGTTGGCAAGCGCCGAGAAATACTCACCAATTTTGTTGGTATCGTAGTCATTTCCCGCACGCTTAAATTCCACTACCTCGTTTTCCCAAGTAGCAATCAGGCTGGCCAACAACGACTGTAATGTGGCTTGATCCATCACCCGCCCCTTAGATGCTCTTCACTTCAGTAGTCGGCGAGATAAGTTTGAAGATTTGCTCGATATTGATCTTCACGCTGTCGCTACCAAAACCGGAGTCGCGGAACACCGCGCGCAGCGGATGGCGGGCCGCGAGCGATTTGACGAATTCCTCGTTGATACCCATTTCGAAGTACGCGGCCAACGCATTGCCGTCCACAAAGAATACATTTTTACCGGCGATGACTTCTTTGGTAATCGGCAACGCCAAATCCACGCCCCAATCGAGCAAGACCTGGAACAGCAAATCCTCGGGGGTGCGATCTTCACGGATATTATTTACCTGAGCCAGAAGATCGCCTTGCTGCACCGCATCGGGGGCGTAGTACACATCCTTCATGTTGGAGCTGTCGATTTTCAGAACGCGGAAACCGAAGTCGAGTTTTTCAGCATCGGCATTGTTTGAGAATTCCTCATTGAGTTCTTTGCCAGTGCGACGAATACGTTCCTTAGATAATTCAGCAATCGTTTTGAACCCTGCTTTGTAAGCTGCACTTTTTTCATCACATACCTCAGGGATTTGAACCATGACATGACGGCGCTTACCATTATCTACAGCATTAACTGCCATGACAGCATGGGCCGTTGTGGCAGAGCCCGCAAAGAAATCAAGAACAATATTACTTTCAGAGCTAGAACAAATCCAGCCAACAATTCTCTTCATCAAGACAAGGCTTTTTTCAGTATCGAATACCGTTTCATTGCCGCTTAATAAAATATCCATCCAGTTGTCACTCAGCAATTTTCCTTCATTTGGTGGAACGTAATATTGGATGCTTCCATCTTCATTTTTTCTTACAAAGTTTAGTGGAACATTGGTCGCAGTTAAATTGTCGATGTACCATTCGTCAATCGACAAATTTTGCGAGTGATTATCTAGGTAATTCTGATAATTCTTTACTGCCTCCTTTGTTCTACCTTCTTCCCATCTCCACTGGCCAGTCTCAGGTGTGAAGCCGAATAGCTCGTACCTCATGGTCGGCCTGTCTGTCCCTCGCCAGAACGTGTCCCACTTTCCTGGCTGAGTTTCACTGTGCGACAAGATCAACTTACTGAATCTTAAATCCGGTTTTTTTGAATATACGAGAATATATTCATGGCCTAGCGATAGCGAACTTACATCTTCGAATTGAGCTTGAACATTCTTAATCCCACGTCTAACAGCAATCGTATTTTTGTAGCAACTAGCACCATAAATTTCATCCATAATTATCTTGAGCGTTGACAATTCGTTATTATCAATCGATACAAAAATAACGCCATCCTCCCGTAACAATGTGCGAGCCAACTTCAGACGTGAGTACATCATCGTTAGCCAATCTGAGTGAAATCTTCCATTGGCTTCGGTATTTGCCACTAGGCGGTTACCCGCCTCGTCTTTTTGGTTTGAATTTCGAAAGTAACTTTCAGCGCTTCCTGTGAAATTGTCTTCATAGACGAAATCATTTCCTGTGTTGTAAGGCGGATCAATGTATATCAGCCTCACCTTATTCAAATAAGTTTCCTGAAGCAGTTTAAGTGCGTCCAGATTGTCGCCCTCAATAAACAAGTTCTGTGTTGTATCAAAATTTACGCTTTCTTCACGGCAAGGGCGTAGCGTTTTTGCAATAGGGGCATTAGCCGTCAGTAAAGCTTCTCGTTTACCGGGCCAGTTAAGTTGGTATCGTTCCTGCGGGCCCTCTATGATCGATTCAGACAACTCTTGACGTAGCAAATCAAAATCTACGACTTCCTTCTCTGAGCCATCTTCCGCCTTTGCTTCGACAATACATCCCGGAAACAATTTACGGATGCTATCGATATTGCTCTTTATCAGATCGGGAGTTCGCATCTTTAATTTATTCATCGTAGTTCCTTGGACGACCTAATTGGTAATGAAACACCTTATAGCAACACTGATTCACCTTGAAGTGCTCTTTCTGTTTGCCGTTTTGTATCGTTGAGTTGACTTTGTTCCTGGAGGCAGTTCCTGTTTAAGCAGTTTTTCTCGCACCATCGGATATATATATCCGGCACGGATAGTGTGTTTATTTGCCTGAAGAATTTCGCAGATATCTCCTAAGCTGCGGTACTGGCCCTCGCAAATCTTTAGAACTTTAACTCTCAACGCCTCCTTTGGCATCATATTATTCGACATGACTTATATACTCCTACAGTGATTAACTATGCAATTCCTCAATTTCAAATTGAATACGACGAAGATTATGGTTTATTTCCACTTTACGATTGAACTGCTTCTCCCTATTTAACATTGCTTCCAGCTTGGTGTATTCCATCTGCTTGCGGCGGAGTTGTGATAGCCGCTCCACATGATCTTTCAGTGTTTCCCCAGTTCGCGCCGGTTGCGGCATCAGCCGTCGCAGCATCTGCTCATATAAGCCGGCCATATCCAACGCAACCGGCAATTCGCTACGTTTGCTCTTCGCTGGCAACCACGTGCTTGCAAAATAGTCACCCACCACCCAACGGCTGGCATCGGCATCGCTGGGGCGCTTATAAGCAGCCACGGTCTTAATGCGGCCATCAAAGCTGAGATTGTAAAAGATTGGCAACGGTATTGCTTTATCAATACAGCGCAGCACGTCTTCGCTTACTTCGGCGGTTTTCAGCTCAATCGAAAAAATTTCGATTTCCGGCACACTGGGGCGCGCCGGCAGATTGATGGTTTCTGGTGCGAGCTTGTATTGCCACACGATCTGGTTGATCTGTGAAACAAAATAATCACGCACGGCACGGGTGGGTTTGCCATGCTCATAAATCTTGCTCTTGGGTAACACACGGTTGAACTCTGCCTGCCCAGGATAAGAAAACAGCGTGTAGGCAAACGGTGTCTGGGTCATTATGCGGACTGAATAACCAGAAATGCGATCAGCTCGAAATCATCCAACCCAACGATGGTGTTGACCAGTGCCGTGGTGCGACCGCCACTAAACAGGCTGTCAATGTCTTTGTCCTCCTTCATGTCCACCATGGCGCGGATGGCTTGGGCGAGCAGGTCAGAATAAGCCTTCATATTGCGCCCGTCGTCGGTCGCCTCGTTGAACAACCGGCAAACCTCCGGCATGGGCTGGCTTTGGCCTTTACAGGCACTGCGCACCAAGTCGAGCAAGCGTTTGACTTCGGTATGATCGGCGATGACCTCTCCATTCTCACCGATATAGATCAGGTAGTAAGGGTGTAAGCGATTTTGCTGATTGATGTTGACGCTATTATTGCGGTTGCGCAGCGTGAACATCACACCGGGTGGCAAGCCCCGTGCCGGATCGGCTGGCACTACCGCATTCATGCCTGTGGGCACGTTGGCCAGATCGCCATTGGCTTTGATGTAATTCAATAAATCCATGCGGAAGTCGTTCAGGACCAGGTCGGTAATGGAGACACCGGTTTTGAGGTCTTCCATCTCAATCACTTCTTCTTGCAGGCGGCGCAGTTGCTCCTTGCGGTAGGACACATCGTTGGATTGCGTGTTGAGCACGTTGTCGTCTGCGGTCGCGGTTACGTCGGCAATGACCATGCGGTTTTCGACACGCTCCTTGAGGTTGATGTATTCGTCGAGGGTAATGTCCGGCCAATAGTTCACCAATTGAATGCAGGCGTTTTGTGAACCGATACGGTCTATCCGCCCGAAGCGCTGGATGATGCGAACCGGGTTCCAGTGAATGTCATAGTTAATGACGCAATCGCAATCCTGAAGGTTTTGGCCTTCGGAAATACAGTCGGTGCCAATGAGGATGTCTATTTCCCTCAGTTCATTGGGAAGCGTCAACGCCTTCTCTTTAGAGCGTGGCGAAAAGAGTGTTAGTAGCGATTGAAAGTCGTAGCTCTTTTTGGCATTAGACTTGAGCGTAGATACTGGGGTATCAGTGCCAGTGACTTTGCCGGTGTAAATCTGGTGTGATTGCCACAAACTATCGGCAAGGTGTTCATAGAGATAATTAGCGGTGTCGGCAAATGCAGTGAAGATCAATACCTTCTTGTTGCCGGGGTTGATCTGCGAAGCCAACTTGCTATTGATCTGAGTTTTGAGGTGCTGGAGTTTGGCATCGTCAGCCGGGGTGATCTTGAGCATCTCGGTTAGGAGTGCGTCGATCACAACGAGGTCGGCTGATAAATCGTGCTCCCAAGATGGCAAGTCCATATCAGACAAACTTATCTGAACCTTGCCCCCGATTTTTGCGTCGTCAATATCTGGAAGTTCATCGTCGTCAGGCTCGGCATTTTCAAAGGAAACTGAAACATCATTAACGGAGGCATCTTTTCCGGTTTTCTCGAAGATTTTTATTTTCTCTAGCGTACCAAGGTGATTGTCTTTCAGCTTTTGCAAGGTTAGCCGGAATGATTGAACGGAGCTTTCAAGGCGTTTGAGCAGATTGATGGTCATTAACGCTTGCAGGCTGCGTTCGCGGTCTGCTTGTTTTAGCTTCCCCCTACCCCCTTCGACCTGAGTATCATAAAGCTCCTCGTATTTGGCGAGGCGGCTAGCTAAAATGTAACTGACAGGCGCATAGACTGACAGCTTCAACATCGAAAGATGGTTAAAGATTTCATTGAAGCCGATAACGTCGGGGCGATGTGTGAGTTGGCAATGAAATGACAGTGGCTTAAGGCGATTGGGGAATTTTCCAATGTCTTTGGTATCGTAGAAAGTCTCGATGTGTTTGCGAGAGCGGGCAATGGTTACGCTATCAAGCAATTCGAAAAAGTCGAAGTCCAGCGAACGTAGGATGGCATTGGCGGTTCGTTCTTCAGGTGGCAAGGTCGTCCAGTTATTAAAGGCTCTCTGCGCCCGTCTGAAAATCTCGTCAATGTCTTTCTGTGTGCGCAGCTTCTTGTTGAGGTTATCCGGATCGCCCTCGTAGGCGAGCGCAAGCTGATTGCGCAAATCATTAAAACGGTTGTTGACCGGGGTGGCAGACAGCATCAGGACTTTGGTTTTTACACCTTCTTTGATGACGGAATTCATCAGCTTTTGATAACGTGTTTCGCGGTCTTTGTAGACATCGTTGTTACGGAAGTTATGCGATTCGTCGATGACGACCAGATCGTAGTTTCCCCAGTTAATGCGATTGAGTGGCGTGCCGAATGACTCGCCGCTGGTGCGTTGTAGGTCGGTATGACAAAGCACGTCATAATTGAAACGGTCTTTGGAAAAAATGTTGGTGGTCAGGTTGCGGTTGTAGTTCAGCCAATTGTCTGCGAGCTTCTTGGGACAAAGAACCAGAACTGATCGATTACGCAGTTCATAATATTTAATCACCGCAAGCGCTGTGAAGGTTTTTCCTAGGCCGACACTGTCCGCCAGAATGCAGCCGCTGTATGTTTCCAGCTTGTTGATGATGCCGGTGGCTGCGTCTTTCTGAAAGTTGAATAGCTTCTGCCAAATCAGACTCTCCTGATAGCCGGTTCGGTCATTGGGCAAGTCGTCTTCATTCAGGTCTTCAAGAAACTCGTTGAAAATGTTGTAGAGCATCATGAAGTAGATGCGCTCCGGAGAGTTTTCCTGATACACCGAAGCGATGTGGTCACAGATGCGTGACGTGACATCTTCCAACTTTTCTTGATCATTCCATATTTGATCAAACAAGTTCAGGAAAACCCCCGTGTGTGCGGGTTCGTCAAACTTGTTGACGATATTCGATACCGCATCGCCGCGCTGATAGCCAAGATCGACAGCCGTAAAACCATGGAGCGGCATGTAAATAGTCGCCGCAACCGAGGATTGAACACCGGCGAATTGTTGCATAGGGGCTGTGCCACGATTGGAACGGAATGTAGCTTTGCGACGCACCCAGTCAGCACATTCTTTTGCAATAGCCCGTTGGGTAAGTTTATTCTTGAGTTGGATTTCAAACTCGCTGCCGTAAAAACTTCGTTCGCGTTCAACCTTTGGAATATGGTACTGGCGGTGCTCTTTTTTGAACTTGTCTGTGACTTCGTCAGGAACGAAGGTTGGGGAAGTAAAAATAAACTCCAATGACTCAATGCTCTCGAGTTCATGCTTCAACACCTCGAAAGCATAAATTGAGAAACATGACGCCGCTATCTTAAGCTTTGAACCTGGCGTAATACTCTGCTTCAGATTGTCGCCGAGCAGGTGATTTATGTTATCGATTATTTGCATATTATGCTGAAGGCTTGAGCACTCCGATCAAGAGACGAGTTTCAGCTATGGCAGTGTCGATATTAATTCTTATTTTATTAAGAAGGACGTGAATTCCGTGCGACACAGATAATAGCCCGTGCGCTTGAGATGGGCAATCAGAGAGTCGTAGATAAAGCAATAATTCCCAGTGTATGGGAGCGCATCATTTGGCTACCGGTAGCGTTTGGACTCTTGGTTACGCCCCACTCCACTATTTTGCGAGTCGCTCATCCCTTCAGGATGTCGCTTTGCGGCGCATTACGGGCAGCTCGTAACTCCGCGCTCCGCTTGGTATAAACCAACGCCGCAAACGTCAGTCCTTTGGATTCACGTTTAGACGCGGCTAAACCCGCCGTCATGCCATCGTTCTCCTGCCCTCGCCTTTCACCGCCTTAACGCCTACCGCATCCGGGATCGGCGCACCATTCCGCTAGCTCCATTCAGCGACCGTACCCGAGCGTCCGGCTGGTCGGTTCGTCTCCGTTGTTGCCCTCAAACATCACGGCTACCAGCACGTCCACGGCCAACCCCTCCCCCTTAACTGCACCAGCTTTTGAATCGGTTGCTACAGGCCGTTTGTTGAGCGCCTTCACCTGGTCTTTCGTAGTTCATGCCGTCGCATCGCCTATGGCTGGTCGGTCGCGGAGGCTAATCATATGTCACGCCAGCCATCAAGGGCACGATGAACCTGCGCCGCTTCGCGTGCCCCCTTCTCCCGTTCGCACTCCCTGCGGTCGCCTGCGCTGCTGCTTCGGTTATGTGGTGCCTTCGCTAGGAGATCACTTTGCGCCAGTTGCGGGCATTGAGAATAGGCAACCTGCATTCAGTATGGGTAACTATAGTTGTACGGTGTAGAATTCCCCTAGCAGTTCTAATTGTCATGTATTCCACATTACAATTCTTTCTATGTGGTTGCGTAGTTTTACTTATATTTCAAGGAGTCTCAATATGAACAAAGAAAAAGGCACAGATGATCATGGTAAAGAACAAAAAATAAAAATCGAAATCATTGTTTCCGGCGCAGCCATCACTTTAGAAGTAAGTCCAAACCAAACGCTACAAAGCTTGGTAGAGAGGGCTTTAAAGCAAGCAAACGAAGCAAGCGATCCAGAGCAATGGGGGTTTTTTGTCGAGGAAGGCAAAGAGATGGTTGAACTCGATGCAAATCTCAAAGTAGAAGATATTCTTAAACGCGCGAAGACCATTTATCTGAACAAAAAGGCTGGGGCTGCTGGATGATAGTAGACCCCTCGGTTTCCAAGCGGAAGTTCGCTCGGGAAGTCGATGCGGCGAGGGCTTACGCCCCTTTTCATCGCCTGGGTGTATGGATTATGAGGGCAGATTACCCGGTCGTGTTCGCAGTGTTAGTAATAAACAAACCATCTCCGTCGCTGCCGGGAGTCCTATGCGGAGTCCATCTGGATTTTTCAGACTACGATGTGCGACCCCCTTCAATTAGGATCGTTGATCCATTTGATGAAAGGCCTCAGGATTTTGCTACGTGTTGGAAATTTCCTGTGACGAAGTTTGTACAAAATACAGCGTCGGGACTAACTGAGCATGAACAACAATTACTCCTTCAAGCATTCGATCCTGCTAAGCCATTTTTCTGTCATCCAGGAGTTCGTGAATATCATGAATCATCTGCACACTCGGGCGACTCTTGGTTCCTACATCGTAAACCGAACATGCTTGTGCATTTGCTGACCATTCTCCATCGTTATGGTCCCAATGTGGCATTTGTGCAACCGCAGATTCAGATAATATTTCCACTATCAGCAAAAATTATCTCATGATTGGATTTCTTGATATTGAAGCTTTGGTCGT
The DNA here is from genome assembly GCA_003134595.1 of Gallionella sp. Lineage (GTDB taxonomy): Bacteria > Pseudomonadota > Gammaproteobacteria > Burkholderiales > Gallionellaceae > Gallionella. The sequence goes on along the minus strand of PLBS01000001.1, from coordinate 19,194 downwards.
TCCTCAATCAGTAATTCAAGAGGGGCACCATTTTCTGCGCATCGCAGGTAGAACAGGTCGTGAAGGCCTTGTTCTTTGGATTGGGCGACGAGACGGGGTGAAATTCGTAGTGACCGAACTTGTTATCCCTGAGCAACAGGGAATTCGGACGAATGACGGCGTGTGCGTAATCATTGAGGGTGCCGCTCTCGCAAGGCTAAATGCTGATCTCTACAAACGACAACTCCAACTGATTGCACAGATACACAGTCATCCGCAAGCTGCCTATCATTCCTCAACAGACGATGAGTATGCCATCGCCACCAAGGTTGGATGTTTATCACTCGTTGTACCTGATTTCGCCTCCCGTCCTTTCTCGCTGGCAGAATATGTAACCTTTCGGTTAAACACTGCCGGTCAATGGATTGAACTTTCAACTATTGAGGTGAGCCGATTCATTCATATTGCGGGTGGTGGCTAATATGGCACGTGCTGATTACTTCGATCGCGCAATCCATGCGGCATCTCATGTTCTTGGTGATTTAGATCAACAGGCTTTTTTAGGCAAGATCGACAATCATCGGGTCGCAGTAGCCTTTGATTCCAGTGTGCGAACCTCTGAAGGCTTTGCTGCTGTAGACTTGACTATCAGATTATTGGCTCGGTTTTACCCAAAGATTGCGATAATTTGTTTAGATAAAACGGCACAATCGATTGCTCCAAAGTTTGTTAAACTTGCCCTTGCAATAAATCCAAAGATAGCCATAGAGGGATGTCCGATCGGCTATAAAGACATCATTGTTATAGGGAGAACGCCTCCGCCATTCAAGAAAGGGGTCACCCCGATCTATATCGGTTCGGATGGCTGGATTGCAAAGTTATCTCGCCACAATCCTGTAGGAAGCAAAGCCTCCAACAATCCTTTTGGAGCTGGCATTGCAGCTTGCCTTGCGGCGGCAAACATTTTTCGTCATGTGTTTACGAAGGCACCGTTGGATGATGAAATTGCTATTTCAGTGCTTGATCTTGATCCGCTAGCGAAAGACCCACTGAATCCGAAACTCGATCACATCGACTTAGGGCAAGTTTACTTGGTTGGTGCTGGGGCCATCGGCAACGGATTTCTTTGGGCGTTATCCCGATATCCTGTTTTATCAGGTCGACTGGAGATCGTCGATTATGACAACGTTGACCTTTTCAACATCCAACGTTATGTGCTGACTGAGCGTAAAGATGAGGGGTTCTCCAAAGTAAAAATGGCTGCGCATCTTTTTGCTCGTAATCCAAATATTCAGGTGAACCCAATAGCAAAGAAATGGGAGGATTTTGTAAGCAGTTTGCCTGAGGACAAATGGATATTTGATAGCGTTGTTTCCGCCCTCGATACACCGGGTGATCGAATCAATTTACAGGCATCTCTGCCCAAATGGGTAGTTAATGCATGGACTGGAGTTGGCGATATTGGTGTATCACACCACGATTTTACAAATCATGCATGTATGGCATGTTTGTATATGCCCACGGGCAAGACATTAAACGAAGACCAATTGATTGCTCAGGCGCTGGGGTTGCCAGAAGACATTGCTACGCTCATGGAGATTAGATCAAAGCTCGACACCAATGCTCCAATCGATAGGCAATTACTAGAACGTATTTCCACTGCAAAAGCCACACAAATCGAGAAGCTACTTCCGTATGAAGGTCAATCGCTCCGATCTCTATACTCGCATGGTGTCTGCAGTGGCGCAGTAATGGAACTTGCTAACGGTCCCGTGAATACGCACGCAGAAGTGCCAATGCCTTTCCAATCTGCGTTTGCTGGAATTCTTGAAGCGGCTACTTTGATTGCTCACGCAGGAGGTTTTGAAAGCGTGGACAGTTTTACTCGGATCAACCTAATGAACTTATTTCCTAAAAGCTTGGGGTTTAGCTGGAATCAGTCTAAAAGTTCTCGTTGCTTCTGCAATGATAAGGATTTTATAGATGTCTATTCGGAGAAATATGGACTTCCCTTAGTTTCTTAGATACGTTCTCAGCTGTGGCTTTAGAGCGGAATGAAGGATGGCTATTGTCGGAAGTGAAGATTCGAAAATGTTGGAAGCGGACATTCCAGCAAGCTGCACCGACNNTCGTCTTCTAGTGGCACGTCAAGCCCTCCGCTCATGCTTATTGCCTTCCTCAAAGCGGTCTTTGAAACTTCGCGCTTGTGCAAATTTATTCAGCTCACCCGATAGCTGATTCTGATGACGTGATCGACTTGACGTAATAGTACAAACGATCAACAATATATTAGGACTTTAAGTTTTATACAAGAAAGGAACCCCGATGAAAGAACCAGGACTAGATAATCGTCATCGTGACAAGACGCCACCAAAAGCTGGTCAGATTCAAAAGAAACGCGGCGACACGCTCAACAAGAACCTACCAGAACCAATTCCACAATTCTCGCCCAATGCAAAGCTCGAAACTATGCGAAAAGAAACAGGTAAGACGAGCGAGAAAGATATACGAAAGGCTGCCAAGCATCGCCGCCCTTAATCCCTTGGCTGTGAGTAGTTCGTTTCTTACTGTCCCTTTGTGATGCAATTTAGTGGTGAACGTCAGTTAACGGGAACATTTCTGATGTGACCATTCCTGGCACCAATCTGCCCACTGCTCATGCCGATTACTTTCCAAAAGTGGTCGTTGATCTCGCTGCAGTGATGTCGGGCAGGCCAGCTTGATTACCCCGCCAACCTCTTGGGTAACTTCATCCCTCAATGTAAAATTGCCGGTGGCTCGTCGCCTTTCTTCTTGGGTAGCAGGTGTGCAAATCGGCCTTCAGTTTCCGTGAAATAGCGGAACTCGACTACCCCAATTGTCCGTTTTTTCTTGGAAATTCCCTTGGGCTTGATCTGCGGTTGTGCGGCCCACACCCCATGCCTCGTTTCCAACATAAGCGAGCACGTATCTATCGCATAGGGCGATGCGCTTATGCTTCCGAACTTGTCGAGGATCGCATTCATTTGGCGCATTTTGTCTGGCCGGAGCGTCCATGCTTCCATGATCGCGAACACAAAATTAGCCTCCAATGCCAACGCCGCTGACTGGATCGTCCGCGCAGACTGATCTTTGTCCTCGACGCTTCCAGGCTGAATCATCACCGGGATGACTTCCTTGGTGGTCAGGTTGCCAACGAAGGCGAACGCCTGAAGTTTTTCACCGGCCTCCAGAAGTTCCCGCGCTTTGTCGATCAGCGAACTGATGATGTCCATGTACACTTGCGGTGGAGTGCTAATGGGTACCTCAATCATTTTTTCCTCAATATTTGCCACCGGTCGTGCAAACCGGGGAACGTGCGGTGATGTTCGTTGAGCGCCTGCGTCTCGGCGTCGAGGCGTTCGAAATCGGCGCTGAGCACATCGAAAAACTCCTCGGTCGCCGTGTTGCCGCCTTTCTCTTCGCCTTCGAGAATCATAATCTGTCCGGAACGCATCGCGTGAGCAACCTGTTCGCCGAACGGCGTGCCGAGGTTTGGCCAGACCAGCAGCAGCACGTCGAAATTGCCTGGGAGCAGTGAAACTGCTTCACCGTGGTGATCGAGGCGATACACTGATCGCATTGGATACCGCCCGCCTCATTATCTTTGCATGGTGCTTTCCAAGTTAACCACGCAATCATCAGCCCGCCGCACTCATAAAAAGTTTGTGCAAATAAGGTCTTTAAGTCAGTAGTGGCATTGCGGAACCAAATGTTGACCAGCAGCAGAATCAAAAGATTCAGCCAAACCCCTTTAAATGGATAACGCTCATTTTTATTAGGAAGGCTGCCTACAAATTTTACAAATCTTTCTGGTAATTTCATTTTTCTCCTCACTTTTAATACGACCCATTTTTTGGGTGGTTTTTTATTACCAGAATACCGGACGTACCCCGGCGAGTTCTTTTGGCATCATTAATGCGCGTCGCTCAAAGATGTAAAGCTGCCACTTATTAACCTTCGCCGAAATGCATGATTTTGGAATTGCCATTTTTATCGAAAGGCTACCTTTCTCATCAATTTTGAATTCTTTGACAATCGCGGCCGGCCCCGGACCAAGATCGATACAGGTTCCATCATAAAATATGCCGACAACACCATTTTGGGGACAGTTGTTAAAGTCTATAGAGCCTTCCATAAACCCATTCTTTACCCGTCCTTTCCGCGTTGTTTGATGACACTTATCCATTGCCGCTTTCTTCCGCTCCGTATCCATCGACGCAAGTGATTCAGGATAGGAACCATCCAAACAAATTGGCAGCTTGAACATCAGATTGGCCACTCCCATCTTCCCATCCTTTTGAGGAACTCCCGGTTGCGATGTCATGATTGCCAGCTCGGCGCATTTGTCTGAGTATTTTTGAATCCGCTCCATATTGATCTGCACTGGCTCATTGCTTTTCGTTTGAGATGCAAATCCTTTAACGAGATCATCATTAAGATAACCGGTCGATTTGCCTTCAGTAATGGCTGTCATGATCATGGTTTTCAAGTTATCTCCAAATGCCAGTGTTGGCATGAGAGAGAAAGCTAAAGCTGAAATCGCGATATATTTACCAGATTGCATTAATTACTCCTAAGGTTCCGTATGGCGCAAGAGTGACCATACCCTTCCATACATTTTGTATTGGTGGTGAAGTTACCGCAAAGCAAGCAGGCGGCAACGTGAATGAAACATTTGATTTTCCGAGCGAGTCAACGACGCTCGAAACAAAGCTTGAGCTAGTTGGATCCAATGACGTTGCTGGACTACCCACACAATTGCCTTGATTGGACCAGGCAATGATGGCGCCGGGATTGCAGTTGGCGATGTTAAATTTTCCGGTCGATGTCCCGTCAGAAAGTATTGATGTGACCTGAAATGCAACATCACAAGGCATTATTGCTGGCGGAGTATTCCCTGCCATTGGGTTTGTTGATGGGGGCAAAACTGGAGGAGGAAGCTGCGTGGCGGATCCTGTAACCAAAAGCCCATCAGTTGCCATCGGATCGGTGCCATTTGCAGTCATGAATGAATTGGTCATGTCCGTTACTTTCTTGGCTTCCTTCACCCCATCCGGAACAACTTTTGCTACCACATCCTGCATGAACTCAGACAAATCAATCTTCGAAAAATCGATTAATGCAAGATCGCTGACTTTCAGCCCAGCGCAGTTTGGTGCCTCTGGCGAACCCCACCCACCAAGAGCCGGAAGCTGCGCTTTCGCACCTTCTTGAATGATGCGGCCAAGACGACCATTAAAGCAGCAATATTGCTGCATTGTCGTGATGCAACCTCCCGCAAAATCATGTGTATTGCAATACGTTCCAACAAAATGGCAGAGCCCAGGCGCACCTAATTTGAGCTGCGTACTCGCGTCCTCTGGTGCACATGCTGCAAACGACATGATTATTGAAATAACAATCATTACTATCAAGCACACCCAACATATAGCTCCAACTGCACCGGAAGCTCCGGCGGACCCTGCAGCCACAGCCTGACCAAGGACGGCACCGTTCATTAAAGCAGTCCCGGCATACATGGCGAAAGAAACCGCGTAAGTGCCGGCGACTGTACCTACAGCACTACCAACTGCCGATGCGGTGCCAGCAAACCCTGTGTTAGCACCCTGTTTAGATGCGTATGCCCCCGCCGCCTGGCCCACCACAGCTCCGCCAACAGCGCCCCCAACCATATTTCCAACATCCACCAAACTGACGCCGATACCACCAGCAGCTCCAACTGCACCGGTTGCGCCTGCTATATTGGAAGCGGTCGTTGCAACAACGGAAGTTGAACTGGAAACTCCTTGCATTACATCTTGCATTACCGTGAGTGCTTTATCGATCAAGTCAGTCATTTTATCGAGTAGCGTATCGAACATATAACCACTACCAACATACTGGGATGCAATCTGGTTCCAGCCCGTCATGATCAATTCATTAGTTATTAATGCATTGGTGGCACTCATGCTTATGGTGTTAGGTTTGCAACAGTTTGGAGCTGCCCCCCACATCCCCTCTGAACAACGATCCGGCTCTCCCTTGAAGATGGATATCTTGGATGGGTCTGTTTCACCTAAAAGTTCTTTTTGTGCATAAACACCGGCTTCGCGTGCCGTTTCTTGACCTGCAACCATCTGTCCGAAAGCATGATTAGTTTCTTGGTGAGTTGCCCCAACGCAGAATGATGGATTGCCATCCTTATCTACACAGGTTGATGTCGAGTTGCATGTTGTTTCTGTGTACGGATTGCCTGGGGCAGTTTCACATTGATAAGTCACATCAAACAGAGGGCAGACACCGCCCGCCAGTAATGGCATGCCTGGATTACAGACAGAAGATACCTCGGCGTAGTTCTTGCATTCCCCCCCGTTCTTGATGGCCAAGCAAGTATCCGTATAAGTTGGAGTTGATTGATTCAAACAATCGTATACCCCTTTATATTGCCAGCACGACGCGGTGGTAACTAGCGCTCCTGGCGGCGCAACAGCGGTACTTAAACACGTCAGAACCGTGTTCCCGATGTTATCAATAACGCTTCTGCACGCGGGCACGCTATCAATACAAACCGGCGCGGTCTTTAGCTGACAGGTCGCGCTAAAGGATTCAATCGGATAAAGCGTTGCTACAAAAACCATGAGCGCAGTCCCAAACCGGGAACGCATCATGCGAATTGCAGGGTTCGCAGAAGAAAACTCTCCTGTTGTGTTATCGCTTATTTTGAATTCAATTTGATCCATAGTGTCCCGCCCCTTATGGCATGTAGCACAACCCGTTTGGCTGTCCACTCGCTGCAAGGCCAAGTGTTCCACCATTCGGGCAATCATATTTAGTCAAATTCCATGTCGCCGAATATGCCCATTGCATCGTTGGGATACACCAACCTGTGTTCGCACCAATACCGACCAGGTAGAGTGGTGGGCAGCTGTACTGGCCACCAATGTTCAAGGCTGGAATTGAAACGTAATCGCACATATTTGTTGTCGTGTTGAGCTTTGCGCTCGGACCGCAGACAAGTGTCGACACCAGTGTCGGCGGCTGGGTTTGTGCTGGAGGAACGCACAAGTGCGTTATTGCGTTAAGTACCGTCCCAAGCGGAAGCGTAGGGTCGCAAGCGTAATCAAGCTGTTGGGTTGAAGGGAATATCTGCAGGGTAGGCGTGCAGGTTGACCCACTCAACACATCCGTTCCGGTGCAAGCAAAGACGCTGCTCGAGATCGTTGCAACCGGCTGCTTTGGTGGAATGCAGAATAGGCCAGTCGAATCCAGCGTGAACGTTGGATCGGTGCAGAAGTGGGTCAAGAAACTAAAAATCCCATCGACAGTCGGCGGCTGATATGAACAGGTTGTGCCACCAATCCACTTCATGCTGGACGCTATAGGGGCACCCAAAGGGCCTGTAACCGTGTAACCGGTAACGGCTTGCAGCGAACCATTTAAAGACCATGCAACCGAACCTGCGACGATTGGATCCGGGTCGCCTGCAATGATCGGGCAACCGAAGATAATTTCACCCTTGTACGCAAGTAAATTGGGGCGGCAAGTAGATGCAGCAACAAACGGATCGGTTACCCCGTTACCGTCCTTGTCGAGGCAGTAATAATGCGTGGTTGGAGTTGCGTATAGTGTTGGCGGCTGGCAGGTATTATTTGAAAGAAGAGTGTCGCCAGGATGGCATTGATAGGTAACTGTCGCGGCAAAAGAAGAGCCTGTGCAAGTTGAGCCATCAGAGCTGATAGTGTATCCAGAAGGACAGGTAGCAGCCGCCCCTGTTTTAGGATAGCAAGTGCCGTAAGTACCACCAGAACCCCATACAGAATTTGATGGGCAATAATTTGAACCCGAGGGATAGCAAAGAGTAAATGCGGAATTCATAAAAGGATATCCGCTAGGACAGACCCATCCACTAGAAACGCAGGGAGTTGACGTTGCGCCAGAGGTAGCTTGTTGCCACACCCCGGTAATAGCTGTGGAACTCTTAGTGGGCATCGGAAACCCAACTGAGCAGCTTGAACTAGTGATCCAATAAGTGCATGTAGCTCCAGAAAGCGAGCTTCCCCACGGGCAAGAATAAATAACGGCACTTGCGTCTGTAATGAATAGGCCGCTCGCCAATAAAAATAAAATGGACAGCATTTTTTTCATGTCGGCCTCTTAAAATGCAGGATAGGTTGGCGGCACCAGGTAACAAGTCCTTGCCCCGTTATAGGTATACCCAGGATTCGCCGAGCAATCCGTATTGAAGCTTGCCGCATAGTCAGGCATCTGATATTCACAATTGTCCGTAGTCGCGTTATATCCATACGGCGCATTGCACCAACGGCTCTGCAATGACGCCACTTTCGTGACAGGGAAAGGGATGCATGACTGCAGCTGAACTGTGTTGTCCGCAATCGTGTAATTGATCAGGTGACTACCCGTTTTATTCGTTGTCGGGCATGAGTAGTGGTTGAGCGGGTTAGAACTCACCGAAGGAGGCTGGTAATCGCACATCACGGTATGCGGGGCTGGCGTACACATTGATCCGTTCAAGACATCTGTCCCGTTGCACGAATAGACTTTTATGCTATTCAGAACAGTCGTTCCATTTGCGGCCGTGATCGTCTGCGCTAACAGTGGGTCGGTGTAGCAAAGATTGCCGACCAAAGTCAATCCAGATAGGCAAGATTGACTAGCTACAGCAGCCTTGTATGCAGGGTACAGGCATGACTGCCCGTTCATCACCCCGCCGTTAGGGCAAGTTGCCCCTTGTAGAGTGTCACCAACCGGGCACGTATACAACGGGGATGCAATGGCGGCGTAAGATGGAGCCTGAAGCTCGCATTGCTTTGTTGCTGGATCAAGCGTTCCGCCATTTGGGCAACTGTACGTCATCGTAGCAATAGCGGCCACAGCAGCAGGCTGGAATTGACATACAGTAGGGAATGAAGCTGACGCGATTGTCAGGTTCCAATTTGCAGGGCAAGTGTCTTGCACCGCAGTCGCTGGCAAATAGCTGCCGCCCGGCGCTACAGGCCCTGCTGCAGCTTGCGCTTGCAACGGTGCACAAGTATCGACCGTAGTCTGAATAAGCCTTTCACGGACCCCGGCTCCCCCGACATAATGTGGCGCTGGAGCGTATTTATGCAAATCATTAATCGCACTTTGCAAAGTGCAATAAGTGCTGGGAAATACCGGGGGGTTTGCCGCACCAACCGGATTAAACGGTGGGGTAACAGCGACGTATGAATTACCTGAAATATTAGGGCAAAGTCCATTCGTAACGTTAAAACAAGTTATGGATGAAGTTCCCCCCCATACAAGCTTTGTGTAAGGTCCACTTGCGCCAGGATAATAAACGTAACCAGTAGGGCATGTTGTGGTAACAACAAGGTTGTAGTCTACGTAATAGGTTCCCGCCGCCATTAATACGACTGGCGGGGTCGTAATGGCTGACGACATGGACGGCGTCTCGCATCGAGATTTTGTCGCGTAAAAAGTTGCGGTAGAACAGACCGAATTACCACTCCAGTCGGTACTGCACGTAGTAACGTCGTAAGGATTAGACGCAGGAATAAAATTTGTTCCTGGCTTACAAGAAGAAATGCTATTAGGGCCAACCACTCCGTCGCCCGAACCAAGAGCTTCAACATTTACAGTGTCAGATGGGCCGTCGTAAGAAATTCCGTAGTTGTAATCAACTTGATTACCATTGCAACCCGAACCGAATGCGACACATGACTGCCACGCGTAAGACCATAACGGGCCGGTCGTCCAGCCTTGAGGTGGGGGTGGGGTTACCCCAGGCGTAAATTCAATCGACAACATACGGCCCCATCCGTTGTTACCGGGCCCACTGCCAAAAACACCCGCAGGAACGGAAATTCTGGCAATGATTGTCGTAATAGAGCCATCAATTAGGCTCGGGGTACCACAGGTATATTCGACTTGAACTGGGCCGACACGATATGTCGCAGAAAATAGCTCCCCCCCGCCACTGGCAGCAGAAACAAAACTCTCAACTGGGAGTGCTGGGTTATTTGGTACGGAGCAAAATTTTTCAAGAATAACTTTTGGCGTTATCGTTACGTTGCAAGGAGTGGAATCTGGAATTGCTGCGCGCGCACATTGGCCTTGTGTTGTTTGTGCCGGAGAAATTTTGTTCACGGTTACGCATGATTGGCCACTCACTCCGGGCGTACCCCCCACCCCGGCCAAAGCCATCAACCCACTTTGCGGGGTGTCGGCTATTCCCTTCTTTGCTTGCCCAACCTGAGATCCGGCAGAAAAAATTGCATCATTTGGGGAGAATCCAGTGCGAGCCTTATAGTCATGTACTGGAGTTTTATTCAGCTCATTAACTCCTTGGCATTCCGCATATTTGACCGGATCAGGCGTTGGGGTTATGGCCGGGTTGGTGTAGTCCAGGCAATACTTGATCTTCTGATCACCGCGCCCGCCGGTCTGATTTAAACTTTGCAATGCGGTTGCGTTCGGGTCATTGCTTTGCTGCATGAATGTCTTCAAGACATTAATGTCTTGGGCGCTTTGACTTGCCGCGTCCATGCCAGGCTTCGTACTTGCTCCAGTTTGCTTCTGTAAATCCTTGTTATTGAGAAATAGCTGGATCATGCTTTGCAAATTGGAGGCATTTTGCCCCGCAGGCTTTCCACCTGTGGCCGGCTGATTACCGTCCGGGGAGTTAGTGAAAGCGATGCCGGAATCGTAGGTGGGATCAGCGACTGCGAGAACTGGCAGCAATAGAATAGCCGCGAGAAGTGAAATCTTCTTCATGATGAATCTCCGATTAACGGTTTTCTATTTCAAGGAATGTTTCGGCACCTTTAACGAGCTTACCGGTGCCGTATTGCCTCATTATCGTCAGCGCTTGGTGAAGAGATACCTCACCGTCTATTTGCAGGTAATCGCCCTCTTTCGCGCATCCGTTCTCCAGCACGCTCTCAGTCGAGGCGTCAGCGAGCACGATGGCCGGTACGCGATCGATCTTGAACTTCCTGAACGTCGCAGGAGCAATATCCCACTCTGCCCCAGCTTGATTGACTCCAAGCGCTTGCAGTTTGGTTTGCTGAACCGAGTTTTTGTACATGCCCTTCAGCACAAGTACCGCGCCGTACTCGGTCGCCTGCTTCGAGTATTGTTTCAGCGTTTCTTCTGGCATCGAAAAGGAAACAAAAATCAGCAGATCATATTTTTGGGCTGCCACTTGCGACAATTTCTTCTTCCCTGTCGCGAGATCCATGAAGTCTTTTTGCGCATCCTGAAGGTGTGGCTGTTGCCTTAACAACGGGCTGCCGGCATCCACATTTAAAGATGGAACAGAACCGGACTGTCCTGAAGCTTGATCAACCTTTGCGGATAATTTTTGCACAAGCTCACGTCCCTGGCGGATCCTTTCATCATCAGAGGTTTGATCTGCTTGAGCACCACCACAAATAATCATTAAAACCAAAAAGCAGAGCTTGTTCATTGGCAGCAATCTCTCTTTCTGAAAATTCCGTAAGCAAAATCTTCGCCTTTGAACGGTAACTCACGACCGCTCCCCCATAACAGTGTTGTGCGGCCAAAAGGCTGGCAACACGCAAGCAGAGCGCCGCCCGCTCCGATTCCGTTATCTTTCATTTCAGCTTGCGGCACAGGGAACACCATGGTGTATTTGTATTCCCGCTTATCCATCGTCACCTCAAGCTGGCCAGCGCCGCACATGGCGGCCGTACCGGCTGCAGATGTCTGAGTGAACATACGATGCTGTTTAGCGGTCATGCGATGAACAAGTAGTGATGACATTTGAACCCCCGAGTAGGAAGCTGCCGTCCAGCCGTCTAGTGGGTATAGCGCCCCATTACAGCCGGCGCACCAAAACATTGCATTCGAGATATCCATTAATCCTGCAGATGCGGCAACACAATCAGCGCCGCAAGCAAGCTGGGCAACAATGTTGTTGAATAAATAGGCGTCGGGGGTCAATATGCGTGCGGTTTCTTCATCGATCCATGATTTATCCAGCTCTGATATATATGCCAGATCAAATCCTTTTGGTTCAAGGCATTTCGCATCAAGCACGGCCCCCATCAATCCAAGTAATGGGTTGACGTACCAATGAACATGACGAAAAACAGAAGTTGTATCTTCACCAGTCACCCTTGACTTGCCACCATCCATATCGGCATTAATGCCAACATTCATTTGTTGGCCAAGTCCGACCAGGCAATACGGCGTTCTTGTTACATCAACTTCCCGCGTAAATTCCCAAAATGAAACAGGGAACCCTGTGCGCTGAAGACCCATCGCCAAATTGCAGGTGCAAATATATTTATCGACCCCGGTTGGATTGGTTGAATCATAATCATCACCGGTTCCGCTTGTTAATTTTTGACCAAATAACTTGATTGGGAATGCGCAATCCCAGCACACATCCGAGATTGGATTCATGAATTGTCCATTGCAAACCTGCGCTGCATCTGCAAACGTGGATGCAAACACCAAACCGAAAGCAAGGATTGATTTTTTCATCACTTCACTCCCATTGCCACTTCTTCGATCTTTAGTTTCAGGCCTTCCTGCGAAACGATGGATGGCACCTTGGTCAGCTCAAAACGCTTGGTCATTGCGCCAGCCTGGTCGTAGTAAGCCTGCGACCCAAGCCGCTTTGAAAACGCTACCCAATCGCCCCCAATCAAAATAATTGAGTCGCGTGGGTGCTTTTTGGCTTCAACCAGGGCAAACTCAACCTGCTCTTTATCGAGAGCGTCGATAAAAATTAGACGCTTGGAGAGACCGCCATACATGAGAGGGTTGACGCGAGTGCCGGCCGGATAAAGAATACGTCCATGCGAATCCGTAACGGACTTGTCCAGGGTGATGGTTGGATCAAAATAACGTGTCTGGCTGGTGATCGCCGCCGTATATCCGGGCACCGTAGCTGGGTGCAGTATTGCATTCTTGATCTTCGTCGTATTTTCGGTGCGCATGCGATCAACTGTTCCGTCTTTCTGGAGCTCACCAACGCGGCGCTTGATGTAAACGACCGCATCCTCCTCCTGAATCTCCCAGAGAGATCCGTGAACGCCAAGGTGCTGAGCCATCGCTGACGCAGCACACGTGAGTGCCAGCAGTAAAACCAAGGCGCGCATTAATGCCCCATCTGGATTTTCTTACCTTCCAACCAAGTAGTCAGTTGCGCACCTTGCAGTGCACCGGGCATGCGAGATCCATCCTGGCGGAACATCGTGGGGGTACCTTGAACGCCCAAGTTTTGACCTAGGCCAACCAAATCTTGCGTTGGTGTTACGCAGGCAATCTTTACGGCCTTCACGTCAATAACCGGCAGCGTCCCATTAGCCATGAAGGCATGCCATGCAGCGACCTGATCTTTGGAACACCAAATAGCATCAGCGTGGGCTTCGGATTCTGGATGGAGTTGAGCTATCGGGAACAAGAAGACATACATTGTGTAGTTGTCGACTTCGTTCAACGAAGACTCAAGACGCTTGCAATACGGGCAATCTGGATCGGTAAAGACTGCAAACACGCGAGCACCATTACCCTTTACAACCTTGATGGCCTTTTCAAAAGGCAACGCGGCAAAATTGATTTTGTTCGCCTCGTCCATGCGAGCTTGCGTCAAATCAGTTTGAGTGGCCATGTCGAAGATATGACCAAAGATCAGGTACTGGACGTTCCCGTCGGTGTAACCAACATTGTTGCCCATCGAAATTTCGAACAACCCAGGAATTTCAGATTTATGGACAGCGCTGATCGTGGTAGATGGATACTTCTTTTTGAAGGCGGCAAGCACGCTTTCTTCTGTCGGTTGTTTAGCAACAGCGCTCTTTGTCTTGGAGTGGGTGACAGTCTGAGTTTCAGCGTGGCCAATAGATACAGAGAATGCCGCAATAGCGACCAAAATAAACAGCCTCTTATTCATGAAATTTCCTTTGAGTGATTAAAAATTATTCCGGTAATACTATTATCTTTATAAGATGCTATTGCACTTATATGTATTTTACAACCGCTTTGCTGCTCTTTGAGGAGACCTGGTTACCCAGCTCCTTCGGCTAGTTGCCAATCAGGCCGGGTTCATGGCGTGCTTGAAGCATGTCATCGTCAAGGTCGAACACAACGGCACTGGGCAGCGGCGTTAAACTCGTCCTGCATCTAGCTTTCACTCATTTGAATTCCTTCCTTCCCGGTTACTCAAAAACGCCAACGACAACCTCTATGACGTTGGCACATCCACGCTCGGAAGCCGCTATGCCAGCCACCTCATACGCATCATTCTCATCCACCGCCTCGACGGTGACATGCAGCGTGCCTTCAGCCATGTCGTAGATAGTGCAATCGAATTTCATGCCTGCATTAGCTCCGTAGTCCATACGCATCAGCCGCAATCATCGCCACAAGGCAGACCATTTCAGCCATCGAATTGGTTTTAAATCCGATTGGCGAAGAAAACTTCCGTCGATTCGGCCAAAGAAATGGAACGCCAGATGGGGTTAGCCAATCACCAATAAGGTGGGTCAGATAGCCTATGGCCAGCGCAACGATCCATGACTGAGCGCCGATCTGCCATGCAATTGCCGCTGACATCGCCACCACGGCGATCAGCGAATGTGTAATGCCGCGATGCCCGAAAATCATGGAAACAGGTATAGAAACCAACCACAACCGCCTGCCTACAACACTGCCCGGATGATCGATGTCCGGTAACAGCGATCCGAGACTGGCCGCTGCGAATACCGGAACAGAGGCTTCCAGCAAACCTAAATGGGATAGACCGAAGGCCGTTGTTACTCCAAAAACAAGGTGGGTTGGTGCCATCATGATTTTCAAGATTGATGCTTGACTGGTTTTCATCTATTATAACTATATGCAACAGTATTATAAACAAATATAACGGATAAATATGCTTTCGCACAAGGCCATTAAAAGACTGAGATTTGGCGGAACGCGCGACACCGTGACTGGTGTCGCGCTTCTTTCTGGTGGACTTGCAACCAATCCGTTCTTCTCCGTGTGGCTAAAAAAACTGTTGGTTGCGGATTTTATGGATTGGGAGGTCGTGCAGGCCAAGCGCTTATGCGCCGATGCTGCTGGAGTGAAAAACTTGCTCTGCGCCAAAGCTTCAAGCTTGTCGCAAAGCGATGTTGACCAGATGGTTTTCATACTTCAGGGGATGTTAGGGATGGGCATCTCGGCAGTGGCCGGAGGACTTTTGGCCAAGCGTGTTGCAAATTCAATTTTCGCTCCCTCGTTCTTCAAATCCGAGCTGAGCCTGCGATCAAGTGCCGTGCCTGGAAGCGCGATCGTAGAGTGTGCCGCGCGCGCTGCGCGCCGACTTTCCGGGCAAATCGACCGGGAAAAGGATGCTGGACTCATGCTTGGATATTGCATCGACACGGGCGAGGCGGTCGTTATCCCGTATGAAGACGTGATGCGGCACATGTTCATCCTCGGTCAGTCAGGCGTGGGTAAAACTGTACTTGGCGGGTACATCATGCAGCAGCACATCAGCAGCGGTGGAGGATTGGTATTCGTGGACGGCAAGATGGATATCAAAAACCTGGCTGCCATTCATGCCGCGTGCACATGGGCGGGACGCGAAGACGATTTGCTGGTGATCAACCCCGGCAACCCGGAGATGAGCAACTCTTACAACCCATTTCTCTACGGCGACGCTGACGAGGTTGCCGCGCGCATTCTGCTGCTGAATCCATCTACCGATAGCAACCCTGGAGCCGACTACTTCAAACAAGCCGCCAACCAAGGGCTGCTGATCCTTGTCGCAGCTCTAAACAAGGCGAGTCTGGCTTACAACGCTGTCGATCTTGGGATACTACTCATGAATCAAAAGGCGTTGACCTATCTGGAAAACAGAGTTCCGCCATCGAATGAGAAAACCAACCTGTCGCTATTCCTGGATCAATACCGTGTCCCCAATAAAGACAGTGTGTCTTCAATCGACATGAAGCGATTGAAAGAAACGTTCGGCGGTATCGGCGGACGCTTGTTTACTTTTGGTACCGGAAAATTCGGCCAGGTGATGAATACCTACTCGCCCGATGTAAATCTCTTCGAGGCGGTGAAGCAGAAAAAAATCATCTACGTGATGCT
>PLBS01000001.1:0-3091 GCA_003134595.1 Gallionella sp. | reverse complement strand
GGATCCTATGTGAACGATGCATGGAATCGTATATTTGAGCAAAGCCGTTCCGCCAATGTATTCCTGATTCCCGCTGTACAGACGGTCGCCAACCTTGATGCCATATCGCCAGAATTGCGCGAAATGGTGCTGGGTAACACATGGACAAAGGTGTTTTTCAAAATAGGCACAAAGGAATCCGCCGAGATCGCCGCAGAAATCATCGGCAAAGAAATACGCGTGCAAGACTCCGTCAGCGCCTCTGGTGGTGAAAGCCAGTCTGGAACTGATGCTTCTGCCGGGCCGGCAGGTAGCAGTTCAACGAGTGCCAATTCTGGCATTGGTGAGCGTGCTGTCGAGGAGTACAAGGTGTCTCCTTACGACCTGACTGCATTGGACAAGGGTGAGGCTATTGTCAGCTACGCTGGCAACAAGGTTTACCACATACGTGTCCCAAGGCTTGGAATGTCAGACGAAGCGATGATTGGCCCGGTCAAACTGAACCACTTCCGCTCACGTTTTGTAAAGGGCATAGACCTGTTCCGTCGAGCAGATCAGTACCTATCTACCTCATCAAGCGTACCAGAATGATGCTGGCTGGCAACTCTGATTTTGAAGTGGCCAATTTAAGCCCTTGGGACTTCGCTGATTCGGGGGTTTTTTTTGTTGATCACGAAATTGGCGGCTCAATACATTTTGAAAACGAGAGCGATCAGCCGTCAGTTGAAACCCCTCTTATCGATGCCACGGATTATGAGGAGGGGCCAGAACGAGAGGCTTTTAAACGGATTAAAAAGGCCGTCCGCGCCGCCAGCAACGTCAATTCAACGGATGCGCAGCGCATTAAGGCATTGGAGTGGATATTCGTCCCCAACTCGGAGGATAAGGACTCCCTGACGTACTCTTTGTGCTGTGGTGCGCTGGGCGCACGTCCATACCTGATTCAGGTGAGATTGCAGTACCAGCTGTATCAGGCATGCATCCCCTTGCCCGCCCCTCTACCCTTTCTTGCCGCCTCGATCCCGGAAAGCCTGTGCAGTGAAATCTTGTGCTTTGGTGGCGAGCTGTCGCTCGATGTTGCGAAGGAAATATGGTTCCGACCCGGTATTCGTGCTGATCTGTTGCGAGATATGTTCTCGCACGTTTCAAATCGTGATTTTCTGTTGGCCACGGAGTTGATTGAGGAGCGCGGAATCATCGGACTAAAAATGGGCTACTGGTTTTTTACTGGAAGGCAACCCGACGCACTGCCTATCCATGTCCGCTCAAGATTTCACTGGTCCGACTCAATCATGTGACTCAATTTTTCAGGTAATCGTTTGTGGGAACAAATCCAATAATCAGATCGCTGCTCATCATGTTTGCCTTTTGGTATCTCTTGTTGTTTATTCTGGCAGATGGCTATGGTTGGCCAAGGCTTCCGTATGCGCTTTATAAAAGCGCAGCGTGGTGTCTGGTCGGCGCCATATCGGGCATTGGTTTCTATTTGATATTTTCTGCACACAAGCGCGCGCGCATTGCCATCAGTATGAAGCCAACCTGTTTGCGCGGGCTTGTGTGCAGCCTTGGCGATCTGCCTTCGACCAGTGAACAGGCAAAACGCACCAGGCTCAAGGTACCAAACCTGCCGGATGATATGGGCGACTGGTTCAATCGCTACCGTGAGAAATATCCGTTGCATGCCAATTTAATGGTGGCACTCATGGAAATTTACGAGTCCCACAAAAAATTGCCAGCTTCCCCAGTAGCGGGTGGGCACGGTGGCTTGTCGCTGCAAAAGCACACGGAAAACGTGTTGCGCACCATGTTCATCAAATCAAAAAACTGGTCATACATCGGGCATCGTGGCAAGACCGGGAAGATCCTCTTCCCACTAATCGAGCCAACATACAAATTCAACCCGGATGACCCGCTTGTAGCACTATGCGCGTATGCGCATGACCTGGGCAAGGTCGAGTGCTACAAGCTGTTTTCCAGTGGCATGGTAAAAGAGATAAAGCCAAATCATGACCTTGTTGGCGGGGCCATGCTCATCAAACTCCCGGAATTTTGGGAGCTGCCAAAAGAAGACCGTGGCGCGCTCAAGATGAGCGTTTCCTACTATCACCATTTGTCCCGCCTGCCACTCTGGCCAGACGACCGGACAAGGGCGTTGGCGGAACTGCTGATTCGTTCTGACGTTGATACAGGCAAGGCAGAGGGGCTACAGCAGAACGAGATCGACCAGATGTACGAAGGCCTGTCGGAAACATTCGAGGCCGCATTGCCGGTTGTCCGCGCAACGCTCATGCCATCCGAAGAAGGCGATGTGCCGCCATCAGAAAATCAGGGCGAACAAGTTGAAGCTGCCGGTGAGACGGCTATAGATCGCCCTGTACATGATGGCAACAAAATGTCGGAAGAAATCGAATGGGCTTACTCGGCATTTGGGGATGTCGTTTGCGAAGAGGGACGCATCAACGGTGGCGATAAAAATATGCGTATCGGCATCAAACACGCTGACTGGGTTTATATCAACGATGCGGGACTACGCAAGGCTGTATCCAAAAGTTTTGGCAGACCCGATATTGCGGAAAATCAGCGCGGCCAACAATCGCAATTTACTTATTGTCTGCTCGAAAAGCTATCCGCGTTAAGGGTGCTGAAGCAAGATCACGATGGTAGGAATTACAGCACAAAACGTGCGTTATTCCACATTCAGGATTTCAGGGCTGGCGGTAAGGGCGTCGGGCTTGACTGGCAATACACCATCATCTTCAAGACCGAATTGTTCCCTCACCTCAAAGACAAAATGAAGGATTCACCAAGGGAGCCAGTCGTAATTGGCAATGGCTGGGGCGATCATTCGGCACTTAACAAGACCGGGGCGGGTGCTGCGCCAGCGCCGGTAGAGGCTGATAATTCAAATGACGTCGATCCTTTCCTGCCATCACCACCCTTTTCGCAACCCACACTGGAGTCGGCCCTGCGCGAAATTGCTTCATATGCAGGTAGCACCAACTCCCCTATCCCGTTCAAGAAACGCGAGTACGAGAACGTTCTGTTTGCCATGTTTAGTGCTGACGATCTTCATGCGGCGTCTGCTTATGCATGGATCGACTGGCAAGCAGAG
>PLBS01000006.1 GCA_003134595.1 Gallionella sp. | reverse complement strand
CAAACCTGCTTCGGGAACATCTCCACCTGACAAGATATGCCTTGTGCGTGTGACTATAACTTCTTTTTGAGGAACATGCAGTGTCGTAGCCCGGATGCAGGCCGTCAGAAGGAGAACCTAACTCCGATAGCTGGCGTTGATCTTGACGTAATCGTAAGAGAAATCGCAGGTCCACAGCCGCGCGTGGGCAGTGCCACGATTCAGCACCACGCGTATCGTGATGTCGCTTTGCTGCATGACACGCTGGCCATCTTCCTCGCGGTAACTGGCGGCGCGACCGCCGTGTTCGGCGACCAGCACCTCATCCAGATACAGCTCGAGTGCGGCCACATCCAGATCGTCTATGCCCGCATAACCGATCGCGGCGAGAATGCGCCCGAGGTTGGGGTCGGAGGCGAAGAACGCGGTCTTGACCAGAGGTGAACGGGCGATGGCGTAGCCGATTTGCTTGCATTCGGCTTCATCCTTGCCGCCTTCGACGCGCACGGTGATGAACTTGGTCGCACCTTCACCATCGCGGACTATGGCTTGTGCCAGCCAGGTCGCGACTTCGCTGATGGCTGCCAGCAGTGCCTTGTATGCTTTGCTGTCGGCAGCTTTCACTTCTGGCAAGGCAGATTTCCCGGTAGCGATCAGCATCAGCGCGTCGTTGGTGGAGGTGTCGCCATCTACGGTGATGCAGTTGAATGAACGATTAGCGGCTTCGCTCACCATCGCCTGCAACTGCGGTTGCGCAATCGCCGCATCGGTGGCGATGTAGCCGAGCATGGTCGCCATGTTGGGGTGGATCATGCCCGAGCCCTTGGCGATGCCGGTAATGGTAATTAACACGCCATCAATCAACACTTGCCTTGAAATTGCCTTGGCGACGATGTCGGTGGTCATGATCGCCTGTGCGGCATCGAACCAGTTATCCGCGCGCATGTTAGCCACAGCACCGGGCAAGCCCGCCGCTATCCTGGCCACCGGCAGTATCTCCATGATGACCCCGGTCGAGAACGGCAATATCTGCGCGGCCTTGCAGCCCAGCAAGCCCGCCAGTGCCGCGCATGTGGTGCGTGCATCCCGCAAGCCTTGCTCGCCCGTGCCCGCATTGGCATTGCCGGTGTTGACCAGCAGCGCGCGGATACCATCCGGCTGTGCAAGATGTTCGCGCGCGACGATCACCGGCGCGGCACAAAAATGATTCCTGGTGAACACGCCGGCAACCCGTGCGCCTTCGCACAACTGCATCACCAGCAAGTCTTTGCGATTGGGGCGCTTGATGTTCGCTTCCGCGACGCCCAAAGAAACGCCCGCAACGGGCAACAGTTGTGCCGCGACGGGCGGTGTCAGATTGACCGGCATGAAAATTTAATTCCTAATAACGACCATGAGTACGGTAGATATAATTGCTCAACTCTGCGGATTGACTATTCACGCGCCGCACGATGCCGTGCACATTGCGCACCACGCCGCGCATCACTTTGTAGACTATCATCGGATGAGAGTTGATCAGCTTTTCAAAATCCGCTCTTGCCATACTCAGCACTTTGGTCTTGCCGACCGCGTACAGCGTCGCGCTTATATCAGAAGCTGCGCCGCCGACGAAGGTGATGATGCCGGCCAAATCGCCCGGCTTAAGCACATGAATGGTGGATTCTTCGTTGCCGCTTTCAATCTTCACTTCGATATCCCCATGCGCCAGAATGTACAGATTGTCCGCTTGCTTGTCGCCCGGCTGGACGATTATCTCGCCGGATTTGTAGTCCTGAATCTCGAACAGTCCTTCGAGAATTTCCACTTCTGCATCACTCAACTCCTCGGTAATCGTTGAAGTGCGCAGCGTATCCATCACTAATGACATCTCGTTCTCCTTTCACGTGTTAAAGGAACCTTCAAGGGGCCTTTAATTCAACCTGCCATGGCACTGCTTGTATTTCTTGCCCGACCCGCAGGGGCACGGATCATTGCGCCCCACCTTCTGCCCATCGCGCACAAACGGTTTATGCTCTTCATCGGCTGGCTGGTTCTCGGCGGACTGGGCCAGCACCTCATCAGGTTGCCCTGCCAAAAGCGCTTCGGCGTAATCCGCATGATGATACTGCACATTTTCCGGCGCCGGCGCGGCTTCTACCGCCTCGACATCCGACTCGCTGCGCACTTGCACGGTCATCAATACTTGCGTCACCTCGAGTTTAATCGCATCCAGCATCGCGGCGAACAATTCGAATGCCTCGCGCTTGTATTCCTGCTTCGGATTCTTTTGCGCATAACCGCGCAAATGGATACCCTGCCGCAGATGATCCAATGCGGCCAAGTGCTCGCGCCAATGCACGTCCAGACTTTGCAACATCATCACACGTTCGTAATGGTGCATGACTTCCGCGCTCACCGCTTCGACCTTCGACTGGTAGTGCTGCTGTGCCTGTTCTCTGGTGCGTATGCGCAGCGCAGCCTCATTAAACTGCTTATCCTGTTCCAGCCATTGCACCAACGGCAATTCCAGACGAAACTCGGCGGCCAAAGCCTTTTCCAGCGCGGGCACATTCCATTGTTCTTCCATGGCGTGCGGCGGAATGTACAGGCTGATGGTATTTTCCAGCACGTCCTCGCGCATCGCCTGGATGGTTTCGGTAATATCCGCGCTTTCCAGCAACTCACTGCGCTGCTGGTAAATCACTTTGCGCTGATCGTTGGCGACATCGTCGTATTCAAGAATCTGTTTGCGCATGTCGAAGTTGCGCGCCTCGACTTTGCGCTGTGCATTCTCGATCGCGCGCGTCACCCAGCTATGCTCGATCGCTTCGCCTTCCGGCAACTTGAACTTGTTCATGATCGCCGTGACACGGTCCGAAGCAAAAATGCGCAGCAACGGATCTTCCAGCGACAGGAAGAAACGGCTCGAACCCGGGTCGCCCTGGCGGCCGGAACGGCCGCGCAACTGGTTGTCCACGCGGCGCGATTCGTGGCGTTCGGTACCGATGATGTGCAGTCCACCGCTGGCCAATACCTGCTGGTGCAACTGTTGCCATTCGGTTTTTAATTGGGCGATGCGCTGCGCCTTGGTTGCCTCATCCAGGCTGGCATCTTCACGAACCAGATCGATTTGTTTCTCGACATTGCCGCCCAGCACGATGTCCGTGCCGCGCCCCGCCATGTTGGTGGCGATGGTCACCATCTTCGGCCGTCCGGCTTGCGCGATGATTTCCGCCTCGCGCGCATGTTGCTTGGCATTCAGCACCTGATGCGGCAGCTTGTCGCGCTCCAGATAGCCCGACAACAATTCTGAATTCTCGATCGAGGTCGTGCCCACCAGCACCGGTTGGCCGCGCTCGTAGCAATCCTTGATGTCTTCGATCGCCGCAAGATATTTTTCCCTGGCGGTGAGGTACACCTTGTCCATCATATCCTTGCGTATGGTCGGGCGATTCGGCGGGATAATCACCGTTTCCAGATTGTAAATTTGCTGGAACTCATATGCCTCGGTATCCGCCGTGCCGGTCATCCCTGCCAGCTTGCTGTATATGCGGAAATAATTCTGGAAAGT
>PLBS01000168.1 GCA_003134595.1 Gallionella sp. | reverse complement strand
GCTTGCGCGATGATTTCCGCCTCACGCGCA
Source organism: Gallionella sp. (assembly GCA_003134595.1). GTDB lineage: Bacteria > Pseudomonadota > Gammaproteobacteria > Burkholderiales > Gallionellaceae > Gallionella. The sequence continues at coordinate 2,613 of PLBS01000168.1, read as the reverse complement.
TGTTGCTTGGCATTCAGCACCTGATGGGGTAACTTATCCCGCTCCAGATACCCCGACAACAATTCTGAATTCTCGATTGAGGTCGTGCCCACCAGCACCGGTTGTCCGCGCTCGTAGCAATCCTTGCGTATGGTCGGGCGATGCGGCGGGATGATCACCGTTTCCAGATTGTAAATTTGCTGGAACTCGTAGGCCTCGGTATCCGCCGTGCCGGTCATCCCGGCCAGCTTGCTGTACATGCGGAAATAATTCTGGAAAGTGATCGAAGCCAGCGTCTGATTCTCCTTCTGGATGGTCACGCCCTCTTTCGCTTCCACCGCCTGATGCAAGCCATCCGACCAGCGCCGTCCCGACATCAGGCGACCGGTAAATTCATCCACAATCACCACTTCGCCTTCTTGCACCACATAATGCTGATCGCGGTGAAACAGGTTGTGCGCGCGCAATGCCGCATACAAATGGTGGATCAGGGTGATGTTGGCAGGGTCATACAAACTGCCGCCCACCGGCAACAACCCGGCTTGGGTAAGTATGATTTCGGCATGTTCGTGACCGGACTCGGTCAGCAGAATCTGATTGTTTTTTTCGTCCACGCTGTAGTCGCCCGGGCCTTCCGTCTCGGCTTCCCCAGCCTTGCGCGCCAGTTGCGGGACCAATTTATCGATGCGCACATAAATATCCACGTTATCTTCGGCCTGGCCGGAAATAATCAGCGGGGTACGCGCCTCGTCGATCAGGATCGAGTCCACTTCGTCCACGATGGCGTAATTGAGCGGGCGCTGGAAACGTTCGCCGACCTGCGTCGCCATGTTGTCGCGCAGATAATCGAAACCGAATTCGTTGTTGGTTCCGTAGGTAACGTCGGCGGCGTAAGCGGCTTGTTTGTTAGCTGACTCCATCTGCGACAGGATCACACCCACCGACAAGCCCAGAAAGCGATACAACCGGCCCATCCACTCGGCATCGCGACCGGCCAGATAATCATTAACGGTAACGACATGCACACCCTTGCCGGAAATCGCATTCAGATAAACCGGCAGCGTGGCCATCAGGGTTTTGCCTTCACCGGTGCGCATTTCGGCAATCTTGCCATAATGCAAAACCATCCCGCCGATCAGCTGTTCATCGTAATGACGCATCCCCAACACGCGGGTACTCGCCTCGCGCACCACGGCAAACGCTTCCGGCAGCAACGCATCGAGTGCTTCCCCCTGCGCGAACCGTTGTTTAAAGTTAGCGGTTTTCTGGCGCAATGCCTCATCGCTCAACTTGGCGATATCGGCTTCCAGCTTATTGATGGTTTGGGCAGTAGCGCGATATTGCTTGAGCAAGCGATCATTACGGCTACCGAAGATACTTTTCAGCACACTGGAAATCATATTTTTCTAAACTACAAAATGAAAGTTCTCGACTACAGGGAACCTCTAAAAATTCAGAGTTCGCCCAAATGCCCCACAAGGGGACGCCGATCCGCTACGGGCAAAAGCAGCCCGTGCGGAAATCGTCAGCAAGGCGCGGAAAAAACTTCGCAGCGCCGCATATGGGTGATATGTCAGCAAGAAATTTTTTACGCAACGCAGCAATTGGGATGAAATCTGGATTTTTAGAGGTCCCCTACAAATAATAAAGGGTGAGGCGACCACCACCTCACCCTCACCAATACCATCACTGTTAACTGGTGGCTTTTTGCAAAAAGCGCACGGGATTCTGAGCGATACCTTTATAACGGACTTCAAAGTGCAAGTGGTTGCCGGTAGAACGTCCGGTACTTCCCACCTCAGCAATCTTCTCCCCACGCCGCACCACCTGACCGACCTTTACCAGCAATTTGGAAGCATGCCCGTAGCGTGTGACAATATCATTGCCGTGATCGATCTCGACCATATTACCATAATCGGGTTGGTAGCTCGCATAGGCGACCACGCCGCCGGCCGAAGCATAAATCGGCGTTCCGGCATCAGCCACAAAGTCCACTCCTTCGTGCATCGCATTGGCTCCGGTGAACGGATCTATACGCCAACCAAAATTCGAGGAATAAAAGCCCTCGTGGACAGGAGGAATAGAGGGCAGCAACTTGCGGCTCAATTGATTCTGCAACAGCATGGTTTCCAGGGCCAGCAGCTTGTCGCTGCGATCATTGACCACATGGCTCAATCTGTCCAGTTGCTGATCCAAACCGTTCTCCGACATTTTCTGCTCAGGGAAAACCACCAGCGGCCCCCCCTGTGCAGGCGGTTGGGAAAACTGAAATTCTTCCGGTTTCATGCCGGTCAGCTTGGCCAGGCGCGCACCAAGCGCATCCAGGCGCTGCACCTGCGCCTGCATCTGCCCGACCCTTACCGCCATGGCATCCAGACTGCTATGCAAGTAGAACTGCTGTTTTTGTTGTTCGTCGCTCTGCACCTCGGATAACAAGGTGCGTATCTCATCGCTCAAGCCTTCCGGAGCAAAACGCACCAGCGTGTATTGCAGGGTAAATGCCGCGCCCAACATCAATCCGGACAGCAACAGCAGCAAAAACATAATCTGCCAGGCACCCAGCGTAATGCTGCGAGTTTTTACCAAGCGATTGGAAACTAGAATAATATTCATGCCTCCCCCTTCTCAAGTAAT
>PLBS01000091.1 GCA_003134595.1 Gallionella sp. | reverse complement strand
TTGCTTGCCGAATCCGCGTTGCGTAGCGCTTCCTCTTTGGTGATTTGTCCCTTCTTGAATAGTTTGTAGAGGGCTTGCTCGAAGGTTTGCGAACCGGCGGAAACACTCTTCTCAATGGAATCGCGAATCTTGTCGAGTTCATCGTTCTTGATCTGATCGGCTATCAGCGAGGTGTTCAGCAAAATTTCCACGGCGGGCAGTTGCTTGCCTTGTGCGCCGCGCACCAGGCGTTGCGAAATCACCGCGCGCAAGCACATCGATAAGTCGGCCAGAACGCTCCTGCGCGAATCGTAAGGGAAAAAATTCACGATACGGTTCAGCGCGTGATAACTGTTGTTGGCGTGCAGGGTGGTCAGGCACAAATGTCCGGTCTGCGCGAAGATCAGCGCGTGCTTAAGTGTTTCGCGATCACGCACTTCACCTATCATCAGCACATCCGGCGCTTCGCGCATCCCGCTGAATAACGCGCTGTCATATGTGAGCGTATCGGTGCCGATTTCGCGCTGATTCACGATGGATTTGTTGTGGTTGAAAATGTATTCGATGGGATCTTCGATGGTCAGAATATGGCCGCTCGTGGAGTTGTTGCGATGCTCGATCATGGAGGCGAGGGTGGTGGATTTTCCGGAGCCGGTCGCGCCGACCACCAGTACCAAACCGCGCTTTTCCATGACCAGCTCTTTTAGTATGCCGGGCAGGTTAAGGTCTTCCGCGTTTCCGATTTTGGCTTTGATATAGCGTACCACGATGGCGATGTTGCCGCGCTGGCGGAAAATGTTGACGCGGAAATTGCCGATGCCTTCGACACGGAAAGAGAAATTCATCTCCAGATAGGATTCGAATTCGGCGATCTGCTGCGGGGACATCATTTCATAGGCGATGCGCTTGACGACGTCGGCATCCAGAGCCTGTGCGTTGACCGGCATGGCGATGCCGTCGATCTTGATGTTGACCGGCGCGCCAACCGAAAAGAACAAGTCGGAAGCCTGTTTGTTGGCGGCCAGTTGCAGTAATGGTGTAATAATCATCGTGATCTCCTTTGAAAGGATTGCACCCGCAAGGGGTAGGCCGTGCGGTTCCCGTAGCTTACACTACGACCGCTACGCACAGGAGCGAGGATTGAGGATTGGGGAAAACCTTTGCTCCGCTCAATCCTGAATCCAGAATCCTTGATCCTGAATTAGATTCCCCGCAACAACTCGTTGATACCCACCTTGGATAAGGTCTTGGCATCCACTTTCTTCACTATCACCGCGCAGTACAAACTGTAGCTGCCGTCCTTGGAAGGCAGGCTGCCACTAACAACCACGGAACCGGATGGTACCCGACCATAGTGAACCTCGCCAGTTTCGCGGTCATAGATCTTTGTGCTTTGACCGATGAACACGCCCATCGAAATCACCACGTTGTCCTCCAGGATCACGCCTTCCACGATTTCCGAGCGCGCGCCGACGAAGCAGTTGTCGCCGATGATAGTCGGGTTGGCTTGTATCGGTTCGAGCACGCCGCCGATACCGACGCCGCCGCTCAAATGCACATTCTTGCCGATCTGTGCGCAGGAGCCGACCGTCGCCCAGGTGTCCACCATCGTGCCTTCATCGACATACGCGCCGATGTTCACATAGGATGGCATCAGTATTACGTTTTGGGCGATGAACGCGCCTTTGCGCGCCGCAGCCGGAGGCACCACGCGGAAGCCGCCTTCGCGGAAATCGCGGCTGTTGTAGTCGGCAAACTTGGAAGGAACCTTGTCGTAGTAATTGGTGAACCCGCCCTTGATAAAGGCGTTGTCTTCCAGGCGGAACGACAGCAGCACGGCCTTTTTCAGCCATTGGTGAGTTACCCACTGGCCGTCGATTTTTTCCGCGACGCGCAGCTTGCCCTGATCGAGTTGGGTGATGACGCTATCGACCGCTTCTTTGAGCTGCGCATCGGCATTGCGCGGAGTGATATCGGCACGGCGTTCAAAACCTTGTTCGATGATTTGTTGCAATTGATCCATGATGATTTCCTGTTAAAAAAGTTGGGAGTTGTTAGTCGTAAGTTGGTAGGTCGGGCTTTAGCCCGACATGTCGGGTTGAAACCCGACCTACAACAACCGAGCGAATTCAGCAATGCGTCGTGCTGCTTCCAATGTTTCACTCAAGTTCGCAACCAGAGCCAGGCGCACAAAATTTTCACCGGGGTTCACACCATTCGCGCTGCGCGCAAGATAGCTGCCCGGCAATACGGCCACATTATAGTCGCGATACAAGCCCTGCGCGAAGGCGGTGTCGGCAATCGGTGTGCGTATCCACAGATAAAAGCCGGCATTCGGCATCGTGACCGGCAGCACCGGTTTGAGTATCTCAACCACCCTGGCGAATTTCTCCGCATACAGGCGGCGGTTTTCCGCAACGTGCGCTTCGTCATTCCATGCGGCGATGCTGGCGGCCTGTACCGCCGGACTCATCGCCGAGCCGTGGTAGGTGCGGTACAGCGCGAATTTCTCGATCGCCTTGGCATCGCCCGCCACAAAGCCAGAGCGCATGCCCGGCACGTTGGAGCGTTTCGACAAGCTGGAGAACATGACCAGATTCTTATAGTCGTTGCGGCCAAGGCGATGAGCGGCTTGCAGCGCGCCTAATGGTTTTTCGGAAAAGTAAATCTCGGAATAGCATTCATCCGAGGCGATTACGAAACCGTGGCGGTCGGACATCTCGAACAGTGTTTTCCATTCTGCCAGCGGCATCACGCATCCGGTCGGGTTGCCCGGCGAGCACACGTAGATCAATTGGGTGCGTTGCCAGACCTCTGCGGGCAGTTGCGCAAAGTTCAGCGCGAAGTTGTCTTCCGGCAACGTGTTGAGGAAGCTGGGCGTGGCTCCGGCCAGGAATGCCGCGCCTTCGTAGATCTGGTAGAACGGATTGGGGCAGACCACGGCGGGATTATTTTTGGTGCGATCGATCACAGCCTGGGCAAAGGCGAACAACGCTTCGCGGCTGCCGTTCACTGGCAAGACCTGGGTCTTGGCATTGGGTGGGGGAATGCCATAGCGCGCGGCCAACCAGTTGGCTATCGCACTGCGCAGCGCGTCGCTGCCGGCGGTTGTGGGATAATTCGCCAGCCCATCGAGATTGTTCGTCAGCGCGTCGCGAATGAATTGCGGTGTGGCATGTTTCGGTTCGCCGATGGACAGACTGATGGCACGATAGTCCGGGTTGGGCTGAACTTCGCGAAACAGCGCGGCGAGTTTCTGGAACGGGTAGGGCTGTAGTTTTTGTAAATCCGGGTTCATTTGCTATCCCAATTTATTTGCTATTTTAGGCGGCGCGCGAAAATCAGCGCGCATTATACGGGCGCGTTACATAATTAGGGATTGGCCAGTGTCATCAAAACAAAATGTATTGCCAGTTGCCGGAATCTTGAGTGGCGCGCTGGTGTGGGGGCTGATCTGGTATCCCTATCGGGCGTTGCAGGAAACCGGTGTGACCGGCCCGCTGGCGACGCTGATCAGCTATTCGCTGGCGATGCTGTGCGGCGCGTTCATGCTGCCGCGCGTGTGGCGCGAACTGCCCCGTGCCGGCTGGTGGACAGTCGCTCTGGTGTTGAGCGCGGGTTGGTCGAATTTGGGGTATGTGCTGGCAATGCTGCACGGCGAAGTGATGCGCGTGTTGCTGTTATTCTATCTTGCGCCGTTGTGGACGATTATATTTTCCTATTGGCTGCTGGGTGAGCGGCTCAATCGCTACGGCTATTTGGTCATGGCACTGTCCTGCAGCGGTGCAGCCATCATGTTGTGGGAGCCGCAACGCGGCTTGCCGCTGCCACAAAATATTTCCGAGTGGATAGGGTTATCGGCGGGCATGAGTTTCGCGCTTTCCAATGTGGTATCTCGTCGTGCCGCGCATTTGAATGTGGAGGCGAAGTCTTACAGTGTGTTGCTTGGCACCGCTTTGCTGACCGCACCGTTGCTGTGGTGGCAAGGCGGAATGCCGGCTCAACTGCTGGAGATGGATGCGCAAACCTGGCTGATACTCGGGTTGCTCGGTATCGTGCTGTGCGCTATCAGCTTTGCCGTGCAATATGGGGTCACCCATTTGCTGTCCAACCGCGCCATGCTGTTGTTTCTGTTCGAACTGGTGGTCGCTGCGATTTCGTCGTATTTCCTCGCCAATGAAGCGATGCAACTGCGCGACTGGTTAGGCGCGTTGCTCATCGTCTCCGCCAGTTTGCTATCGGGGAAATTGTATGCGGTATCAAAAACGTAGGGGCACGGCGTGCCTTGCCCCTGTTAGGAATATAGGAATACAGCATGATAATTTTTATCCGAATACTGGCGCTATCCTGTAATATACTGCGCGAATCGAATGCAGTGAATTTGACGGGGTACGCAACGCGCTGACTATTTGAACATGAAAAACATTCCAACATCCGCCGAGATTAACAGCCTGTTCGCCAACAGCGACCCGGACATGGTTTGGACCAAGGCGGCCGGCATTCTCGGCCGCATCAACCCCGGTTATGACACATCCCTGATCAAAACCGTTTTTGATGACGTTATGCGCCTGTTCCGAGGCGAATATCCCGGCTGCAGTTCTATCAAGACGCTCTACCACGACCGGCACCACACACTGGACGTTTTCCTGTGCGCCGTGAGGCTGATGCATGGCGTACATATTTCCGGCACCCGTCTGACCGACGAAGAAATGACGCTGATCATGATCGCCGCTCTGATGCACGATATCGGCTATTCACAACTGGACGGCGAGGAAGGCGGTACCGGCGCCCAATACACGCAGACCCATGTCAAACGCGGTATAGCATTCATGAGGAGCTACCTCGTCGCACGGCATCTTCCTTTGAATTTTGCGACTTCGCTGGAGTTCATGATCAGCGGTACCGATCCCGCCCTGAAGTTCTCCCAGATTGATTTTCCCGATGAGCGCACCCGCCTGCTCGGGCAAATTGTTGCCACCGCCGACCTGACCGGACAAATGGCTGACCGCACCTATCTGGAAAAACTGCTGTTCCTGTATTTGGAGTTCAAGGAAGCACGTTTCGGAAATTACCAGAGCGTGTACGATCTGCTGCGCCAGACCAAATCATTTTACGCAATTACCCGGGAAAAGCTCGAGGGTGCGTTTGGTGGCATGTACGCTAACCTGAGCTTTCACTTCAAAGACGTGATGGGTGTCGAGAACAATTACTATCTGGAGTCGATTGAAAAAAACATCGCCTACCTGTCGAAAGTGATCGCGCTCAACGAGGCGGAATATCTTTCCATGCTCAAGCNNGGACTGAACCGTTCCAGATTCCTGCGGCAAACCCGCCGGCCCTGGCAAACCGGATTAGTTCATGCACCAGAATTGGTGCCACCCAATTACGCCACTGTCACCGCTTTATCCAGATACACATCCTGAATCGCA
>PLBS01000027.1 GCA_003134595.1 Gallionella sp. | reverse complement strand
ACCGCAACCACATTGCTGTTGTGCTGGGCAACGTGACGGATCGCCTCCAGGTCGTCGTAAGGCACGCGCACAAAACCGCCGACCAGCGGCTCGAAACCGGCTTGTACCTTGCGGTTGCCGGTGGCGGAAAGAGTCGCCAGCGTGCGCCCGTGGAATGCCTTTTCCATCACGATGATGGCAGGGGCTTCGATTCCTTGCTGATGCCCATACATGCGCGCCAGCTTGATTGCCGCTTCATTCGCTTCACAGCCGGAATTGCAGAAGAACACTTCCTGCATGTTAGTCAGGCTGCACAGCTTGTCGGCGAGCAGTTCCTGTCCATTCACCTGATAGACGTTTGAGCAATGGATCAGTTTGCCGATCTGTTCGCTCAGTGCGGCAGTGAAGCGCGGATGCGCGTGCCCCAAGGTGTTCACGGCAATGCCCGCCAAGCCGTCCAGATAGCGTTTGCCTTCGGTATCCCACAGCCATGCGCCTTCACCGCGCACGAAAGCGACGGGGAGGCGGGCATATGTATTCATTACATGTGACATAAAATAATGACGGCGGACCAGCCGCCGTTCAGTAACAAATCAAGAGGCGTATATTGAGCTAAATAACCCCGTCTAGGCAAGGAAAACCGTTGCTTCGGTACGATTATGTTTGAAGCCCGTTCGCCCTGATAACCAGCGACTTGNNAGCGTTTTTTGCTGGGTTAGTCAGATGGCTAATAATCATATCAGTAGTTTCATCAGGTATCGAAGGGCAACGGGCTTGGATGCGCTCTGCATAACCTGTGCCGGACTTGTCGAAGCATCAGCAAGAACGGGGGATCTTAAATTTCACTTGCTCGGAGTCCACAAAGCAAACAAGCCGACATCGCTGTCGGCTTGGTTGCGGTGAATCAAAGCGGCTGGGCGCTTACGCCATTGCCTTGATGGCCGCAGACAGACGGCTCTTGTGTCGAGCGGCCTTGTTCTTGTGAATGATTTTCTTGTCAGCGATGCTATCCACAGCGCTCACGGAATCTTTGTAGACAGCTTGGGCGGCAGCCTTGTCACCTGCCTCGATCGCCTTGATGACCTTTTTGACCGCAGTGCGCAGTTCAGAGCGTAAGCTGCTGTTGTGGGCATTTTGTTTTACTGCTTGACGGGCACGTTTCCGAGCTTGTGCGCTATTTGCCATGACTGCTCCTTGAAAATTCGGTTACAACGAAAGGCGCGCATTCTAGTTGCTCCACAGTGCTTTTGCAAATTTTTTTGCGATTCACCCACTTGGGTGGGTTTGTGGTGATTCGATGATATGATTTGCGCGGTTTGATTGTCGCAAGCTCACATAATACTGGGCACTCAAGGGGGCGGGATGATTACGCAACAAGATGAATGGGTGATTCTCGGTTTGACGCTGGATGGCGAGACTTTTGCCGTGCCGGATTGGGCGGAACTCCTGTGCGACTCGTTGGCCAGGACGGGGGAGGATGGGCACAAGACCTATTCTTCCTATATCCGCCCCGTGATTTCCGATGGGCTAAAGTGCGTGGTAGTACGCGCCTCGTTGCAGGGAGCCGATGCTCAGGCGTTTGACATGCTCAAGCGGTATGTGGCCGAGAATCACCTCAAGGTGCGCTCCGGGCGCAACAGCATGGGCATCGAAGCCGCCGGGCCGTTTCCGGTCATGAGCAAGGAGCGCCGCGATCCGCGCCGCAACATCTGGTAATTCCATGTATGGATTTCGGGCGGGCAAGGTATGAACCTGCTTAAAGCGCTAGCCACTATCAGCAGCCTGACGCTGGTTTCGCGCATCCTCGCTTTTGTGCGTGACGTGCTGATTGCCAGGATATTCGGCGCGGGCATGGCGACGGATGCTTTCTTTGTGGCGTTCAAGCTGCCCAACCTGCTGCGCCGCCTGTTCGCCGAGGGCGCATTCTCGCAGGCCTTCGTGCCGATCTTCGGCGAATACAAGAACCGTCGCGGGCATGAAGAAACCCAATTGCTGGTTGACCACATCACCACCATGTTGGCGATCATCCTGTTCGTGGTTACGCTCATCGGCATCATCGCCGCGCCGATTCTTGTATATATCAGCGCGCCCGGCTTCCTCAAGGATGCCGCGAAGTTCGACCTCACCGTTCAATTGCTGCGTATCACTTCGCCGTATATTTTCTTCATCTCGCTGGTCGCGGTGGCGGCGGGCATACTCAACACCTACAACAAATTCTGGGTGCCGGCCTTCGCGCCTATTCTGCTCAACATCTGCTTCATCGGCGGTGCGCTGTGGCTGGCGCCGTATTGCAACCCGCCGATCATGGCATTGGCCTGGGCGGTGTTCGTCGCAGGCTTTGTGCAACTGGCGTTCCAAGTTCCGTTTCTGAAACAAATCGGCATGCTGCCCACGATCCGCTTCAGTCTCAAAGACGAAGGGATGTGGCGCGTCATCAAGCAAATGGGTCCGGCGGTGTTCGGCGTGTCCATCGCGCAGATCAGCCTCATCATCAACACCATCTTCGCCTCGTTTCTGGTGGCGGGCAGTGTGTCCTGGCTGTATTACGCGGATCGGCTGATGGAATTTCCTTCCGGCATGTTGGGCGCAGCACTGGGCACGATTCTTTTGCCCTCGCTATCCAAATGCTACGCGAGCAACAACACGGCGGAATATTCCAGGCTGCTGGATTGGGGCTTGCGTTTGACCATCATGCTGACGCTGCCCGCCGCGCTGGCCTTGGGCATGATCGCCGTACCCTTGCTGGCGACCTTCTTTCAGCACGGCGCGTTCGTCGCGCACGATGTATTGATGACGAGTCGGGCGTTGATCGGCTACAGCGTGGGGCTGATCGGACTGATACTGGTGAAAATACTCGCGCCGGGTTTTTACGCGCGGCAGAACATCAGAACCCCGGTGAAGATCGGCATCGTCACGTTGTTGGCGACACAAGCGATGAACGCGCTGTTCATCGGCTGGATACAACACGCCGGACTCGCCCTGTCTATCGGCCTCGGAGCCTGTCTGAATTCCGCGATCCTGTTTCATTACCTGCGCAAGGATGGCATCTACCATCCCGAGCCGGGCTGGGCGAAATTCTTTGCCAAGGTGGGCATTGCTGTGTTGGCCCTGGCGATCACCCTGTGGTTCGGCATGGGCACGGAGCAAAGCTGGCTGACCGGCTCGGGCTGGTCGCGCATTCTGCGCTTGTCTGCGCTGGTTGCCGGGGGTGTCGTGGTTTACTTTGCTGTGCTGGCCGCGCTGGGTTTCAGGCCGAAGGATTTTTCCAAACGCGGCGTCGCCTGATCACGGGACGGTCAGTCGTTCCTGTTTCGCAACTACCGGCCGCACTTGTGGGGGATGATGTGGTGTTTGAGATGAGGAGATTGGGATGAAAAAGCCAACCGATGCTGACCCATGCAGCTGATTATTTTTGTGCGCACACGTTAATTTCAGCTGCGGCTGTTAGTGCCATAGATATAATTTCTGAGATCGGCGATTTGGTTGTTCATGCGCCGTAAAATGTTTTGAAAGTTGAGCATCATTCCATGTAACACACGACACATCATGAGCGGATGTGAATTAACTAAACTGTCAAATTTGCTTTTATGCATGCTTAAAACGGTCGTGTTTCCTACTGCATAAAATTTTGCATTGATGGTAGTGCTGGAAACGAGGCCATTTAAATCTACTAAATCGCCGGGGCTAAGCATGCAGACAGTCGATTCGCCAATACCACAAGGAATTTTTACTTTGATATTACCATTCGCCAGAATAGACAAATTGTCATGGGTTTCAGTTTCCGACAAAACGACTGTCTCCCCTGATTTATAGCCTTTGATCTCAAACATTCCTGCGATACTTCGGATTTCTGTATCGCTCAATTTTTCGGTAACGGCAGAGTTGTGCAACGTATCAATGACTGTGGTCATTTTATTTTCCTTATGCGGGTAGAATTCTCAGACAGAACTGCTAATAGAAGTAATGGTAGGAATTGCAACGAGAAACAAAAGTACGCCAACCACTATCCAGCGTATAAATTGAGCAATCATCTCAGTTACTTTTGTATAAGCTTTTTTCATTTTGACTTCACGCAAAAATGCTATTACATACCCATAGTGTGACAACTTGATGAATGACTGCGAGGAATAATAAGAAATTGTTCATCTGGCTTTTTTATGGGTTATTCGCGACTGTGCGAACCCCAACTTGATCCGTTCCAATTCAAAATCGGATCAACCGGAACTAAGGCAGTTTGTCACACCAGTTGCACTATCCCACTTCTGTCCACGACACTCAGTGCGCTAGCGCACGTAACAAGAAACTGAAGGCGTCAGCTTCGCATTACATCTCATTATTGCTGACTGGCCACTATGCGCTTAGGTGCATTGCCTTGCTGACGACGTCGCGCGTGAGATGCGGGGCGAACAGTTCGATGAAGTCGTAAGTGTAGCCGCGCAGGTATTCGTTCTTGCGTATCGCGATCCGCGTGGTGCTGGGCTTGAACAGATGTCCCGCATCTATCATGCGCAGGTGTTTGTCGCGCTCGGGGATGAAGGCCATTTTCGCCAGTATTCCTATACCTAATCCCAATTCCACATATGTCTTGATCACGTCCGCATCGATCGCGGTCAGCGCGATGTTCGGCTGGATGTTGGCCGCTTCAAACGCAGCATTGATTTTGCCGCGTCCGCTAAAGGCGAAGTCGTAAGTGATGATCGGGTATTGCGCAATCTTCGCCAGCGTCAGTCGGGTGCCCGGACCAACGTTTTTCGTATTCTTCTCTGTCAGCAAGGGATGGTGCAGCGGGGTGATGACGCAATGGTTCCACTCGTAGCACGGCAGGGTGATGAGCTCGTCATACAGCGCCAGGCTCTCGGTGGCGATGCCGATGTCGGCTTCGCCGCTCAGCACCTGTTCGGCGATCTGCGTCGGGTTGCCTTGGTGCAGTCCCAGCTTTACGCCGGGATAGCGTTTGATGAATTGTTTGACTACCGGTGGCAAGGCATAGCGCGCCTGGGTGTGGGTGGTGGCGATGGTCAGGTGGCCGCTGTCCTGCGAGTGAAACTCCTGGCTCACTTGCTTGAGGTTTTCCGCGTCGTGCAACATGCGCTGGGCTATTTCGAGGATGGCCTTGCCGGGCTCGGTGATGGCGACGATGCGCTTGCCGTTGCGCACGAAGATCTCGATGCCCAACTCTTCTTCAAGCAGCTTGATCTGCTTGCTGATGCCGGGTTGCGAGGTGTATAGCGCGTCGGCGGCAGCGGAAATTTTCAGGCCGCGCCGCACGATCTCGTTCAGGTATCGCAGTTGTTGCAGATTCATGACCTTAATTCCTATATGGCAATTGGTTATAAGATACTAGCATAAAAGTATTTAGAAATATAACCGCGCTGGACTAGAATGCGCGACTAAATTTCTGAATGGTTCATATGGATTGGATGTACACACTGTCCGGCTTTCTGGTCGGGCTGATCGTTGGCGTGACAGGTGTTGGCGGCGGATCGTTGATGACGCCGTTGCTGGTGCTGGCCTTTGGGATCGCTCCGGCGACCGCAGTCGGTACCGATCTGCTGTATGCCTCGCTGACCAAGACGATGGGCGGTTGGGTGCATGGGCGGCGCGGCACGGTGGACTGGAAGATAGTGGGGCTGCTGAGCATGGGCAGTTTGCCCGCCGCAGTTCTGACCATCTCCTTGCTGAAATATCTGGCTCTCGATGAGAAGACTTTGCGCGGCCTGGTGACCAGCGTGTTGAGTGTGGCTTTGCTGCTGACCGCGACAGCTTTGTTGCTGAAGGATAAGGTCAGGCATTTCGGGCGCCGCAAGGACGGCATGGTGTTCGAGTTGCATCATAGTCATCTGCCGGCCGCGACCATTATCACCGGTGCGATGGTCGGAATAATGGTGACGATCTCTTCGGTCGGTGCCGGTGCATTGGGGATGGTGGTATTGCTGTTCTTGTATCCACGCCACCAGACCGTTAAATTGGTCGGTGCAGACATTGTGCATGCCGTACCGCTGACCGCTCTGGCCGGGATGGGGCATATGGCATTGGGCACGGTGGACCTGGTGTTGCTGGGCAGTCTGCTGTTGGGCTCGTTGCCCGGTATTTATATTGGCAGTCATGTGAGCGCAAAAATACCAGAAAAAATATTGCGCCCGGTTCTGGCAACCATGCTGCTGATCATCAGTTTCAAGATGATGTTTTACAAGTAAGGGAAAAAGATGAGTACGAACAAGCCTAACAAACCCAAACAAGTCAGCTGGTTCAACGGCTGCGGCGGGCGCATCGGTGTGGTGGTCGGCCAAACCGGCGAGCATGCTTATATCGGCATGGCATTGCGCCATGACGAGGATGCGGATGTCGAGCACATCCTGCTGTACGGTGCGAAGTTTCCGCTAGCCGCCGCGCTGTTGCTGCCCGTGTCCAAGAGCTATCCTTCAGAAGAAAGTTAAATATGGGCGCCTCTAAAAATTCAGAGTTCGCCCAAATGCCCCACAAGGGGACGCCGATCCGCTACGGGCGAAAGCAACCCGTGCGGAGTCGTCAGCAAGGCGCGGGAAAAATTTTAGTTCCGGCCAACCTAAAGGTTACCCTACACTGAAACTTTGTTTTGCCGCGCCGCATATGGTTTATATGTAAGCAAGAAATTTT
>PLBS01000009.1 GCA_003134595.1 Gallionella sp. | reverse complement strand
GGTTACGGCAATCCCGTTCCGGGCCTTTTTTATGAGATATGGTTTGCCAACAATACATGACGACGCTCACGGCGGCCACTAACTAAGCTCGCGCAACTTCGTGCATGTCCTTGACGATCTGGTAACACTGGCAAGCGGCTGCTTCGAGACCACCCCCGTCGAGAATGCTGATTTCGCCGCGGTTGTAACTGATCAGTTCTCGTTGGCGCAAGGCGCCGGCGGCCTTTGTAACGCCAACCCGCCGCACACCCAGCATATTGCCAAGAAGATCCTGCGTTAGATGAAATTGATTCGATTGCACGCGGTCGCGCGTCATCAGCAGCCAGCGGGCGAGGCGGGCTTCGACATGGTGAAAGCGGTTGCACGCGGCGGTTTGGGTCAATTGGACCATCAGTTCGTAGGTGTACCGGTATACCTCTCGTTGCAAGGGCACGCTCTGCTGAAATTCGTTGTGGAAGTGCGCGGATGTCATGCGCAAGGCCATTCCGGATCCCAGTACCAAGGCGCGCACCGGAGAATCGCTTACCCCAAGCGCCAAGGGGATCCCGAGCATGCCTTCACGGCCGACCATGCCGACTTCCAGAGCCTGATGTCCCTCAGCCAGCGTGAGCAAAGACACCAGCGAATCGGTCGGGAAGTAAACATGGCGAATCGGTTCGCCGGGACGATAGAGCACTTCGCCGAAAGTCAGCGCGATCGGCTCCAGATGGGCAAGCAGCAACTGATAGCCCTTGCGAGGCAAGGCGGCAAGCAGACTGTTTGCAACAGGAACTCGATACGCAACTAGCATTGGACAATCCTGGTTAGTTCGCAGTCTGGTGAATCCATAGTTGGCAACCGGAGATGCAAAGTTATTCCAATTCGCAATCAAAACGATCGCTGTGTTGGCTTCGTTTTCGGCTCCTCGCTGCACTACAATGTACTATCTTCGTCGCCTCATCCTCGCCGCCTTGTGCTCCTTTCGATTGCAAATCGGAATTACATATCCGATGTCGAAACCGACGCTACATTGGTAGCGCGATCACGCCATGCACATCGGCGACCTGCAACATGGCGTGAATCTACAGCAAGGATATTCTGCTGTATGTACGCTGGCGCACAGTGGCCGCGCCGAGGATCGTCGTGTCGAGATCTAAGTCCTAGCTACCCCACAGCAAACTAAATGCCATGGTCCTTGATCACAGCAAAGCCCTGCAAACGCAGCGCAGACAGAAACACATCGTATACGACGGATCGCGGCATCGGTTTCGCCGCGACGATGTTGATCTCACCCTTCACCCACGGATCGAGCACGAAGTTTTTGCCGGTGATCTCACTTACCACCTTCACCACACTCCCAATATCGGCATTGACGAAATTGAGGGTGGATGCATCGGGGCCGGTGGGAGCGCCAGCCTCCCGGGCTTTTTCTACAGATGCGGTAATGGCGGGGCGCATGGACTCGTCGGCAGGCCATGCCTGTCCGATTGAGATCACCATGCCCATCCACAGAAATCCAGTTTGTAACCAGCAATGCTTTTCTCAACCCCTGATGCGCCATCTGTAATGACGGCGGCATCTATTGCTCTGCGCCTGATCGCCGTGGAGCGCGGCGATGAAAGCTTCAAGCTGAAACTCAAATAAAACCCCGCGGGAATCCGGCGCCGGCCTTGGGAAATTATTCGCCTTATGTGTGCCAGCGCACGGTGCGCCTCGGGCGCAAGGGCTATAACTACATTGTCGATGGGTGGTCTCAGAATTGGTTGATCCTAATGTTGGCTTGGAAAGAACCGGCATGAGAAGCTGCCTTCGTCGTGAAGAAAGAACACCAACGTTGGGGTCGGCGGTGCGCTCACTCAAGACTCATATCCGCGCTCACTCAAGACTCATGTCCGTAGGGGATTCTTTCCTAATTTATATTTATTTCGGCAAAAACCTTTTTAAGGAGAATCATCATGAATTATCTTCAAAAACATTTCTCCGCGAGCCTGATTGCACTGGCCGCGTTACTTTCTGCGGCCCCGATGGGGGCACTGGCTGCGACCGCACCAACACTGAGTACGGCGGACTTGAGTTTCGCCGCCTTGGGCAACGCGGGCGTAACCTGTACGAACCCGATCCCCCCGCTCCCGGCCGTCACCGTCACCGGATCTGTGGGCACGGGTCCAGGTGCTCTCTCGGTGACTGGTTTTCCGGGTTATAGTCCGGGGGCGCTCCCGTGCTCGCTTTCGGGGCAGATTGTGTTGAACACCCCGGCTTTCGCCGACTTCCAGAGCGCGTACAACACGCTTGCGAGTAATCTCCCGGCTGACGGTAATGTATGCCCATCCGCCGACGCGACGCACAATCTTAGCGGGAACATCGGCGGGTTGACTCTTTCGCCGGGTGTCTACTGCCTCAGCGGGGTCATAACGTTGACAGGCACGTTGACGCTCGATAATAACGGCGGCGATGGAAGCGGCATCTGGGTCTTCAAATCCACGGACGCCACGGTCTCCATCACGCCCATCGGTGGCGCGACGCCCGCAACGAGGAGCAAAGTAGTCATGGCCAACAAGGGAAACGCGTGTAACGTGTACTGGCAATCCGCCACCTCCGCGACATTCAGCAATACGGACTTCGTCGGCAATGTGCTCGCGGGATCGGACATCACCTTCGCCGGATCAACCCTGGCCGGTCGAGCCTTTGCGGATACCGCGTCAGTGACGATGACTGGCTCCAGCATCACCAGCTGCGGCACAACCGGAGGCAATGACAATGGCCATGATAATGGACATCACTATGGCCAATATAAAGACCATGGCAAATGCAACCAGGGCGTAGGCAACGGTCCTGAGGGCTGCGATCCGGGCAACTCGAACCTGCACAACCCCTACGGGTCAAATGATGAGAACGGCGGCACGCAAGGCGACCCAGGCCGCAAGGGCGGCAACAAGTAAGCCTGCAATCACGAAGAATGAAAAAGGACCCGCGAGGGTC
>PLBS01000011.1 GCA_003134595.1 Gallionella sp. | reverse complement strand
TGCTGGTAGAGCAGCCCCACGCCAACCACCGGAACGCCCAGATCGCTGGCGGCTTTGAGCTGATCGCCGGCCACGTTGCCCAATCCTCCCGAATAGATCGGGAGAGCTTCGCTCAACATAAATTCCATGCTGAAATACGCCACACAGGTCAGGGGCACCTCGGGATGATGTTGCTGAAACCACGCGGGCGCCTCCTCCGCCTGCTTCTTGGACTGCACAAGGGCATCGATCTTCTTGCGGAAGGCCGGATCGGCGAGCACGCGCCGGATCTTCTCCCGGGAGACCGTCTGCAGGACATCGCACGGGTGACGCGTCAGATCCCACAGTACCGGATCCAGTTGCCGCCACACCTCGTCGGTGGCATGATTCCACGTCCAGCGCATATCCAAGGCCAGCTCGACCAGGGAATCGAATCCCTCGACATCTGCGGGGAGCAGGTTATATAGCGGGTGTCTGATACGTGTTTGTTCGCTCATAGTTTCTCCTTCAGTTTTGGCTCGGACGGAATCCCCGACTGCTGCATGGACGCCGCCAGCGCAGCACCGACGATGACCTGTGCTTCCGCCAGGATGCGGCGCAGATGATCCGCTCCCCTGAAGCTCTCCGCATAAATCTTGTAGATATTCTCGATCCCTGACGGACCCGCCGCGAACCATTCACTCTTGGTAATCACCTTCAACCCGCCGATGGGCATGCCGCCGCCTTTATGGTGCCGGCGGTGTCGTCCGCGAGCAAGGGCGATACCTCCAGCGACACCCAGCCGTCAACACCGCCAGTGGCGTCGTGGATCGGCCGGAAAAGATCAGCAGCCCGGATTAAATCTTCCAACGCAAGTTCGAAGAACAACGCCTCACCCGACTTGCCCGCGAGTGCTTTTTTGCGGATGGCGTCATCGTAGAAATTACCATTTTTGATGGCGTGATCGAAGATCGTGGGATTGGAGGTGAGTCCCGTCACCGCAAAGTCCCTGATATAGCGGCTGAGCGTGCCGCTCGTCAGCAGCGCGCGCGTAATGTTGTCGAGCCAGAGACTTTGGCCCAGATACTGAAGCTGCTGTATAGCGTTCATGTCGTCTCCTGTCCCCCATCAACGGCCCTAACAGACCTGAACAAAGCGGGAAAATCGTAATTATTGAGCTTTACATATTTCATGGCACTACTTTACATATTTTATGACACTAAAACAAACCGGCTTGCTTCCAACAAGCCGCAATGAAATACGGGCGATGCTGAGTACTTTTGAGCTCGTTGCGGGCAGTCGTCTGCAACTCGGCGAAGTTGCCTGGGCAAAATTCGCCAACGCATTACGTTTGAGCCAAGCCCACAGATATTCGACCGGGTTGAAATCAGGCGAATACAGCGGCAGAAAATCGATCTGGATATGACCATCGGTGCTGTCCAAGTAATCCCTTACCAGTTTCGACCTGTACGCCTTGAGGCCATCCCAGATAATCAGGGGCCGCTGCTTGCGGTGAGATTCAGCCTGATACAGGAGTGGGCAGCCCGCGATAACATAGGACGGAAGCCCTGTAAATACGCGGGTTTTCGCGGGTTTCCTCGGTAAAGTGACAGCGCCGTTCGAGAGTTTGTTAAACCACACCATCAGCTTCATAAAGTATTCGGCCATGTAAAGTATCGGATAGAATACGCACCTTGCATCCCAACTTACTTTTTAAGGACTCATCATGTATCAAATCGCTCCGAGTATTCTTTCTGCCAATTTCGCCAAGCTGGGCGAGGAAGTTGACAATGTTCTTGCCGCCGGCGCTGACATAGTGCATTTCGATGTGATGGACAACCACTATGTGCCGAACCTGACCATAGGTCCCTTGGTCTGCGAAGCGCTGCGCAAGCACGGCGTGACCGCTCCGATCGACGTGCATCTGATGGTCAAGCCGGTGGATCGCATCATTCCCGATTTCGCCAAGGCGGGCGCGACTTACATTACCTTTCACCCGGAAGCTTCCGAACACATCGACCGCACCATCGGCCTGATCAAGGAAAGCGGTTGCAAAGCCGGTCTGGTGTTCAACCCTGCCACGCCGCTGGAGATACTGGAATACACGCTGCCGAAATTGGATATGGTGTTGCTGATGTCGGTGAACCCCGGCTTCGGAGGGCAGAAATTCATTCCCCACGTGCTGGACAAGGCGCGCAAGGTACGCAAGATGATCGACGCAGCCGGTCTTAAGATTCGTCTGGAAATCGACGGCGGCGTGGGCCCTGCCAACATTCGCGAAGTGGCTGAAGCTGGCGTGGACACCTTCGTATCCGGTTCTGCGGTGTTTGGCGCAGGAAAAGATAGCGACAAACACCGCTACGACACTGTGATTGCCGCGCTGCGCGCCGAGCTGTCCAAGGTAAAGAAGCCAAAGTAAAGCAATGGTACAGTCGCTACATTTTCCCCTCAGCATTTCAGCAATCGTCATCGATCTCGATGGCACGATGCTGCATACCGCACCGGAACTGACGGAGGCGGCCAACCGCATGTTGCGCGACATGGATTACCCGCCGGTGGCGCCGGAGTTGCTGATGAGCTACATCGGCAACGGCATCAGCTGGCTGGTCAAGCGCGCGCTGACCGGCGACATGCATGCCACGCCGGATGCCGCGCTGTATG
Source organism: Gallionella sp. (assembly GCA_003134595.1). Lineage (GTDB taxonomy): Bacteria > Pseudomonadota > Gammaproteobacteria > Burkholderiales > Gallionellaceae > Gallionella. The sequence goes on along the minus strand of PLBS01000011.1, from coordinate 1,725 downwards.
ACCACGCACTGCCGATTTTCGAAAAGCATTACACCGAGTTGCTGCTGAAAAGCAAACCGTTCAACGGTGTGATCGAAGGCCTGGACGCGATGCAGGCGGCGGGTTTCCGTTTAGGCTGCATCACTAACAAGGTGGCGCGTTACACCGAGCCGTTGCTGAAAGGTGTCGGCCTGGCGAAATATTTCGAGATCGTGCTATCCGGCGATACTTTGCCGGAGAAGAAACCGCATCCGCTGCCGCTGTTGCACGCAGCAAAATTTTTCGGCGTGCCGATCGAGAAATTGTTGCTGATCGGCGATTCGCTCAACGACACCGTCGCCGCGCGCGCCGCAGGTTGCCCGGTGTTCTGCGTGCCTTACGGCTACAATCACGGCGAACCGGTCGACAGCTTATTTTTGGACGCGGTGATTGCCAATCTGCTCGCCGCTTTGCCTCTCATCAAACGCGTTTGAATATGAAATTGAATAGCCTCCCCCGCTTCCCAGAAACCGCCGCTTGGCGATGGTGTTGATGCGATTGTAGGGGCGTAAGGCATTACGCCCTCACCTTCACCAAGGGCGTATGCCATACGCCCCTACGACACGACCAAACACCGGAGGTTTCAATGCCGCACCCCATCACCGAACAAGAATTCAACGCACTTGCCGAGCAGGGCTATAACCGCATTCCTTTGGTATGCGAAACCTTTGCCGATCTGGACACGCCGCTGTCGCTGTACCTCAAGCTCGCCAACCGACCGTATTCCTATCTGCTGGAATCGGTGCAGGGCGGCGAACGCTTCGGGCGTTATTCGTTCATCGGCCTGCCCGCCGACACCCGCATCACAGTACGCGGCAAGCAGGTCACACTGACGCATAAAGATGCCGAAACCACCCACATAGTCGAGAATCCGCTGGATTTCATCCGCGAATATCAAACACGTTTCAAGGTTGCATCTCTGCCCAATCTTCCGCGCTTCTGTGGCGGACTGGCGGGGTATTTCGGCTATGAAACAATACGATATATCGAACCGCGCTTGGCCAAAGTTCACAAACCGGACGCAATAGCTACACCGGACATTCTGCTGATGCTCACCGAGCACTTGGCGGTGGTGGACAACCTCACCGGCAAACTCACTTTCATCGTCTATGCCAACCCGGAACAGGCCGACGCCTACGCGCAAGCCAAGCAACGTTTGCATGAACTGACCGTGCGCTTAAGACTACCCGTGAACATCCCGCACGCACCACCGATGCACGGTGGCGAAGCACATTCGGAATTTGGCGAAACCGCGTTCAAGAATGCAGTGGTAAAAGCTAAGCAATACATTTTCGATGGCGATATCATGCAAGTGGTGCTGTCCCAACGCATGGCACAACCCTTTCCCGCCGCGCCGCTTTCGCTGTATCGCGCGCTGCGCAGCGTGAATCCATCGCCGTATATGTTCTATTACGATATGGACGATCACCATGTGGTCGGCGCATCGCCGGAAATTCTGGTGCGGCTGGAAGGTGATGCGGTCACCGTGCGCCCCATCGCGGGAACCCGCCCGCGCGGCAAGACGCAGCAGCAGGATGCCAAACTCGCGCAAGATTTGTTGGCCGATCCGAAAGAGTTAGCCGAACACCTGATGCTGATCGATCTTGGCCGCAACGACATCGGACGTGTCGCACAAAACGGTACGGTGAAGCTCACCGAAAAAATGATCATCGAACGCTACTCGCACGTGATGCACATCGTCTCCAA
>PLBS01000131.1 GCA_003134595.1 Gallionella sp. | reverse complement strand
TTCTGCCAGCGTTCCCACATCAACGCCTTTTGATTTTCCGTATAATAAATCCGAGTTCTGTATTTCATTATCAACACCTCATCTTTTACATTTTAAGATAAAGTGTTGCATCGACCGGTTGAGTCCGCAGCCAGAACCGGTCATTCGTTCAAAAAGTCGCCTATGATACAAATGGCAAAGTTCAGATTTCAAAAATTATAGAATGGCGAGAAGGGGGTATTTGGCATGAAGACAACCATGAGAGGTTTGATTTTTGTTTTGCTCGCTGTTAGCGGAACGGTGTTGCTAGTGGGCAATGCGAATGCTGAAATAAGCATGTCCGAAAGAGAGAATGTTCAAATGATTGTTCGGGTAGTTGAATTTGTAACATTCGTCACTGCCATGGCGATTGCCTGGTATGTTTGGCGAATCAGTAAGCGAGCTATCAAAAACAAAAAGTCAAAGCAGATCAAATCATAAGACGTCGTATTTTTATGGTATTGGCGTAGGCTGTTTGGGTCGGTAGCTAACTACCGCGACGGGCAGCAATGTGTCTGATTAAGTGTGTCACCTGTATCCGCTACCGAGCGATCTGAATAACTGACCTGAACGCAAGACTCCAGTGGCAGCTTTCAGGTGAGCTATTACAAGGCTCGATGGGCAGCTCGGTGCCAATTGCGGAACTTCAACTTGATAATCAACCTGATTCACGGCACGATGCAACCATGAATACGCCGCACTAACTTAAAGGACATCCATGGTACTGCTTGAATTTTCGATGTCGCCAATGACCCAAGGAGAAAGCGTGAGCCTCTATGTCGCACGCTCGGTTGATATCATTGACAAGAGTGGGTTACCCTATCAACTTACTCCCATGAGTACCATCATCGAAGGCGAATGGGCCGAAGTGATGGCCATCGTGACTGCCTGTTTCGAGACCATGCGGGCGGACTGCGATCGGGTTGAAACCCAGATCAAGATCGATTACCGGGCCGGGCCAAGCGGCCGCATGAAATCCAAGGTCGACTCCGTGCAAAAGAAACTTGGGCGCAAACTTTCGACCTGAACAGATGCGGACTTTACGTTGAATGCTGTTGGGGGTGAAGCAGAAATTCGCAAGCTTCTCTTGCTATAACCGGAATGTGTCGCGGGTTGAGCGTTACGAATAGCCGCTTTTCGGCACCCAGTTAGGATGTTCGTATAGGCGCTGTGTGCCAGGAGCGGTCATTCGGAACTATTCTTAATTGCGGTCATTGACACACAACCAGAAGCCGCTATTCGCTGACAGACAAAATTGAGGGGTCATCAATGAGTCAATCACTTATCAAAAATATGCACGCTTCTCCATTTTCAATAGAACTGGTCGGTGGGCCAGTCTAAATAATTGCTAAATTCCACTATGAAGATACTCATTAATGCCATTTTGCTTGCCTTACTTCTGGGTGGGTGTGCCACTCCTCACATACCGCTTTCGCGGGTGGCATTCGATCAAGCTGTTTCGGTGACCTCTGAAAAGACGGCAAAGGTGTGGTTAGTCCCCGGCGATGTAAGTGGGTCCGGTGGTTTAACACTCGTCCCCGCTGGCTCTATCGCCCTTCCAATTCCGACGGGGCCACAGCCTCATCTTCAGTTCAACGTCGAGGACCAACGAATATTTGTTGACTCATTTAAAAATGAACTGCAAAGACTAAAGTTGTTTCGCACTGCACTCGATGGGGATTCCCCTGAATCTGCCGACATTGGAATTAAATTAAGATTTACGCGGACTTATCACAATAGAGGTATGCAGGAATATACCTTGGATGTCGTTATGGAAATTGCAGGGGGTAAAAAGCCGTTCCTAAAGCAATATCATGTCATCTCATCCGAATACGATTCGTGGTGGGAAAAGATGAACACGAACGCATCTGAAGGAAAGACAAAAGCCGGAAATATACTCATCAAACAGTTAATTCCAGACGTAGAAGCATACGTTGCGGAAAATCGATAAAGTGCTTTAACCATTCGTGTTACAAAGGTAGGCAGCGTTTTGAGAGTCCATAATCATTATGGAGTTCCATGCATGTATAAATTTATGAAATCTCTTGTAGTTATTGTAGTCGTTGTTACTCTCAGTGCGTGTGCTGCTACTCCTACTATCAGCGACCATCTCCAATTGGTCCATATAACACTGCCGCCTGGGGATCCAAATTCTGACATTCATTTGGCACGGGTTAGCGGGGGCGGCATTGATTATGGGCGTGATGTCACGTGTGATATTGATGATGCATGCACCTTGTTTGGGGATACATTTAAAAGCTTTGGTGAGACGACAGATTTCATAGCCGTGCATTTAGATTCGTCCGGGGCTGTCACTTGGGCACGTACTTACGGAGGAACTAATAAAGATACGTTATGGAGGGCAATTAAAACCAAGGATCAAGGCCACCTGTTGATTGGTACGAGCGAGAGTCTATTCTTTACTGGATTAAAGGTTTTGAATCCTCAAGGGCATCGACGACCATTTATTTTGAAGCTTGATAAAGAAGGCCACATGCAATGGGCCAAAACTCTGGACATTAGGTATGGTGATGCCGGTATTTCAGGTGCAACTCAAGACCCGGATGGCAATTACATACTTGTTGGTAAATTTTATGTAAACCTTACATTGCCCGATCAGCGGAGTAAGGAAGAAGAGCAATGGCAGTGGATGGGAGGGAATCCAACACCGAACAATGATAAAGGGTATAGGCGAGATATCTTAGTTCTGAAGCTGTCAGCTGACGGTCGTCCTATTTTTATGAACCGTTACATTCCAAATAATAATATATCTGTGGGAGCTTCTGTCTCGGCGATGCCAAATGGTCATGTGCTAATCGCAGGCCAAGAGGAAATATTGGGTGCCGATAAGAAAAATCCATTGTTACTTGAGACGGATAGAAATCCATTGTTACTTGAGATTGATTCAAATGGACAACCCGTTCGAGCTGAATCATTTAAATCGGGAATGGACGAATATCCAAATTTTATATTTCGGCAGCCCGGCGGTGGAGTAGTCTTTGCAGGTACGACGAGTAGAAACGAGGAAATGCCTAAAATATTTTCCTTATGGCTCAATAAGGAGGGCGAATTGCAGAATGCGAGGCTTTACTCGAATCTGAAAGGTTTGCAAGTTATGAACGTGACTCTGGGGAATGACAATAAACTGGCCATTGCTGGGCGCACTTTTGATAACAAAGCAGATATAACGGGGATGGCATTTGCTGTTAATGATAACGGGATAATTGATAAATCTGTTTCCCTATCTGGCCAGAAGCAATTGGAGTTTGATGGTATTTGGCCACTTGCAGGAGGTGGCTACCTTCTAGTAGGCGATACAGTGGGATTTGGGGCATCTTACACGGATATAATTACTGCTGTCTGGGCATCAAATACAAAATCAGAATTTCCAATTGATAAGTCAAGTTACGTCCCATCGGTAGAATTATGCACGATAGATATTATGTCTGGAGATTTGAAATCGGTGACCAATATACCGGTCTCTTTTGTAGAGATGACCGATGTCAAAGTTAGTGGTAAATAAATTGTTCCTTATAAATATCTTCGCTACAGAAAACTGTAGCTCAATCTATCATTCAAGCGGGCGCTCTAAAGAGTACCCCTTATTTTAGACGTCGACTGACTGCTTCGGAGGGAATCGAACTTCCGCAATGTGTCGTCAGCAGAAGTTCACCAAGTTCCGCTTTCCGGCAAGGAGAAATTCTGTGGTTGGACAATTAGAAACACCCGAAAACGGTAATTGGTGACGTGTGGTCTATGCGCGAGAACACTTGGTCAGTTCGAAGAATAATTGGTGGTCACGCAAAAGGGTATACGCAGTGGGTGAACAAGAAATGAATAACTTTACCTGGCAAATTACTGGCCGAACGTCAGCCGGATTTTCCTCCGACAATGGACCCCCCGATAATTGGCGCGATCAATTGGCGACCCGCCTCGGACATCGTCCACGTCGCATCGGAATCCTGGCTGAGTTGGCACTCTATGGCGCACTTGATTGTCTTGATGCGGCAAAAGAAACAGCACTCCCCGGGGATGTCGTGTTGCAGGTGTGCAGCTTGCGCGGTTCGACTTCGGCACTATCCCAGGTGCTGGAGCAAAATCGGGAAGGCCTGCCGATGCCCTTCAGTTTCCTGCAAAGTCAAACCGGTCAAATATTGCCAGCTCTTGCGGCGGCGTTGAACTGGCAGGGAGATGCGGGTGTCGTTCTCGCGCATAACCCGATGGATTTGGCAATGCTGGCCTGTCACCAGGCTGGCGGTGCCGGGATGCTGCTGGGCTGGGTCGAAGAGGCGAAGCCCGGCCGCAGCGCCTGGATCCGGTTCGCGCCATGTACTTCGCCAATGACAGGTTTCGTATCTGCCTCCAGCTTCGACGAGATGGTTGCGCCGAACATACACTACTGGCGGTTAAGGCAGGCGGTGATAGAGATTGCTCCTGCGGGTGATCAATTATGAACAGAAGAAAACCTGCAAAGGTTTTGCCGCTGGAATGAATCACGCTTCAACCTATTCTCTCAATAGGTGCAACGTCCAGCGAGCTCGCCACTGCCAAAATTACAGCCTGCTCTCTGCCACTTCCCCATGGAACCACGCAGGCCGCAACAGCAAAGCAAGGCCGGAAACCTACTTGGCCGCTTCGGCTGTATCAACAACGATGCCGGTTAATGTTTGATCTCCGCCATAGCTGAAGGTCAACTGGCCTTCCTTTTTGTAAGCGTACTGAATAACCCACCTGTCATCGCCGAAATAAAACGGGATAGCCGCCTTTCCTGTGGGCCGTTTCCACTCGTTATCCGGCGGACCAATTTTAGCAACCACCTCCTTAACTGTCATGCCGGCTTTCAATTTTGAAAACTTGCTGCCGCGCGCAGGAGTGCCAACTATTTCTACGTCAGCAACTTTCCCCTGATCAGTTTTTTCGTCTTTCTCCTGTTTCTGGGGTGCTGCAGCGGCTGTATCATCCTTTGTATTTTTATGCGAGCAGCCGGCAATGAACGCGAAAGAAATAACTAAAAGCAGCATTTTGATTCTCATGGTCTGTCTCCTTGATTAAAGTTAAATCTCTACGTCACTGTTAATTTAAGGTGGATGCCCGCCAGTCACTGCGGAAGCAATACCCATACTGCATTTGTATCGTAACTGATATGCCTGCCTGCGACAACCAGCTGTATCAAGTCAGCACTTTCCAAAGCATTTTGGTGGCCAGTGCGATCAACAGCACGGCGAAAAGTTTGCGTAACAACCCAACCTTCATGTGGTGCGTGGCTTTTGCTCCAAGCGGTGCCGTGATGACGCTGGCGAGTGCGGCCCAGAATAAAGCGGGCAGATAGACAAAGCCCAGGCTGTAGGCGGGCAGGGCATGGATGCTCATGCCGGTGACCACATAACCGATCGTGCCGCCGACCGCGACCGGAAAGCCGATGGCGGCGGAGGTGCCGATCGCATTTCTGAGCGATACATTGCACCAGAGCAGGAAGGGAACCACCACCGTTCCGCCGCCGATGGATACCAGGCTGCTCAACCAGCCGGTGAGTATGCCGGTCAGCGTCATGCCGGCCATGCCGGGCAATTGGCGCGAAGCATGCGGGCGCGCGTCAAACAGGATTTGTGCGGCCGCGAAATACACGAACAGCGTGAAGAATATTCCCACAAAGTACGGCGAGAGGCTGGTGGCAAACACTGCACCTATGCCGGTGCCGAGCAGGATGCCGGGAGTGATGTCGCGCACCACGCGCCAGTTCACCGCGCCGTGCTGATGATGTTTGCGCATGCTGGAAAGCGAGGTGAACAGGATGTTTGCCATCGAGGTGCCCAGCGCAAGATGCAGCAAATGCTCAGCGGGAAAGTGCTGCGCATCGAACAGGAACAGCAGCACCGGCACCAGCACCAACCCGCCGCCGACGCCGAACAGCCCGGCCAGGAATCCCACGATTGCGCCGAGCGCCAGGTAGGCAGCCATCCATTCCACGTTAATCGCGCACCAGTTTTTTCAGGATGAATTTCCACTCCGCCGGATCGAGCGGGGTGATGGACAGGCGGTTGCCGCGTTGCAGGGTGCGCATGCGTTCCAGTCCGGGATGCTGGCGCAGTTCGTCGATGGTGATGAGCGAAATTTTCTTTACCAGTTGCACATCCACATTGAACCAGCGCGGTGTTTCCTGTGTCGCCTTGGCATCGAAGTATTTGCTGGAGCGCTTGAATTGCGTGGCATCGGGATAAGCTGTACTGCTGACTTTGGCGACGCCGGCGATGCCCGGCTCTTTGCAATTGGAGTGGTAAAACAGCACGCCGTCGCCAGCCTTCATCTGGTCGCGCATGAAGTTGCGCGCCTGATAGTTGCGCACGCCATACCATGCCACGGTTTGATTCGGCAGCGCGGCGAGGTCGTCAATGCTGCAATCGCCGGGTTCGGATTTCATCAGCCAGAAACGCATGGTCTACACTCACGAATAAAAAGTGCGACCCGATGTAATCAAGGTCGCACTGAAATGGAGCCCCCCGCCTGTGCCGTTGACCCAGCATCTCGAACCGATGGGTTCAAGAGGGTCACTTCCCTGCCGCATCAGGATCATCCGCTAGGGACGTTCACAACAGCAGCACAGTGGGGCGCGACCTGGATAAATACTTGGTTCAAAGAATATATGGGTCTGTCGAACACCGCAGGGGACAAACTAGAACAGCGAGTCTTGTTCGGCTAATGCCTCATCAATCGCTGCCTGCATGGAACCCATTCTACGCTTAAAGTCGGAGAGGTCAACGCCGCGTCCAACTTTCATGCCGAGCAACTCGTGAGTGATGTTAAGGGCCGCCATCAGCGCGATCCGCTCGACGCTGGCGATTTTTCCCGCATCGCGAATTTCGCGCATACGCTTGTCCAGAAAGGCCACGGCATCCAGCAATTCGCCACGCTCTTCCTCGGGGCAGGCGACGCGCAACTCCCGGTCGAGCAGCTTGATTTCCAGCGTTTTGGTTTTGGTGGTGTTGGTCATGTTTGATCTTCGGGCAGAGTAATCAGCAGCTTTTCCAGGCGAGCTTTCGCGCTATCCATCTTGTCGCTGTATTGACGAGTACTGCTGAGAGCGTGCGCTAACTCTTGGCGCAACTGGTGATTATCGGCACGCAACTTGCCGCTGACTTGTATCAGCTGGGCGAGTTTGCCTTCCAGTGCGTTCAATTCGTTTTCCATGCGCTGACTATAGATTGAAAAGTGCTGATAAGTCAAACGGTAAGGTGGATTTATGCAAGCAGTTTGTAGGTTCTCAGAAATTCTTGTTCCATAAGTCGCGATATGTTTGTGATAGAGTGCGCGCCGCTTTGAGGTGCTCGTCTGCTTGCAGATGAGTTAAACGGGAAGCAGGTGCGGGAACATTGGTTCCCTATGCCTGAGCTGCCCCCGCAACGGTAAGCAAGTGTGGATTCGCCAATATGCCACTGTGAGCAATCATGGGAAGGCGGCGAATCAAGACTTACGAGCCCGGATACCGGCCTGAGAGCAAAGGGAACCTCTAAAAATCCAGATTTCATCCCAACTGCTGTGTTGCGGAAAAAATTTCTTGCTGACATATAACCCATATGCGGCGCTGTGAAATTTTCCCCGCGCCTTACATTTGGGCGAACTCTGAATTTTAGAGGCTCCCTAACGCGGGAGATGCTGCGGGTGGCGCATCGGAAAGACCGTCGCACAACTACTGGTGAAACTACTAGCCATCTGACTGATGGAACTACTAGCCATTCCACTAGGCTACCAAAAGACGGCAGCCAAGTGGCTGGTTATAAGTTGGCAAATTATGCCAACCAAGTCATTGGTTATGCGCTCGCTGATGCTGCGTTAAAAAATGGTTCAAAATCCTCATGTATAAACATACATTCCGGTTTTTCACCATTTTTTGCCTTGCCTCAACTTCGCTCGCTACGTTGTGCGACGGTCTTTCAGAAATAATTCCACTCACAACATTTCCTGAATATTAATTTTCCAGCGGGGACGCTTGGAACTTACTCAGGAAACGACAATGAAACAAAAACTGATAAAACTACTAGCCATTCCACTAGGTCGCCAAACGGCTTTGCATAGCCATTCGGCTAAGTCACCTAAAGACGGTGACATAAGCCGCTGGTTAACGGCAACCAAGTGGCTGGTTATGATCACGGTTGCACTATTCGGTGCGATCACACTTCCTTTTGCCGCTTATGCCGAAACACCGATGGAGTTGGTGATCGTGACGCCTACGCGATTTGCGGCTGTGCCAGAAAGCTCCACTGTGGATGTCACCGTGATTACCGCTAGTGATATCGCAAAAAGTGCCGCTAAAACGTTGCCGGCCTTGCTGGAACAGCACGCAGGAATTCAGGTGCGCAGCAATGACGGCACACCGGATATGGCAATTGACTTGCGTGGATTTGGCATGACCGGAAATCAAAACACATTGGTTTTATTGGATGGGCAGCAACTCAATGATATTGAGCTAACTTCGATACGTTGGTCTGCAATTCCGCTTGCTTCGATAGAGCGCATTGAGATTATCAACGGCAGCGGTGCTGTGCTTTATGGCGGCGGTGCGACTGGCGGCACGATCAATATCATTACCAAGCACCCCAGCAAAGAAATGCGCGGTAACGCGAGCATAGGTTTGGGAAGTTACGGTACAAGAGAATGGCAGCTAGCACTCGCTGGAACAGCTGATCGTGTTGGAATGCGTGTCACGGCCAGCGGTTTGGATTCGTCCAACTATCGCGCCAATAACAATATCTCACAAAGTAATCTGGAAGCCGATTTGCGTACTGACGTTGGGCATGGTGAAGCTGTCTTTAAATTCGGCGCAGATAATCAAAACCTCCGCTATCCCGGTTCGCGTACAGTTGACCCTAGTATTGGACTGAATGAGCTAGCGACTGACCCGCGTGGTACTTCGACCCCGCTGGATTATGGCAAGCGAGATGGCGGACATGTAAGCCTCGGAACCATTCAGCAGTTCGATTTTGGACAGTTGGCAGGCGAACTTTCATATCGAGACACAAAACAACAGGCATATTTTGCAACTTACGGGGGTAGCTATTTGGATACGGACCTCAATCTGCTTTCTTTTACGCCCCGTGTAAAAATTCCTTATCAACTAGGCGGATCTGGAAATGAGATGATCGTCGGTGTTGATCTCGCCGATTGGAATTATGATTCCATTCGTTCAACCAGCCCGGCTACCCTGAGCACACCGACAGCGCGAATCCTGGCGAAGCAGTCCAATCGTGCGTTGTACGCGCAGAACACTACGCAGCTTGGCGCCGACACCAAGTTGACGCTGGGGGCTCGTACACAACAGGTAGATTACCAAGCCCGTGATACCGTTAACCCTGCGGCCTACGCATCGAGCAATCAAGGACACACTGTGAATGCTTATGAACTCGGGCTGCGCCAAAATTTGAATCAGGACTTGTCACTGTTTGGGCGTTTCGGTCACAGTTTTAGAATAGCGACCGTGGATGAAATTTTTGATCAATATGGGGTTTGTGATCCCATTACTTTCATTTGTAGCTCAAAGATCACCTTGCTGGAACCGCAGACCTCTCAGGATAGCGAAGCTGGTATCGACTACAAGAGCGGGAACAACAAAGTGCGAGCGGCACTTTTTCAGATGAACCTGAACAACGAGATTCATTTCAATGCAATCACATTCACCAACATGAATCTTTCGCCGACGCGTCGCTATGGGCTGGAGTTGGAAGGTACACATAACTACACCGACGCGCTCGAAGTTACTGCAGCCTATAGCTATACGGTAGCGAAATTCCGCTTGGGTACTTATGGCGGTGTAAACGTGTCGGGGAATGATATTCCTTTGGTGCCACGGCAACGACTGGCGCTTTCTTCCTCATGGAAAGCATCTGAAAAAAATACGCTTAATGCCAATGCGATTTACGTGGGCAAGCAGCACTTCGACAATGACCAAGCCAACGCATTCGGTCAGCAGATGCATGCTTACGTCACGGTGGATATGAAGTTGTCTCACCGTGAAGGTTCATGGTTGTTAGCGGCGGCTGTGAATAATATGTTCAACGAAAAGTATTTTACCTACGGTGTTGCCAGCACTTATACGCCCGGTCGTTATAGCGCGTACCCGATGCAGGAGCGCAACTTTTCGCTGAACGCAACCTATGAGTTCTAGTGGCTATTGTGTAATCGGCCAATATCAATAGGCAAAGGCGGCTTGTCCGCCTTTGTTTTTTCGTTGGTTTGGTGTACTGTTGCAACCATCAAAACAAGTTCAATTCAGGAGATGTCATGAATAACATTCAAGCCAAGACCATCGCAATTTTCATATCGCTGGTCGTGTTGATGGCGGCAACGCGTGCTTACCACTTCAGCACGGCATTGCACCTGCCGGATGCTTCGCTGGCGGTGTTCCTTCTGGCAGGATTTTATTTGCCGCGCTGGGCTTTCCCCGCGCTGCTGGTCGAGGCGGGACTGGTGGATTATCTGGCGCTCAACTATGGCGGGGTGGATGGCTGGTATTTCTCGCCGGCTTACTGGTTTTTGATTCTGACTTATTTTGTGCTGTGGTTCGCCGGGCGTTTTTATGCGACACGCTATCGGTTCTCATTGCGTAGCCTGTCAGAGTTTGTAGCAATCGCCTTCGCGGCTACCGGTGTGGCCTTTCTGATTTCAAATGCCAGCTTTTATTTGTTTGCCGACTATTTCGAAAAAATGAGCGCGGCTCAATACGGCAATCAGGTGGCGCAATATTTCCTGCCCTATCTGCAAAGCGCGTTCCTGTATCTGACTGCTGCCGCAGTGCTACACATTGTCGCGGTGCAGGTCGCGCGCCGCGCTGCGCAAGCGTGATCAAGCAAGGCGGTATGTAGGCGCAGCACGCTGGGTTCAACACCCTCCGCACCCGCAAGGGGTACGCCGCCAGACGCTCGTCCTTCGGACGGTCTTGGCGCAGGGTGCGATAACCAGCGCTTGCCGCTTGAAGGCAATAAAAGGGGCCATGCTCAATTTCCTTCATCAACTGCAGTAAAGTCCTCCTATGCCACGCAGACCTCGCGTTCATATTGACGGTATCCCGCTGCACATCGTGCAACGCGGACACAACCGTCAGCACTGCTTCTTTGCAGAAGAGGACTACCATACCTATCTGCATTGGTTGGGTGAGGCGTTGAACAAAGAGCGATGCACTTTGCACGCCTACGCACTGATGACCAACCACGTACACCTGCTGCTCACCCCCAAGGGTGCCCAGGCCGTGCCGAATCTCATCATCGCGCTGGGCAGGCGCTACGTGCAATACATCAACACCACCTATCGTCGTACCGGAACATTGTGGGACAGCCGCTACAAATCATCGCTGATTCAGGCCGAGTCCTACCTGCTTGCCTGCCAACGTTATATCGAACTCAACCCCGTACGTGCCGCAATGGTGGATGACCCGGCGCACTACCGCTGGACGAGCTACCGCATTAATGCTTTAGCGCAAAGCAGTTCGATCATCACACCACATTCGTTATACCATGCACTTGGGAAAACTGATGAAGAGCGGCAAAGCGCGTACCGGGCATTGTTTCGCACCCAACTCGATCGTGAAGCGATAGACAACATTCGGCTCGCACTGAACCAGAGCCAGCCGCTGGGCAACGAACGCTTCTACCAGCAAATCGAGGAAATGACAGGCCAGCGACGCGAGGGTAAACCGAGAGGAAGGCCGCGTGTGACATCAGACAGTGACAATGACATGATCAATCAAGGCGAGTTGGGACTATGATTGCCCGATGTTGGAAAACAATTCGAGCGTGGCCCCTTTAATTGTTCTGCGCCCTCCACATTTTTGAGCAAATTGAATAATTCTGTGTTGTAAGTATCCAGTGTTAATTCGTTGTAATTGGTCAGTGCCATGATTAATATCCACCTTCATTTTTGGGGGGCAAATAAAGATATGTGCAGCCCAGTGCTACGGATCGACTGGAAGCAACCAGCGCCACGGTATGCTTGGAAGCAGTGCGCAAGCCTTGCTCCATTGGAAGCGGACGAAACAGTTTGATGTAATATTTGACGGGCAGATAACCATATATGCTGGGCCGCTCAAGCTTCCCGAAATAGGGTTCGTTGGTTGTATCGCGAAATAATGACGCAAAATAGGCCACACCTTTAAAACTAAATAATGAATTCTCATTCCAGTGCCAGAAATAAAACGCCGTCTTCGCAACATCCACTTTCCTGGTCACTGGATCATAGATGGTATAACTCGGACGATTATGGTGGTAAACATCATTTGTTTCCCTGTTCGCTGGATCGCACTTGTCAGTACTGATCTTCAGCACTTGGTCAAGAACGCCATCGTTGTCGATATCAAACCGTGAAGTGCGGAAGAACACCATGCCTGACTTGATGCGATCTTTAAGGTCGGCCAACATTCTTTCCTTTTCTGCTTCGTCTTTTGGTGGCATCCGGTCTATCTGTAACCACAAATCCCGGTTTTCCCACACATCAATGTCCTGCCATTCCGGGGTTTTGAAATCCTCAAACTCCGGCTTGAATTTCACATCACAGGCCATCGGCGGAAAGGACGGGAATGCTTCCAGATTTTTCAGAAACGCCGTGCATACCTCGGCATGCTTTTCCAGCTTCGATATGCCATTAGGCTGAGGAACATCAATGGTGTCCCCAATCATTTTGTATTGCCCGACGCTATTAAGCTTGGCGCTCACACCATCGAAGGAGCTAAGCGTAGCCAGACGTGTACCATACGATTGCTTCACACAGTCCGCATTCGCACAACCATTGCGTTCCTTGATCCATTGCTTCTGCGCCTGCTTTACTGTGTCGGCATTCTTCACATCTTGCAGCGCCGCTTTGTAGGCCGCGTTCAATTCCTCGTCGAGCTTCGATAATGCCGCATCGCCGCAGATCAGTTTTTCAACCTTAGTCGCCGCCTTCGCACAATCAAAGCTCGCCGCCTGTGCTGGCAATGCAACCACCAGCGAACCTAACAGATAAAACATGCACTTCATGCCGCTTATTGTTTTGTTGTTCATGCTGCCATCCTCACTTTCGTATCGTTCACCGCTTCGCGTTTAATTCGCCCAAACAAAATCGTACCCGCGATGATCAGAATTAAAGGGGTCAGCATCGCATTATGTTTTTGCATTTTTCATCTCCTGTTCAAAATCCAAAGTCTGGTTGCGTCTCGGTGCCACTCGCTTGATCTGGTAAGGCTGCTGGCCGCCCTGGCCTTTTCCGGCTGCGTCGGGTGCCGGTCGCCGCGCACATCGCGTCACTGAACCGGTCACTTCCCAATGGCTGCCCTTGGGCCAGTGCCAGTCGAATTAAAGGGGTCAGCATCGCATTATGTTTTTGCATTTTCATCTCCTATTCAAAATCCAAAGTCTGGTTGCGTCTCGGTGCCACTCGTCTGATCTGGTAAGGCTGCTGGCCGCCCCGGCCTTTTCCGGCTGCGGCGGATGCCGGTCGCCGCGCACATCGCTTCACTAAATCTCTCGCTGCCCAGCGGCTGGCCTTGGGCCAGTGCCAGTCGTATATCTGCTATTGCGTCATCATCCAACTCGCTGCG
>PLBS01000137.1 GCA_003134595.1 Gallionella sp. | reverse complement strand
CCGATGCGCCCGGAAATAGCGGCGGGGACGCTGGCGTTTTCCAAGTCCTGAACTGCGGCAATCGATACAGATTCTGCTTGTTTGGCCTTGGCTACAGCCAGATCGAATTCTTGCTGACTGACCGCCCTGATTTCCAACAGAGGTTTATATCGTTCGACGTTCTGGCGTGCGATCGCCAGATCAGCCTTTGCGGATGCATCCGCCGCTCTATAGGTACGCGCATCAATCTGAAACAATGATGCGCCCGCCTGGACATCGCTGCCTTCCTGGAACAATCTTTTTTCAACCACCCCCTCGACACGCGCACGCACCTGCGCCGTGCGATAGGCCTGCAATTGCCCCGGCAAGTCCTGGGTGAGTGTCGCCCGGCCCGGAGCAACGGTAATCACATCCACCTCGGGCGGCGGCATAGCCGCACCCGGTCCGGGGCCTGCTGCCGGCTTATCACCGCCGCCACAAGCGGCCAGCAAAGTTATCAGGAAAAATGTAGTGACAAACCGTGTGTTGGAAAAAGTAGGCATATTGATTTCCGCGAAAGAAAATAATCAGCTATGGGTAAAGAGGGAGACTATACGAAATCAGCGTATCAAACGTCTGTTTGAAAGTAAAGCATCCCACTATCTATTCAGGGGATTTGATTTGCCGTCAGGTAGGGCGGGGAGTAATGCGGTGTTTGAGGTTAAGGGGGTGGGATGAAAAACAAACCCGATGCTGACCCTTTTGGCTCTGCTCTCTAACGTGGAGCTAAGGGGCGCGCCCTAGGCGCGTCCCGCTTGAGCGCAGGGTTAGGCCTGCGCTTGAATGTGGATATGTCGTCTATTTTGTCAGCACGCTTATGGCGGTCTTAGTAATTTCCTTAGCGATTTCTGGATTACGATCGATAACAGATAGCAGTCTTTGCTTGATCTCTTCAAAGATTAACGTTCGCTTTCGGATATCTGCGTCCGTCCGTAAATCTTTTTCAAGCAAATTAAGTACTTTCACAATCCGGTCTGGGTTAATTCCACCCAGTTTAATTACAACAATCTCATCGTTCTTGGCGAGAGCATCTGGTCGTTTTAAGGACGTAACGACGAATGGGCCATCGTTGTAGTTGAGCTTGAAAGTGTCGGCAAAGTACTTGCTGCGTTGAACGTCAGGTGTTGAGGAATTGAAGCTTGTCGAAAACCAAATTGCCGCCCGTTTGTTTCCAATTGAATCGCCAAAGTCTGAAAAGGCGGCTCGTATCTTGTAGCGTTCAGCTTGAAGCTCTGGCTTACTCCACTCAGAACTTGGAAAGAGAAAAAGAGAATACGCACTGAAATTGTTAGGTATGGGCTTAGGTGGTGGAATGAACATTTTCTTACACATTACGGTTCGTCCACACGCGTCTGTCAGTGATTCCAATGATTTCCCCAAACGCTCAAATTCGATTACCCACGCGTCAGGCAAAACTTCCCTTTTCTTCACCTTATCGCAGATTGAAGACATCTCGCCCGCAACGCTCTCGGCTGACTTGATATCGACTTGATCTAGAAGGCGTTTGTCTTCTCTTACCCATTCCAGCCTTTGAATTGGCTCCTCGCAGCGCGCCGAAATATAGAATTCATCTGGCAGGACGAGGTTCTCGTCTCCTCTTTCATACAATTGTGCCAACGATGCCTGACTCACGCTTGTGGCCCAAAGCGCGAAAATTAGAATCTCAAAAATATTATTTCTCATTCTTGCCTCCATCGGTTGGATATTTCAGCCTCAGCCAAATCAAAATAATGATAATCGCTGCTGGAACTGCAGCGATGAATAACCACGCAATCCAGTCTCGCTCTGTATCAATTTGAATACCCGTCCAGATCGACAAGGCGACTAATACGGCTGCAATCAGGAGTGTTGTCTTCGACAATTTTGTGCCTAACGTAGAAGTAAGGGGCTGCGCTTTAGCGCAGTCCCTCTTGACTGACAGGTTAGGGTTTTTACCAGCCACGTTTTTTACGAATCGGATGGTTTACAGGTAATGTGCTCATAGGAAAAGATTGTGGTTGATCGGATTTAAGATTGCCAAGTAAAACTCTTGGGTCAATACCTGCTTGTTCGGCGAGCCGCTCAACTTGTTTAATTTTTTCTTCACGACTGAGCGGGTTTTTGTAATGGTGCATAACAAGAAAGAGCGTTATCAATGAACCTAATAATGCAAGGAATAGGAATACTATTGATTGCAGCAGCACTATCTCTGCCGCTGTTACTGAAGGCGTTAAGGGGATCAGAAAGCGAACAAGAGCAGCACCGCCAATGGCAACTGGCCATGTCCATAACGCTATTCTTTGGGATAGTTTCGTTGGGAGCCAGTCTTGCAGAATGGAAATCTCAGTCATCGCTTAACCCTAACGTAAAGTAGACACCCTAAAACACACCCGCAAAGACACTGGTGCGCTGGGCTGTCCGCAGAATGATAGCAAGAAAGTCGTGGCCTGCCGCAATTTTCAGCCCTCCGCCGGCTTGAGTGCCAGAGCGCGCTGATACAACTCGTTGCGGTTGGCTCCGCTGATCTTTGCGGCGAGCTGCACCGCCTGTTTGAGCGGCAATTCTTCGAGCAACAAAGATAGCGTGTTTAATGTTTCGACCGATAAACCCGGCTGCGGCACCGCACCGGAAACCAGCACGACGAATTCGCCGCGCTGCTGGTTGCTGTCGGATTGCAGCCAAGCTTCGGCATCTTGCAGCGCACAGGCATGTATCGTCTCGAACAACTTGGTGATTTCGCGCGCCAGCACGATTTGCCGCTCCCCGCCCAACACCGCGCACAAGTCGGCAACGCATTCGACAATGCGATGCGGAGCTTCGTAAAACACCAGCGTGTAGGGATGACTGATTAACGATTGCAGCACGGTACACCGTGCGGCGGATTTGTTCGGCAAAAAACCGTAGAACAAAAAATGCGGCTCGCTCAAGCCTGCCGCAGATAAAGCCGCCATCGCCGCGCTCGCGCCGGGGATCGGAATGACACGCAAGCCCGCCGCGCGCACCGCTTGCACCAGCAACGCGCCGGGGTCGCTGACGGCGGGAGTGCCCGCATCACTGACGAAAGCCACGCTTTTCCCGGCTTGCAAAAGCGCAATGATTTTTTCCGCAGCGCCGCGTTCGTTGTGCTGATGTACCGCAACCAACTTGTTCGCGGTGATGCCGTGATGCGTCAACAAATGGGCAGTGTTGCGTGTGTCCTCGGCCGCAACCACGTCTGCGGCTGCCAACACTTCCAGTGCGCGCAGGGTGATGTCACGCAGATTTCCTATCGGGGTGGCAACTACATATAATGCGGGTTCTAATTTTTGCGAATGTTCGTTATGCAACGTGTAATCCTCTTACTATCAATTTTGTTCGCACTATACGCTTGTAGCAGCACCGTACCGCAAACGCCCATTGAGACAAAGCCTGTAACGCCGGTGGTCGGCAATGAACAACCCGCGCCTCCCCCAGCGATTACCGAGGCGATAGCGCCACCCGCACTCATTGTTGAGACGCCCCTAACGATTGCGCCTGTTGAAACAAAGCCTGCGCCACCCGTGCTCCCCACGGAAACGCCTTTTCCACATATCGCGTTGTTGCTGCCGTTGCATTCGACCATCTTTGCTTCTGCAGCCGAAGCGGTGCAGCAGGGATTCTTTGCGGCGGCCAATTATAAAAGTCAGCTCCTGCCGGTACATGTATACAGTGATTTTGACGAGAACAGCAATGTCGTCACTGCTTATCGCCAAGCCATCGCCAACGGCGCGCGCGCCGTGGTGGGGCCGCTGACACGCAACGGTGTCAGTGCGCTGGCCGCCGAGAAAGACATCCCCGTGCCGACCCTGGCCTTGAACATCGTGGAAGGTCAATTCGCTCCGCAGTTGTATTTTTTTGGCATGGCAGTAGAAGCAGAGGCGCGGCAAGTCGCTCAACTGGCCAAACAGCACGGCCTGCATCAGGCCATCATCATCACCACCCACACGCAACTGTCCCAGCGCATGCAAGCCGCTTTTGAGGAAGAATGGACCGGACCGGCCAATAATGTGGATAGGGGCATTCTGCGCGAGATCGAATACACCGACGATCCAGCCGTGTTCGCGGATATCGCCGGCATCACTGACACGATGGTATTTCTCGCTGCCGACGCCGAAAAGGCGCGCCTGATTCGCCCTTACCTGCCGAACAAATTGCCGGTTTACGCCACCTCGCAAATCTTTGTCGGCAACGATAACATCCTGACCAATTACGATTTGAATGGCATCCGCTTTGTCGATATGCCCTGGTTGTTGCAGCCCGATCATCCCGCCGTAATGATTTATCCGCGCGCCAACCCGCCGCTTTCAGCAGACCGTGAGCGGCTTTACGCGCTGGGAATAGACTCATTCCGGCTGATTCAATTGATGCTTGCCAACAAAATCAATGCCGCTTTGCCGCTGGACGGCGTGAGCGGGCAGATCCAACTCAGTGACCACAACTTCCAGCACATGGCGATTCCGGCAGTGTTTGCACAAGGACACGCCCAACTGCCCGACGCACCTGCCGCACCCACTTCACAGATGTTCCCTGACAAGGCAATCAACACGCCATGATCAAGCATGGCGCGCAGGCCGAACAACTGGCTGCGCAGTATTTACAGCAACAGGGTCTGAAGCTGATCGTGCAAAATTACCGCAGCCGTTTTGGCGAGATCGATTTGATCATGCAGGATGGGTCAACGCTGGTATTCATCGAGGTACGCTTGCGGCGCAATGCAAATTTCGGCGGTGCGGCAGCCAGCATCGATGCACCCAAACAACAACGCATCATCCGTACCGCGCAACAATATCTCGCCAGTCTCGCGCGCACCCCGCCATGCCGCTTCGATGCCGTACTGCTTGATGACGTAAAAGGTGAGAATGTGCAATGGCTCAAGAATGCGTTCGATGCTTGAAGACCCTCTGCACAACTACTGCGCTCGGTGATGCTTTGTCGGAAAACGGTTCAAAATCCTCGTGTATATTCACATACACTGCGGTTTTTCACCGCTTTCCTCCTCGCCTGACCATCGCTCGCTACGTTGTACAGAGGTCTTTGACATGAATTTGTGAACTATTCGGGTTAATATCCGCTTTCAGAAAAACAGCCTGAACCAACATGGACATCAACAAACGCATCATCAAGCATTTCAAGGACAGCGCGGAGATCAAGCTGAAGGTCAAGGATGGACTGGCACAGCCCATCGCCGACGGCGCGCAAATCTTTTTCGACTGTGTCACCAACGACGGCAAGATTCTGTGCTGCGGGAATGGCGGCTCGGCAGCCGACGCGCAACATTTCTCCGCTGAATTGCTGAATCGCTTCGAAAAAGAGCGTCCCGGCCTGGCGTGTATCGCATTGACTACCGATAGTTCGGTGCTGACTTCGATCGCCAACGATTACGACTATAACCAGATTTTTTCCAAGCAGGTGCGTGCGCTGGGCTTGCCCGGTGACAGCCTGCTGGCGATTTCCACCAGCGGCAATTCGCCGAATGTGGTGGCCGCCATTCATGCCGCTCACGAACGCGATATGCGCGTGATCGCGCTGACCGGACGCGATGGCGGTGAAATGGCCCGCTCACTACGCCCTGACGACGTATTGATTTGCGTGGATGCGCAAAGCACCGCGCGCATTCAGGAAGTACATTTGCTGAGTTTGCATTGCCTGTGCGATATCATTGATTATCTTCTGTTGGGGGAATGACGGTGCGCGTCGTTTCTCTGCTGTTGCTCGTGCTGGTATCCGGTTCGCTGCAAGGTTGTTTTCCCGTCGTTGCGGTAGGCGTGGGCGCCGGGGTTCTGATAGCGCAGGATCGCCGCACCAAAAATGCTTATGTCGATGATCAGAAGATCGAAACGAAAGCCGCTGACCTTATCGACAAACAAATCAACAGCGTGATGCACGTCAATGTGACAAGCTATAATCACAACGTGCTGATCAGCGGCGAAGTGCTGGACGAATCCACCAAGACCGAAATCGGCAAGATCATTTCCGGCATAAAGAACGTGCGCGATGTGAACAATGATCTGGCCATCTCAAACATCAGCTCGCTGGCATCGCGCAGCAACGACGGCCTGATCACCTCTAACGTAAAACTGCGCTTTGTGAACGACAAACGCTTCAGCGCCGACCACATCAAAGTCGTCACCGAAAATGGCACGGTATATTTGATGGGCATCGTCAACCACGCTGAGGCCGACGCCGCTACCGATGTCACCAGCACCACCAAAGGGGTGCAGCGCGTTATCAGCATGTTTGAGTACCTGGACTAAAGGCCCCTTTAAAATGTATTCCGCACCAGCTTTCGAACGCAAACTATGCACGTCCGACCAGCTCGCCGAACGGGTAGCCGCATTGCCGCGGCCCATCGTGTTCACCAACGGCTGCTTCGACGTGCTGCATCGCGGTCATGTGACCTACCT
>PLBS01000087.1 GCA_003134595.1 Gallionella sp. | reverse complement strand
CTAGCTGCCGGGCTACCCCCGGCAAACCTTGAACTCCTATAAAATTTCGATGGGTATCGCTACGCTCAACCCATCCTACGGTTGAGTTCTTGCAGCAGGCTACGCACTGGCGTCGGTATCGCCGCCCGCAACGCCTCATCCACATCCAGCCACACACTCCCCGGTTGTTCAGCACGCAGCGGCTTGCGCGCGAGCTGAATCTTCAACGGCGTGATGTGCAGTTTGAAATGAGTGAAGGTGTGTGTGAATGTCGCCAGCCTTTCTCCATGACTCGCAGTCATTCCGTTTCGCACGAACCAATCCTTCGCTGCAGCCTCATCGTCAAACTGCGGCGGGCACCACAGCCCTCCCCAGATACCGCTGCCGGGGCGTTTCTCCAGCAGGATGTCATTGCCGTGCATCAGCAATAAAAACGTGCAGTGTTTTTCCGGCACAGCCTTGCGTGGACGCGGCGTGGGCAGCTCGCTCACTCGTCCGTTTTGAAACGCAACACAATCGCTGCGCACCGGACACTCACCGCACTTCGGCTTGCTGCGCGTGCATAGCGTCGCGCCCAAGTCCATGAGGGCTTGGGTGTAGGTGGCAACATCGTTACCCCCTCCCCAGCCCTCCCCCGGTGGGAGAGGGAGCAAATTCTCGGCTTGTTGCCAGAGCTGATCTTCCACTGCTTTTTGGCTAGGTGATCCACTGATACCGCAGTAGCGCGCCAGCACGCGCTTGACGTTGCCGTCCAGTATCGCGCGGCGTTCATGGTAAGCCAGTGTACAGATCGCAGCGGCAGTGGATCGCCCGATGCCGGGCAACTCGAGTATCTGCTCGAATTGGCGCGGGAATTCGCCGTGATGTTTTTCGACGACAATCTGCGCAGCACGATGCAGGTTGCGCCCGCGCGCGTAGTAGCCGAGCCCGCTCCAGTGCGCGAGCACTTGCTCTTCAGTCGCGGCGGCGAGTGCGGCGATGGTTGGGAACGATGCGATGAAGCGCTGGTAATACGGGATGACGGTGGCGACCTGCGTCTGTTGCAGCATGATCTCGGACAGCCACACGCGGTAGGCATCCACGCCCTGCCAGGGCAGGTCGTGGCGACCGTGCTGGCGTTGCCATGCGATCAGGCGAGACGAGAAACTACGCATCCAACCGCAGTTGTAGGAGCAGGTTATGCCTGCCCTGAGTCTGTCGAAGCGGCCCGCGACCAAAAGGCTCGCGGGCATGGCCCGCTCCTATACGGCCTCCAATCACTTGAACAGCCCTTTTAATTTTCCCTTGAGCTGCTCTTGCATCTGGTTCTTTAATTCTTCTTTCTTGGATTCGATCTTCGCATCCACTTTCTGTTTGACCGCTTCCTTGACCATCGCGGCATAATCCAAGGTGTATTTCAAATCGGTGAACGGACCGCTGACACGCAGCGGCACTGTGATGCTACCTTGATCCCCTTGGGTCTTGACCAAGGTGGCTTTGGCAACATAGTCGATGCTGTCGTTGCCGATGTTGATGTCGCCTGCTCCACTGATCCGTATCAGCTGCGATTTCAGGGAGAGGTCGTCGTTGTGCGCAATGCCGTTGTTCACCTTGAAGGTCGCCTTGCATTCTTTGAAGTCGGTTTTCTCATCCTTGCTGGCGGATTGCGTTTGCGTGGTCGCACTGCCCTTGCTCAACATGGCCTGGGCAGCGCTCAGCTTCTTGTCGATGTCGATACCCTTGAGCGCACCGTCAGCCAGATTTAGCGACAGCTTGCCATTAAGCGCTTTCTTCATCGCGCTGACGGTGCTGCCTTGCATGGTCAGATTGACTGCGACATTGCCCTTGCCCTCCAGCATGTCAAGATTTAGCGCATCCTTGAGCAAGGGAGCAATATTGATACCGCTCAAATTCTGATTGATGGCAATGCTGGGTGTAGCTTGCGCATTCAAGCTCAAGCTACCGTTCATGCTGCCCTGATACAGATTGGCGGACAGCGGGTTGAGATTCACCAGCCCGTTATGCGCCTTCACCTCCAGACGCACCTGGCTGGATTTCACGTTCGCCACCTTGAGCGCACCGATGCGCAGACTTCCGTCCAGATTGAGTGTGCGTAATGCGGATAGATCCAGCGGCTGCTCCGGCTCTTTTGACTTCGGCGCATCAGCAGATTTTTTCGGCAGATACAAATCGGCATCGAACTGGTCCACCTCCACATCAAAATTGATCGCCGGATGGTCGAATCCCTTCACGCCGACTTTGGCCTTGACCTTGCTTTGCAACAGCCCGCCGGCGAGATTCGCCTGCACGTTTTGCTTCAAGGCGTCCACTTGCACACTGCCCTTCATTTCGCTGCTCACCGATTTGTTCGGCAGCTTGTCGCCAGTGGCTTTCACCGCAATAACGAGGTTGCTCAAATTGATTTGCTGCGCCTGAATACTGCCTGACACCGGCGAGCTGAGTTTCACTTTGAAGGCTTGCTCAGGTTGCTTCACATCCAGGTCCAGAGCCAGCGCGCTGACCTTGAAAGATTGCGCATTGCCTTCCACCCCGGGCAGCGACAAGCTGGCGGCGACATTCCCAAAGGCGCCGTCCAGCTTGGCATTCAGCGTCAACTTGTCGCCGGAGAATTTATTTTTGGCAAGGCTAAGCTGTGGTGAATCCAGCGTAGCCTCGAAACTGTCTTTTACTTTCATGCCCGTTGCGTGCAAAGAAAATTTCTGCGCGCCAAACTCCTGAGTGGACAGATTGGCACTTGCATCACCGCTGGCCTTGATCTTCAGATCGCTCATGTCGAGAGCCGATCCGCTGGCCTGTAAATCCAGGCCTTTCAATTGGAAGTTTTGTTTTTCCAGATCAAGGTTCAGTGCGGTCTTGATCTGCGCAGTGATGTCCAGCTTGGGCTGTGGCAACTTCATATTCAAGTCCAAGGCCAGAGCGCTGGCCTTGAAAGATTTCATACTGCCTTCCAGGCTGGGCACTGACAGGACTGCCGCAATATTGCCGGAAGCACCGTCCAGTTTGGCATTCAGCGTCAGCTTGTCGCCGGAGAGCTTGTCTTTGGTGAAGCTCAGTGCCGATGCATTCAGCGTGGCTTCAAAGTTATCTTTAGCCTTTGCGCCCGTCGCATGCAACATGAATTTCTGCGCAGAAAATTCTTGAGTGGCCAGATTGGCACTCGCATCGCCGCTGGCCTTTATCTCCAAATTACTTATGTTGAGAACCGCGCCGCTGACCTGTAAATCCAGCCCTTCCAACTGATAATGTTGCTTATCCAAATCGAACCTCAGCGTGGTCTTCAGTTGCGTGCTGATATCAAGTTTGGGCTGATTGGCTTGTACACCTGCGGACAAAGCAATTTTGCCCGGCGATCCGTTGGCGATGCGCCCAGTCTTAAGGTTCAAGTCCTTGATGACGTATTGTGCGCCGGTGCCTTCATCGCGATAGCTTAGATCGGTTTTTTCGATATCTACCGAGGCAATATCAAACTTCACCTGCTGGCTGCCGTTCTTTTTCTTTTCATCCTTCTTGTTTTCATCTTTACCAAGCAAGTCGTCGATATTGGTCGTGCCGTCCTTGTGCTTGACCAGCGTGGCTTTCAAACCGCTAACCGCCACTTCATCCACCACCACCTGTTTGCTAAGCAGCGGCATGAGGGCGAGCGAAACACGCGCAAATTCAATTGCCACAAACTCTTTGTCGCTATTGAATTCAGACAGCGACACCTTGCTTAAATTCGCGCCTATGCTGGGGAAGAACGACAACTTAATATCACCATCCAGACGCAGATTGCGCTGCTTGCTGTCCTTCACCGCCTTGATGATCTGTGCCTTATAGTCGTTGGGATTGAAAGTTGCCGCCACATACGCCACTCCCGCAGCGGCAACGGCGACTATGCCGCCCACACCCAACAAACCATACTTGAGGATTTTGTTCATGCTCGACCCATGAAAAAAGGCAGGGACGAATTATAGCGGAGAGAGGAAACGTAAAGGGCTGGTCAAACACCCTCACCTCTGGGGGAAAGAGGATAATGGCTTGACCAGCCCTTTACGCCTAAATCACCTTGGAATAGAGCGCATGCTCCTGCCGCGTGCGCAAATACTTGTCAAACACCATGCAGATATTGCGTATCAACATACGTCCCTTGGGGGTCACTTTAATCGATTGCGGAGAAATCTCCAGCAACCCTTCGCGTTCGTACTCGCGCAACTCTTTCAGTTCAATGGCAAAGTAGCGATCAAAATCGATCTGGTAGGCGCTGTTAAATGTCTCTTTGGCAAGAACGAAGTGGCACATCAAGGCCTGAATGATGGCGCGACGCACCAGGTCGTCGGCGTTCAATTCCATGCCGCGCATGATGGGCAACACATCTCTGTCCAGCGCAGCGTAGTAATCTTCCAGTTCCTTGTAATTCTGGCTGTAGGTCGGGCCGATCTTGCCGATGGCACTGAGGCCGAGCGCCACCAAATCACAGTCCGAATGAGTGGAATAGCCCTGGAAATTGCGATGCAGCCTGCCTTGACGTTGCGCCACGGCCAGCTCGTCTTCCGGCTTGGCGAAGTGATCCATGCCGATGTATACATAGCCCGCCTTGGTCAGTTTGTTCACTGCCATGTCGAGAATATCCAGCTTTACTTGCGGCGCAGGCAGATCCTCTTCATGGATGCGCCGCTGCGGCTTGAAGAGGGTCGGCATGTGCGCATAGTTATAGATGGACAAACGATCAGGATTGGCAGCAATGACCTTATCCAGCGTCACGCCAAAGCCTTTCAAAGTTTGCTTGGGCAAGCCGTAAATCAGATCGATGCTGACCGATTTGAATCCATTGGCGCGCGCCGCATGAATCACGCGCAGTGTTTCTTCTTCGCTCTGGATGCGATTCACCGCGCTTTGTACCTCGGCATCGAAATCCTGCACGCCGATGCTGATGCGATTGAAGCCCACTTCGCCGAGCAGCGCAATGGTTTCATCGCTGACCTTGCGCGGATCGATTTCGATGGAATATTCGCCGTCCTCCACCAGCTTGAAGTGCTGACGGATCGCTGCCATCACCTGGCGGATCTCGTCATCGCTGAGGAATGTCGGCGTGCCTCCGCCGAAGTGCAGTTGCTCAATCACCTGATCCGGACCGAGCAGCATCGCCTGCATGGCCATTTCCTTGATCAGATAACGCACGTATTCGCCGGCTTTGCTCTTGTCCTTGGTGATCACCTTGTTGCAGGCACAGTAAAAACACAGCGTGTTGCAGAATGGGATGTGGATATACAGCGACAAAGGACGCGCGATGCCGCCAATCTCCCGCTTGGCAACCCACTGCGCGTAAGTCTTGGCGTTGAAGGCTTCAACGAAACGGTCTGCGGTCGGATATGAGGTGTAACGCGGACCGTTCTTATCCAGCCTGCGTATCAGTTCCAGGTCCACAACCAGTTGATTGACAGTTTTATCCATAAATCCTCCTTATGTGCTGAGCATTATGCCAGTTAGCCACCTGAAACGCACCTGCTCGCGTGGCGCATACTTGCCATCTCAGCCGCGACAATCCACTCGCTATACGCCATTCAGAGCGGCTCGCAACATATAACAACGGTTTGACATGGCACAAGACAGGCAGTTCCATCGCCATAACTCGGAGGGTTTCATCAAGCAGTCGGCTCGAAGGTTTACATCGCTTCTTGCTGCCCACCCCCGCCAAGCCTACAGTCCGGCAATGTTTGACAAGCGGCGCACTTGACGGGCCGTTATCCCCAATCTTTTGGCCGCTTTTTGTTGGCTGTTCTTGTCCTTAATTCCCGCAGGCCTAATACCTGTGTGCGCTTCGCTTCCTTTTAAATCATGAATTTGTCCATTCAAAATGTCCGCCGCTATTTTTAACAAGGGTGACTAGTATCGCCAGCGGACACTATCACTTTGCGCCAACACCATAAAATAACACTCTTGAAAATTGCAGTTGCATGAAAAGAAAGAGTCCGATAAACTTAGCATTGGTAGTCGATGTTTTGATTCTGGGTGCCCTTTCGGCAAATCGCCAATCAAGTAACAAAGTGGGGAGATATAGCATGCCAATTGAACTTTTAGTGCCAATCGGGATTTTTGTGTTGGGAATCGTAGTTTCTGTAACCCTGTCAGGTTTAGGAATTGAACGGATCGTCGAAGGCGAAAAGAAAAAATAAAAACGCAGTACGGTTTAAGGCAGCATTAGAAAGTGTCCGGCAATCGTCGGGCATTTTCTTTTATGGTGTCGTGTAAACACGGTTGTTTCTTGTGGCCAGCCGTCCTGATCGGCCAGTCCTGCCCCATCCAGCACAACCTACAAATTCGTATCCTCACACTATGATCCAAGACCCTTTGCATCGGCATCTGTCGAAATTTCTGCTGCTTTCCGCTTTTTCATTTTTTATTGGTGCCATTCATGGCATGCTTCAAGTCATGCCTCCGATTCGCGCTTGGCTGGATTCAATCGGCAGCCCTTACGGCGGCCCTGGCCATATGATAGACCCGCTGGCTCACGCACATATGAATTTGGTTGGTGGTGTGGTTTTACTGGCCATGGGTATCACTTTCTACCTACTCCCTATTTTCTCGGGAAAAAAGATCTATTCCGTAAAATTAGTTGGCCATACATTCTGGTGGATCAGCATAGGCGTTTATAGCTTCTACATCATACAAATGGTTTTTGGCATTTGGGAAGGATTGTTATTACCGTCCAACCCTCAGGACATTCCTGCCGTACATCGTTTTTACGGGCCGATCATGGCGATTTCCGGCACGATCATGGCAGTCGGTTTTTGCATTTACCTGGCGAATATCATTCTGACCATGACAATGTCGCCCGACAATGACACAAATCAGCCTGTTCAGGACTAACCGGCTGCCAGCTTGAGCGGAAAAAACAATACTTGTTGTTTTTCCCCATGCTGAAGCCGCACTTGCAGCACCGCACTTTCTCCGAATCCCACGCTCACACCGCGACGATAAACACCGATGTACCCATCCTGGATCGTTTGCACCCAAGGTGCCGAATCATCCGCACGCAGGGAAATAATCAAGTCATGAACCGGCCTTCCTTGCTCGCCGGTAACGATAACGACGATCTCTGACATCCCTGCAAGCGGAGGATTCGGATGAGTCTCAATGCGCACATCCATCTCTTTCCAGTGCTGCATAGGAATCGGCGAAAGCTCTTTCGCATCGTTACATGCTGCAAGCGCTGCCACAAGAAAACTTAAACATATGGCCAGTAATTTTTTCATTATTCGGATGAAGATTCATCAGGAAAGATCCCGAGCCTCATTCTTGCTTATCGCTGCTATTTTCGTCTTTCCCTTCCGTGTCCGAATCTGATCTGTCCCCGGAGGAAGAGCCATATAGATTTGTCATGTAGCGCACGAATAGGCCGGCAACCGCAACGTACACGATCGCCCCCAGAAATCCCGGGTCTTTTACCCAGTCGGTCCAGTCCACTTTGACCCCGGGACGTAATCCCCAAAATGGGAAACTGAGTCCTACCCCAACCATTAATACAATCACTACCACCGCTATGAACCAATAAGGGACATTCGGTTGCGATTCCTGAAGTTTCTCAACTATCTCCCAATCCTCCAGGCCGCGCCTCTCCAAGCGCTCTTCCTCTGAGGCGTAGCCGAAATTGTTTTTGTCCTGCGTTCCCCAATGCGATTTGACATCCGACAATTGTGGCTGCTCATGCTGTTTCTCGGTCATCACCTAATCCTTTACTCGACAAAATGCTGTATATTAAAACGACCGACCCAACCGTCATTAGAGCGAGCCACCACCACAAACCTATGGAGGCCGCGTTGTACCTTGGGCGACACGGAAAGAAACACCGAAGCGCGCTCAGCCGACTTCAGCTTTACCTTTTGGTCACTCAGGGAAAAATCACCTTGCGGCAACCCCTCGACCGATATGTTCAATTCGGTAGGACGATATCGCTTGCTGGACACTTCAATGCGGTAATTTCGCACCGGCTGATCTTGCTTCGCTTCCAAATAACCCGCCGAAATGTGATAGGGTTGATATGACCAGAGTCCCCACGCGAACATCAACAGACCAAGGGCAGCAAAGGGTGCAGTCCAACCGAAGCGCGACAGTAACGACATGCTATTGTCGCGGAATTGGCGTAACTTGGCCTGTTCACGTTCCCCCAGTTCAAATCGCAATAAACCCACCTCGCCTTTTTTGGCATGCAAAGTATTGCACGCATCAATGCAATCGCCACAATTGATGCAGCTGTCATAGCTGTCGGTCTTGCGCGGATCCAACTCGATAAAACATGTCGTAACGCAATAATTGCACTTGGCGCATTCACCCGAACGGCTGGCATCGTAAGTCACATGCAGTGTTTCCTTGGCTTTGAATGAGTGTTGCCATACCTTGTAAACACAAGCGAAACGGCACCAGAAATGGCGGATCACCGCGATATCCAAAAAGATGATCAACACCCATATGGTGTAAATCCAATATAAAGAACCGGCCAATCTTGTGTCTGTCCGCAAAATCATAAAAGACCACACCACGTCCGGAGGGTAAAAGTACAACAAAGGAACCAATGCGAAAAACATTGCTGCCAGTAAAAATGCTAACCCCAGCAACGCCCAGTTCAAAACCTTGTTCTTAGCCGCAGCTACTAGCGGTGCTTCACCGGTGAGGCTTACTTCGGCACGCTTTCCAAGCAATTTATGAGTCATATGGTTGGCCCATTCCGACACAGTGTTTTGAGGGCATGCCCAGCCGCAAAAAACAGTTCCCGCAACCGAATACAATGCGATCATCAAGCAGGCCAACACGATCCATAACCCGAATATCAGAAAGAAATCGGCAAGCCAGATTTGCCGATCCAGCACCACCAATGCTGCATCCTCCGGAGAGACCCTAAATAATCCGCTCACCGGGACGATTACCAATAGCAACAAAACTGCAACCTGCAAGATACGCCGTTTCCAATGAAACTTGGGCATACCTTTTTTCGCCGTAGAGCCGATAATTTTGATTGGGATGCTGGAAAGTGCCTTGTTAACACCTGAGGACATGTGTGCCTTTCTGATGCCGCGCTATTTATAACAAACTCTGCAAACCATTTGCTTCATCGTCAAGGGGCGATATCGAAAGCAAACGCAAACGATAATATTCCGCCTCTTGCTTGTTGCCCGCAGACCGCTCCAGATGCAAAAGGGAGCGCAACGCTCCAGTATGATTCGGATCAATCTTCAAGATTCTCTGCAATGCATCGCGCTCGCTTAATCCGTGTTGACTGGCCAGTGGAAGCGATGACAGCATATTATCAGCTAGCCCATCGGCAATCCAGTGATCTTTGGAATTCGCCTGATAGGCCAGCCAAATCAAGCGGCCTGATTTTTCGTCATCGCCTTGAATGGAAGCCAACCATCCCCGAACCGCCAGTTCCGTCGCCATATAAGCTCGCCCAAATTCATTCTTCTGTTCTTCCTCTACCCCCAATATTTTCATGGCAGTGCTAACCTCTGATCGCTGCTGCAATAGCCACTGCAATAATGCTGCAAGGTTGACGCTTCCGTCATAGCGCGCGCGCGGTAAATTGAATTCGATGTATGGCACCCATTCATCCTGAACCGGGCCCACACTCTCCGAAATTGGTCCCCAGTAACGCCCAAGCCAAGTCCATGCGCCTTCGCCACCTGTTACAGCGCCTTGCTCCTGTATTGATAAACGGGATAAATTTCCCAGCATCGCATTCCGTCCAGAAAAGTTCTGCCTTGGGCCGACCAAAGCCAAATGCATACCGTCCATAAACATCTGGGCATCCGGAAATACTTGGCGAAAACTGCGCAGAACGACATTGAGCGATCGAATATCGAATTGATTAAGTGCCAGCCACTGCACAAAAATGCCATTAGCATTCAAGTGATTATGTGCTCTCTGGAACTGTTGCACGGATAACAAGGAACCCATCCCTGCCAGATCGGGATGAAACAAGTCACCGACGATCACATCGAAATTTTGTTGTGTCGTATTTAAAAAATGCCTGGCATCGTCTCGTTGGATCTGCGCTTGATCCATGATATTGTCGTTCACCGGAGCAAACCAATTCCTGGCGGCAAGAATGGCTCCTTGCGATAATTCCACTGCATTGCGTTGCAAACCGGGAAACGGCAGGGATCCGGCCATTGAAATACCGGTTCCCAGCCCAAGAAATAAAATACTATGCGGTGCAGGATGCAGAAGCAACGCCAGTCTGGCCTGATTCATCTGAATCCTGACCGCGCTCGGGTCGGTGGAAGCATCCATACGCTGTAGATCGCTCAAAAGTATGCGTTGGCCATCCTGCTGCCGGACTACATGCGTCAGGGAAATCGCGTCTTCGTAGAGTGACAAATCACGGCTATTGGCTTCGATTTGCGGCAAAAGTTTGTGCACCGGCGGCATATTGCGCAAAGGCCAGGCAAGCAACATCATGACCGCGAATCCCAGCCAGGCCCAGCGTGATTTGACCCACATCAAACCCAAAGCGGTGATTGCAAGCCCGGCCAAAGCAACCATCGCAACGCTGCCAAACAAGGGTATGCCCACCAGACAGGCCACGACTGCACCAACCCCGCCACCCAGGCAGTTGGCCCCGTATAACCATGCACCACTCGCCTCCGCGCCGCCAAAACGACCAGCCAATAATGGCAGCCATGCCCCCAGTGCCAAAGTGATCGGCAAGGTAAATATCCCCAGCATCAGTGCTTGTGACCACAACGCCCCAAATAGTGATTGGAACTGACTGCGCTCGACCCAAGCAGAAGCGTCTGGCAGCAACCATAAACTTAGCAGTACACCCCCCCCTACTACGAACGGCATGAACGCAGACATCCAATATTTGTGTAAGCGCGGCAAGAACATACTGCCAAGCGCAATACCAAGTAGAAATACCGCCAGGATGACGCCGAGTACGTATTCGGTGCGCAGCAAGATCATGCCGTATAAACGTATCCAGCCGACCTCGAGCATGATGCTACCAGCCCCGATCCCGGCATAAATGATCAGCGCAAGTAACGGCGGGCGTGGTGGTCTGTTGTTTTCAACCGGTTGAAGTGGACTATCGCCAGACCGAGTAAAGCACGACAAGGCAAATGCTGTGCCACCGACCGCTAGTCCGAGCAAAGCGACGATTCTCACCGAAACGGTCCAGCCCAATAACGGCAAACTCCACAAAGGGAATAAAGCCCCCACGGCTCCTCCTATCGTATTCAGGCCGTAAAGCTTTCCCAACGATAACGGTGTGCGTTCAACGACTTTAAGCATGAGAGCGAAACCCACACCCATGGCAAATGCAGGAATAACCAGTAAACACAGGGCTTCCGCCCCTTGCAATAGATACCACTGCACTAATGACAATTGAACGGCGATACTCTCCATCCATCCGCTGACTGAATGAAGCAGGTTTGGCAGCAACAAAGCATAGAGCGCAATTGCCGTCTCAAGCACCGCAAAGATGGTCAATGGTTTATTGCATAGTTTTGCCCATCTTACTCCCGCCAGACTGCCCAGACCCAACCCGATCATGAACGCCGCAACCGTAAGTACCACGCCAAATATGCTTACTCCGAATTGCATGGACAACATGCGTGCCCACAGCACCTCAAACGCGAGGCTGCTCAATCCCGACAGGAAATAAAGAATGGCGACCGCCCACCACCATGATACCCTGCTTGACGTTTCTGGGTTCAAGCTGGGAAGCTGGGTGTGTGGCATAAGGTATTAGGTAGGCCAGAATGCCCGGGGATTGAACGATGCGGATAAACTTAAGAGTTATACCTGATGAAAATAACGAAATGCATTTGACCCACTCGCAGAACCGGCGAACTTTGGGAGGCTAAAAAGGATAGAACCATACAATGCCGACAATCGCATGGACAAACGCCAGCGTTACACTAAGTCCGGCAAATATCATGTGCGGCACAAACACCGGCTTCCCATACACACCCATGGCGATCCCCAGCCCTCCGGTAATCAGAACCAGCGTTATAAGTACCGATCCCAACAAAAACATGATGCGTTGCTTGTCTTTATCGGTTATCGATTTCGCACGTTCCGCTTCTATATGCTGTTTATTAAATTCTTGCATGATCTGCGCGCTGTCGGTCCCTTTGCTTGCATCATCGGCATAAACAGGGAACACGCTCAGAATTGACAGTGATGCCACTAATATGATCCCAACAGAACGAAGAAGTGATGTTTTAAAAAAGATCATTGTAGTTTGCAGCATAAACGCCCTACTCTACAGAAGACTTGGGGCCAGAATCATCTGCCTTGCGGTTAGATTTACGTACTGCACTGTACCAAGCCAACGCTGCCATTAAGATAAAAGGGGAAAAAACTCCTCCCAATAAAAATATAAAGAGGTACCAGGGCGTGGAAATGGTAACGTGCAGAAAACGATAGCTATCAACTGATGCTTGCGCGGAAAATGCGCAGAATAAACCAGCCATTGCCAAGATAATTTTTATTCCGATGCGGTCCATCATAAAATCTCCATCAAGTTACCTATTTGCTCGCAGAGGATGCGCAGCGAAACCCATAAAAGTCCGATGCTAAATTGGGCAATGCATAGTCTCTATGATAGGTGGCCGTAGAAAATGGGTCGCCCTTCCATGAACCGCCACGCATGACCTTGTAACGCCGATCTACCGTGACAAAATCGGATATTTTCATGGCGCGATCCTCTGAGCTCAAGACACGTGCCACCTTTCCCTTAAACACCTCTGCCGAGGCATCCGATCCTTTATATGGCAAGAAGGTGTCTTCAGTCCACTCATTGACGTTACCCGCCATGTCGAAAACTCCGTAAGGACTGACCCCCTTGGTATAAATATTCACATTCGTAGCCGAACCTGCATTGTAGTAAGTATTCAAGCGGGTTGGCTCCATCACATTACCCCACGGCCAACGTCTGCCGTCGGTTCCGCGAGCCGCTTTTTCCCATTCCGGTTCGGTAGGCAACCGCTTGCCCGCCCATTTTGCATAGGCTGCCGCATCGTACCAATTGACCATGGTAACCGGATGTAACAACGTACCCTCGGGGATTTTCCCATCTTTCCAGTCCAAAGGCGGGCGATGACCTGTTGCTGCAATAAAACGCGCATATTGCGCATTAGTTACCAGATACTTGTCTATGCGATACGCGGGTATATCGACTGTATGTTGTGGTCGGTCCGTAAGATTGGCAGTATCCAGATTGGTGCCCATAAGAAACGGTCCCGCCGGGATCAGCATTGTGGTTTCCAGATCTTGCCAACGCTCTTTAGTCAACAGTGCTTCTGCTTCCGTAGCGGTATACTTGGCGGTATGGATTAACTGATATTCGTTTTGTGCGTGTAAAGCAAGATCCTCACCGGCGGCACGAATATGCGCAGCCTCTTCTTTCAAATTGTAAGTCGCCAGGCTTCGCATTTCTTCCATGCGAATCGCGCCCAATTTAACCACATGAAGACTTCCGCCAACGACCACCAACACGATACACGTTATGAACGTGGCGGATAAAAACCGCTTTCTACGCTTGCGCTCCGCCTGATCCAGGGTATGAGTAATTTTCTGGGAAGCATTCACAATTTTGGCTCTTCGATTGAAGACGGCGATGTGTTCCCTGTGTTTGCCGCTTGACTTGTTCTGCCATAGGCTTTGATTATAACCTCTCCGAAGATTTCCCCCATACCGGCGGTTGTCATCGTCATCACAACAAAACATGCCCATAAGCCCCATGGCATCAGGGAGCTACCCTCTGGAGTGCCGGTCACGTATAAGATTCTGGCATAGCTGATGCTGCGCACAATCAGCGGGGGGAGATAGGCTACCCAAATAATTATGCTGAGACCTTGTGAGAATCGGAAAGCCTTACCAGAATGGTGGGCTTCGCTACCATATATCCAAGCCACCACCATACCCACCATGAAGGGCACAAAAAATATATCTAATGCCCAAGCAAGATTAAACGTGGCCAAACCTGAAAAGAGCTCTATCCTGACACCAAGCGCCCAATCACCGAAATAAATCAGTGCCGTGCCTATCAACAAGGCCCCTATCCCTTTGAGATGTCGCTGATTTATTTTGGGTACTCCTTGCCGGTCAATTTCTCGTACTCCGCTTTTTTGGTTTGTTCAAGATACCAATCCTTGACTTGCAGGCTAGCCAGATATCCGGCTAGTGTATGACGCTCTCCTTCCGAAAGAGTTGCATATGACGGCATCCGATATTTTAGCTTAAGACGAGACGGGAGAATTGCTTGAGGATTTGGAGAAGAAAGGTAATCATACAACCAGGCTTCGCTGCGCAGCGAACCAATGCCATCCAGCATGGGCGCAGGAACAGCTTGAGTCATATCACTCAAAGTCCAAAGCGAGTGACAGTCTTTGCAGCCAGATTTCCGATAGATGTCCATCGCATCCCTAGCTACCTCATGCGTCGCCGTACTGTAGAAAGGTATATCCCGGTCGTGCTTTTCCTCTCCCTGAAGCAGCGGACGCGCTACCCCGGCAGCCACTACCAGAACAATAAAAAGCAGGACCGCCTTTTCGCCCCGCCTCATGCTTTGAGCGTATGCCTTTCAGCGATTTTTGCCAGATGACGCTCTCGGCTTTCCATCTGAGACTTCATGACCGATTGACTTTTGGCGAATTCCTCAGGCGTCATCTTATCTTTATCATTTTCATCGAAAATGACATATTTAATGTCTTCATCGAACTGCTCGTTCTTTGCACCCCATCGCATCCAATAAAGACACGCAACGATAATTATGGCACCATAAACCAGCCATAGATAGATCGACCAGCCATCAGGGAGTGAATTGAGGTAATCCGACGTAAAGTAAAAATTATTTATAAGATCCTTAAAGTTTTCCATGAACTTTCTCCTTAGCTGAAGTAATCAAAATAAGTATCCGCCCAGCATCTGCATCGCTGCCATAATCACCGCAGCTACAACACCGAGTATGATAACACCAATTATCGCCAACTCCCCCAGCCTTGCCCCCTTTAATCGTAACCGACTTTTGCCGAACCCAAGCACGAAAATAATCGCAGAAAAAACCGCAATCCCCAGCATTAGGAATACGAATACGCCCTCACTGAATTGCTGGCTGCGCATCCCATCGATACTAAGATCAAGTTTTGGTGAAATATCCGAACTTATCAGCGAAACATGGAATTGGGAAAAATGGGAAAAAAATGACGGGATTTTCAACTCCTGATAACGTCTTAGGATTACTTAACAAAAAATGCCACGCCCATTCCGGCGCGGCATTCTATGTGCCTTCAACTGCTGCTCTCAAGCTTACCGGGGCAAATACCTCCCCAGCCAACTGTTAATAATTCTTTTTCTGCGGAGTCTTCTTATCGTAATGGTCAACGAAGAAACTATATAGTACTGGTCCAACAATGGCAATAGTGATGATTAGTGCCATTGCACCCGGGCCGTAATCCATTTCAATCATGTGAATTCTCCTAAAGTTAAAACCACTGAACAGGGTCGAGGATTCCCCGACCCGCTTCAATTAAATTTGATGATCACTCTGGTATGAATGATCGTGATCGTGCCTAGGTTGCCACTTATACGAAGGCAAACACTTCACGACAATAGCTGTACCCACGAAAAATGAGATGAGATAGAAAATGTCGATCGTATAACCCTGATCCCACCACGGCTGCTTCCTCTCTTGCGTTCCGTCTGCGCGAAAATTGCCTTCAAAGTTCGCGAAGACCACATGATCGCCTACCACCTCGTAATCCTCCAAATCAACCCCTTTGGCCATCAAGGCTTCGATTTGGGGCTTGATGATGCGCATGTCGTCCATGGTCATAGGATGCCGCTCGCGCAACCCATCGTAGTTCCATTTCGACGGTTGCTGTTTACCCAGATTCAACTGAACGATTTTCGCCATTGCGGCGGTATCATCTGTCATGGCCATGATCTCGGGCGAATTCATCGACTTGACATAGTCCGCGTAAATGGCAGCGGTCGGCCGCTGACCCCACAGCGGAAATGTCATGAGAAACGCCGTAAAGACGGTAAGAATCACCAAGAGAACAACAGGCATAGGCGTGCGATTATTATCTTCCGTCATCCCGCCAAGGCTTTCCGATTCCCACAGCGCCTTAGCACGATCATTCTCCTCTTTGCTGCTAAGACTATACAACGGTCTATCGAATTTCATAGCCATTTCACGATCCTCCTTTTATTTTAAGCTCATTATCCAGTCAATCAGGTACCGAATCTCGGAATCTTTGCCATAAGCTGGGACTTCCGGCGGGTTCACCCGCTTACCATCGCGATATTCGATATACTCGGCGCGCCACTTGTCAAAGTCGATCTTCTGACCATTAGCATCCTTCTCCCCCCACAAGTAGTCGAAGCGCGGCATGATGGAATGCGGTTGCACCAAACGTGGATTAAAGAAATGCAACATCATCCACTCCCTCGAAGAGTTCCGCGATCCCACATGCAACAAATCCGGGCCTTTGCGGTCAGACCCAAACGCAGTTGGAGATTCAGCGTTGAAGTCACCCAGCATTGGCGGAGCTCCAAACACTTGCCAATCCTGCGTTTCCTCAGGCAACATGGTATGGCACCACCAGCACCCTTCGCGCACGAACATGGTCTTGCCCGCACCCGCATGCAATACATCTTCATCCTTGGCAACGAGCATCACCTCAGCCGGAGTCCATCCTCTGGTTGCGGTCAGATTATCGACATAGCTATACTCCGCCCCCTGGAAGGTACCCTTGGCAAGCGTGAAGACTGCACCGGATTCCCTCCTCGCCTCACCAACTTTCCCCTGCCCCTCGCTCAACTCCTGAATCCCCTTACCAAAGATACGAGGATGCAGGATGCTGGCAGGGAAGGAAGTGCCAGGCTGATACACATACACAGTCTTTAGTTCCATCGGTTGCTGGGTCTTGGGGTCAACCCGCAGTGTCACTTTGAGCGGTTTATTCCAGCCCAACAGGAACGGATCTTCCAGATTAAACCCGGTCTCGTGACCTGCGTAAAACGATTTATCAAGACCCACATCGCTGGACGTAGCTAACGCCAAGGTAATGCTCGGGAACAACAATGTAATAGTCATTGAACCGCCAAGGCATACTGCGAACATCCTTGCGCCAATTTTATACTCTCTAAATGCCATGCTTATCTCCCCAATTTACCCGGCAAAATTAACGTTCGTAAGCCAATTCATGCGCCATACGACCCTCTGGAATTACGGTTCCTTCACGAGCGGTCATCCACATGTTGTACAACCAAAGCACGTTGCCGGTAAATACCATGGTACCGCCGAGCCAGCGCGCTATCATATAAGGATGCTCGACAATCACCACATCGATATAGGGCACTTCGTAAATTTTTCCGGCACCCTGAATCAAACCGGCGATCGTCATGGAAACCCAATAAGTAGTGAAGCCGATCAGCAACATCCAGAAGTGTATATTGCCGAGAGCCAACGAATACAGCTTGCGCTTAAGTATCGTTTGCATACCAAAATATACGGCAGAAACCTCAAGGAAGGTCGAAAACCCCAGCAAGGCAAGGTGTGCGTGCGCCACCATCCAGCCCGTTGCATGGACGTACCAGTTGATTGCGCGAGTTTGCTGAAAACCGCCCTGCATATTCAGAGGGATCGCCATCAAAATACCGGTAATGGTAAAACGGGTCTCGAGGTTTTCTACGAACATGTGCCACTTACCCTGCATGGTCAACAGAATGTTGGACACGAACGCGATCGCCGGTACCAAAATCAGCACCCCTTCCACAGATGCAAAAGACTTCAGCCACTCAGGCAGTGGTGCAGACATCAGGTGATGCGCTGCAGGCGTGGAGTAAAACACCACTATTGACCAGAAATGCAAATGGCCGATCCGGTGAGAATAGAGCGGATTACCGGTGATTTTCGGAATGGTGTAGTATGCGATCGCAGCCGCCACCGGAGTAATCCACAATCCCAGCACATTATGCGCGAACCACCAGGTCAGATACGCCTCGGTCAAGCCGGTCAGGTGAAAAAACTCAGGCGCGTTACCCACCAAAAAGACAATTATGACCAGGAAAGTCGCGGCGGCAAAGAACCAGTTGGTGGTATAGATACCCTGAGTGCGCCGGTTTATGACGGTCATCCAAACATTTATACCCAACGGGATAAAAATAAAGGTGGCAATGTACAAGTCGATCGGCCATGGAAAATCAGAATATTCGCGCCCAGAAGTAACACCCAGCCACAATAA
Organism: Gallionella sp.; assembly: GCA_003134595.1. Classification (GTDB taxonomy): domain Bacteria; phylum Pseudomonadota; class Gammaproteobacteria; order Burkholderiales; family Gallionellaceae; genus Gallionella. Next base: position 9,785 of record PLBS01000087.1, on the reverse strand, counting down.
CGTTAACCCCAAGCTAAGCCCGATGTTCCACAGCATGCAATTCCATAACCCCAACTTTTCCGACCACAACTTCGTATTACCGAGAGCGGGCGTGATGTACATCATAGCCATCGCAAAAGCCAGTGATATCCAACCAAAAATCACCGCCAATACGTGCACTTGACGCATATGCCCGAAAGCAAAAAACTCATTGCCGGTCACAAAATCCGGGAACGCTAACTTGGCGGCATTGAAAGAACCCAATCCCGTACCGATAACGAACCAGACTATAGCAGAAAACCCAAAGAATATCGCCGCTGAACCGGCCGGAATATCCTCATTCTTGGCAAATAGATATTTAAGCATACCACCCCCTCCCTAAACTTGAAATGAACAGGACTAGTTGTCAGTATTGACATTCCGCGGATGCGGGGTCAAGACATACCACGACAACAACATACTTGAAAATGCCAAAAGTATTCCCGACGCACCCGCAATTGTAGCCAACATAACTCCCCCCTCTTTAAAATTACGCCCATCTGCAAATAATAAATTATGAGCCTACTTCAATGCCGCCAAAAACACTTCCTATGCAGCTTGACGCTCCAGCTGTTCATGCCGATTCAAACCAATAACAAGTATCGCTACAAACGCGAACCCGAACACCAACATGCACCAATCAATAAACCCATGGAAAGTGGTTGGGTCAAATTGCGCAAAACCTGCGCCGCCCCAATTTGCAAAAGTTCCGCGCCCCATTAAGCACATCAACGCCGCGCCGAAAACACTGCCATTCCCCATGCCAGTCAGCATCCCCCCAATAATAATGGCAAAAAAGGACTTAGACACGATCGACTTTTCTGTACTCATGCAGCACCTCCCCAAGTTATTAAAATCAAGACTGTTTCTGAAAGCGGATTCGGGCATGCTTAAACGAATCAACTTTCCCGCTATTCCTGTTTTTGATCATCAGTATTATTATTTTTGATCGCCAGCGTTATTGTTTTTTTATTTTTACAAGCCAGGTTAGGCAGTTCTGTAAATGCAAACTGACCAGGTTCAATGTTAAATAGCATCCCCTTACCTTGTCAAGGGAATTACCGAATTTATTTCACACAAACTTTTTAGCGACTGCAATTTAGGTTGAAACTGCTGCGAATTTCAGGCACTTAAGCACTTGACCTATACGCTAGGTATACTTGACGTATACGCTGATCATTCTGCTCCGGACTCCACAATTCCGCAAGCTCATCGTTAATATTGCTGCCACGGTTCACTTCCTGATAGACTCAGCGCGTTTGGTCCGGTTAAGATACCTGAGTTAAATCACTCGATGCAGTTCATCCTGCCAACAGCATCATTTAAAGATCTATCCTGGATAGCCGAAAAACTAGAGGCAACCTCATTAATCGCCATGCTAACTTCCACCACAATTTAACTCAATCGTTGCAAATAAATCTAATGGCAGCGGTGTCGGGGCAATACTGCTCTGTCTTTAGGATTTTTATGCTCATGCCCACTTATAGAGACTAACTTCAAAATGAACAATTGGTTTTCACGAATCCCGGATAAATATTGGGCTTATCTCGCACTTGCGTTTTGGGGTGCCCTAAGCTTCCTGCTGTTGAACAAAATACCTTATGGAATTGATGAGGGCGCAGCGCGGGCATTATTGCTTGTCTGGTCAGTAGTAGACAATGTTGTCAGTCCGATCGTCACCTCTGGACTCCCCGATTTTCGCACGGTATTTCTCGTGCCTGCAGGCTTTTTATGGACAGGCAACGTACTCGCAGCAAAAATTTCTACAATTTTTGTGATGTCAGGGGCAGTGTGGGCCATCTACACGTGGCGGCAGCGCAGTGGAAATTCTGAAAGCGCGCTACTGGCGTCAGGATTATTGCTGATCTCTCCGCTTATAATTGAACAAATCGACTCTATTTCTGTCGCGCCATACCTCCTCATCACATTCGCGCTTGGCTCCTGGTCAGATAAAATATATCGCGAAGCACCCTTGGCATTTGGAGGGATGTACTTTGCCCAGATGTTTTTATGCCTGATAAGTACCACTCTCCACCCTGCAGGCCTTGCATACCCGCTGGCATTGCTGTGGACATGGTATAGAACCCCAGTCGGGAAACAACAAAAATACTTTTTCGGCGGAGTGATTTTTTCAGTTCTTTTTGCCCTGCTACTTACCCTGGGTTGGCATCATGTTGAGTGGTTCACAAACCCGATTAGAAGCCTGTCAAGTCTGCTCGCGGGATCACCAAATAGTGAAAACACCGGGATCTTTCGCTGGGTTTCCGGAATTGGGATATTTATTGTCCTGCTATTGGTAATCTGGAAACAAGCCGGCGATTTATGGGCGGATTTACTTGGGCGCATTCTGTTGGCCGCACTTGTTATCGGCATGCTGGTCGGCGACGAAACCTGGAGCATACTTGCTTTGGCAATCTGCTTATACTGGGGTTTCCCATTGCTGCTACGGACACGCTCAAATTCTTCCCATGGATTCTGGGGGCAGCGCGGGATAACTTTGTCGTTGATCTTTGCTATCTCGACAACATTTATGCTCATGGACAAGGCACATTATCAAAAAGTACTGGGGGGCGACCTTGCACCACGCGACAGCTTGATCAAAGCCCTGGTTGAGAATATCAAGAACTTTTCGAATGACGAGTCCAGGCAAAGCGCACTTCCCAAAAAACCGCTTCTGATAGCCAGTCAATGGCCGGGACTTACCATGCTAGTGTGCCAGTGTGGCACAGTTCCATTGCCGCCACCCGCCAAGGACGAGCAAATACTGCTCGCCATGTTGCACGGCGTCAACTATTTGATATTCGATCCGCGAGATCCAATGAATAGCTTACTTTCACACAATCTTTCTTTGATGGATGCGGGGAAAGTCGAAACGGTCGCCTTGCAAGAAGGAGGGGTAATCGTTGAAATCAAGGGGTTCGCTCCTGCCAAGGTCGAAAAATGATATGGCTGACTTGGAGAACCTCACCTCTTACGAGGTATTCCACGAACATATAACTATCCAATCACGGTAAAGGGAAGCAATGACCGAAATTCTGATCTATCTGACCATTGCATTCGGCTCCTTGTTTATGATGGGCTATACAGTGCATATGTTCGTAGGAGGATTGGTTAGTCCGGAAACAGAGTATTTACTTATTGCCGCCACTTGCCTGAGTGTCGCCTGCATTATTGGTTACATGACGTGGGATGTCATTAAAAAACGCAGGGGAAGAAGGTAAACCCTGCCGGGGCTTTCTTATCAATTAGCAGAAGAGGTGGCGCGCTTCAAAGTCTCTTGAGCCAAATTGTATTGGCCCACCGTTACGAACTGTCCTTTGTGAAACACAAATTGCAATTGCTTACCTGCACCGTTCAGCCCGGATATGCCAAAGGAACGACCGGCAAAGTCCGAGTAGTAACGGAGCTTCTTCACCAATTCAACTCGCGCCCCGTTTCGTTGCACCAAGCCAACACTCTGACCACTCACCTCCATGCATACCGGCGCCGAGGGCAAAAGCATCAACCTTGTTTTGAATATCCGGTTAAATCCGACAATAAAAAAGAAACAGGTTAAAAAATAAAGTAAATACGCCAAATTATGGTCATCTCCATACCAAAAATTGGCTGCCAAAGATGCGAGTACAGCCACTGTTGGAACATAGAGCAACAGATCCCAAGCCATGCCTTTACGATCCTGCACCAAGTCAAATCGCGCTGTTTCTACCATAGGTCTATTCTACTGAGAGCATCTTCACAAAATTTGTTTGATCGCTCTATCCAATTCACCGTACAACATTCGGCCGGGTCGTTCGAAACGCACAATACCATTTTTATCAATTATAAAGGTCCAGGGATCGCCCATTACCTGATAGGCTTTATAAGCTTGTGGATTTTTATATTGGTCGATGTGAATAAATATCACCTGACTCTGATAATTATCCAAAATCCCTTTGAACATTTGAAGTTGTTCGTCACAATTGGTGCAGTGCCCCGGAGTCGCAAATTCCAAAACAACAGGCTTGCCTGATAACAAAGCGTTATCGATGGAATACTGGTACATACGAGGATCCGGTTGCCGATAAGTGGTCACTTTACTAAAGTCGCCGCCACCGTCAGCCAAGGTTTTAGTAGGCAAACTCGGGGCATGAGCGCCGACCGTAAAGCCTGCAGATAATTTCTGATCGCACCCCGTTGAACTCAAAAGCACGATTCCACAACAGGCCGATAGAAAAAGCCGTTTATTCATACCCGCTTTTGCCACCCGATCGTAGTCTTGTATAAGTTATAACCCCAGATGATATTCGCCAACAGCACCAGCGTTCCAAATATACCGACAAAAGCGAGCAGATGACTGACCAGCTTTTCGGTGCCGTCGTCCACGCTCAAACCTCCGACCAGGCCAGCAACAAGGAAAAACACCACCATCCCAATCAAACCAAAATTATGCATCCAAAAATGGATCTTCACCAGGCGCACGCTGTAAATCGGTCGACGGGCAACCGTAGGAACCACATAATACAGGGCAGCAAATATCGCCATCTCGACCCAGCCCAACAAATTAATGTGTCCATGTGCCAAGGTAATTAAACGCCCATGGGGACTTTCATCCACAAAGTGACGGAAGGCTGGGACACCCCCCATGATTGCACCCCAGGAAAAACCAATGATGCTGTAAATTATGCACGCATATACAAACCACAAAGTGTATCGGGTAAAATCCCTGTTTCTTGATGCGCTTTCTTCAATGGCTTCCGTCACGCTGCTGCCCCTCTTGTTCTTTTGATTTCCATCTATCGCGGACATCCTTAAATTGGTTTCGCCAGCCGTCCGGCACCCACATATCAAGCATGGCATCAATAAAACCTGATTCGCCTTTAGGCGGCTCGAATGCCGTGGCTGATCCTTGATCCGCTTTTAGTTGAGACAGAAATACTGCCAGTGCATGTAAATCAGCATCTGGAAGGGCCGACACGTAATCTGCCTCTTTGGGTGATAGCCCATGGCCAACGGTCTTGGCGCGATAGGTCTTCTCCGGATATTTGAGGAAATTATAGAGATAGTCAAGGCTATGGTTAGACCCGATCCCATCGAGATTCAGGCCCATGTTAGTTCCGCTACCAACAGCTCTATGGCAGGAATAGCAATCACTTTGCCGATATAACTCGAATCCGCGTAGCCCTTCAGCTGAAAAGTCGTAATGGGTCACAACCGTGAATATCGGTTTTTTTGAAGTAAACCCAAGCCACTCCAGCACAGCAAAGTTTCCCAGCGCGATAATCACAATCAGCGCGACAACCCCAAAAAGGATCTTTTCTCCCTTTTTCATTTGTCACTGCCCGGCTTGGACTCCCCGCACCAAAATGCTCGGCGCGGGAATATGTATGGCTATAAAGGACGAGAGTAAATTATCGAACAATCTTGATGTTCTTCATAACAGTACGATTATCGATTTCCATCCCGTTCCCTACCGAACTATCGGCTGCTTGCGACAAGAAAGTTGCGGCATCATTGATATCATCATCAGTCAGACTTTTCGCAACATTCCGCATTATCCCAACCCCCATCTCAACCGGGTCGTTTGCACGGGAAGCATCGCGCCAATGCGTCAGTTGATTGACTAGATACACGTATCTTTGTTGAGCTATCTTCGGGAATATCGGATCGGCACCGCGACCGTTATACCCGTGGCAAGATTGACACGCTGGTACCTTAAGCACTTTACCCTCTATACCTTCTCTCCCATAGCGCACAAGAATTTGCCCTTTAAACGCTTGCCCGATCACCTTACCGTCAGTTGCCAATGCCTTGAGGTTTGAAAGCTCACCAACCCTTGGCTGACCATTCTCATATGCAGCCAAGTCTCGTCTGTCCTGCTCGGTAAGTCCTTTGGCGATATCGTTCATCACCCCCATCGTCAGATCAGTACGCTTTCCTTCCGCGAAATTTGTCAGTTGCTTGACGATGTACACATACCCGACATTGGCAAGCTTGGGTGAGCCCATATCATCATTGCCTATGGCATTTTCGCCGTGACATGTCACGCAAGCGGGAACACTTTTTGCGTCATTATTTGCTTCCGATTTACCGGTATCGTAGATCTTTTGGCCATTTGACACATTCGCCGTTACTTCAGCAAAACTCACGCCTGAAAAGGCCAGCATGGCGATGGCTCCCCAACACACCAACGCCAAATTAGATAATTTACGCATGTACTTCCTCCCCTTCTAAAATTTTTTGATTACTCATTCCTAGCGTGGGCAGCACTATTGCGCCCCTTGCAAAACAAGCAGATCAGGAATTTTTCTTAAGCAGAATGTAAGCCAAGCCAAATAAAAAGGCGAAAATACCGACATACATCAAGAGAACTTCGCTGGTTGTGGTGTCTGGTTCAAGCATTTGTAGCTCCTCCTTCAATGATGATGATTGTAGAAAATTTGCAATCCCTTACAAGCCCTCTTTAAGGACGCCGCTGATACTAGCATCAAGAAAACCATGAAGCAAGTGGGTTATTTCATGTCTGGCTAGGGGCATGATCAATACATCCAGTTTAAGTATTACTGCGTTTACACGGCCTGTACCCGAAGGAAACGGTCAATCTTCTACAAAGCGGACGATCAACTTTAGAATTTACTGGGCTGTGCTGGCCTTTATGTAAAAGCCAGCGCGAGAATGACTTGTAGCAAGTTCACTTTCGCCAACAACCTTTAAATTTATTTGCGGTGCATTTTCTGGCGAGTTCCTGTGCTTCAACAATTTGCTGTGCAGTCATTAGCCTTGCAGTTTTATCACGGCTTTCGGCAGCTTGCTTCTGCCTAGCACTATCGTTCTCAGTCGCAGAAGCAATATTTAACCACATATACGCCAGTACATTATCTTGAGGAACACCTTGTCCATTACTATACATCCACCCCAGATAGGATTGTGCAACAGCATTACCTTGTTCTGCTGCCAGTCGATACCACTTTTCTGCCTCTTGGTCATCTTGAGGAACCCCTTGTCCATTGTTATACATCACCCCAAGACTTGTTTGCGCTAAAGCATTGCCTTGTTTTGCTAGCGGCTTGAATAACTTTGCCGCTTTTGCATAATCTCCCGCACCGTATGCACGCTGTGCATCTAACAACGAATCGGCCATGGCCTGGCCGGCCAACGCAAACAAGCACACACAAACTAACGACACCTGTTTTAGCAACTGCTTCATTTTCATTTTCCTCTTATCGACGCCGAAACTTGAGAGCAGGCTACGCCTGTACCGTCCAACAATCAATGCGCCAAATTATCCAGGCAATCTCTTTGTGATCTTACCCACGAATGGCGGACACCTTAAATTAGGCGTTTGTTGATGCTTCGTAATTCAGCGGTGCTTCATAGCGAATTGTTGAATGTCGCCGCTGACGATTGTAAAACGCCTCCATTTTTTCGAACAGGCTTGCTCGGGCCTGATCGCGCGTTTTGTAATCACAGTGCATGACCAGAACACTTTGCAGCACACTTAGCCACTTAATGCTTATATTACCTGCTCTGGCACAGCGGTAGAACCAAAATTAGATCAGTTAGAGAGCAGATGCATTACAGCTTCCCTTTCTGACACTCCTGTTACTCAATTGCTGTGCTACGCACTTGTTGGTAAAACTGCCGTTTCCAGCCTTTTTATTTTTAGCCATGTTGGCATCCAAAATTCAAGAGTAGAATGAAAAACAGTCTGCGCTAGATTTGCCCAAGCTTGCGGCTAGCAACCCAGGCAGAAACCGGCAGGACTTTGCTTATTGAGACAGGGGATTCTGTTCAGGCAAATTGAGCAACTTCTCATGCTATCGGTACCCTTCCATCTGCTGTTGAATTGTAATGAGGGAACGTCTAAAGGTAGTTAGCCATGAGCCCGCCAAACCGGACAGTTACAGTTAAACAGGTAAATACAGTTATTGCGGATGCTTACTCGCACTCCCATCACTTGCTGCATATTTTGTATGCGCTGCAACAACGGTTCCTGCATATCTCGCACGACGCTGTCCGTGAAGTCGCCTCGCATCTTGGCTTGCCGATTAGCCAAGTGGAATCAGTAGTCGAGTTCTATTCCTTTTTTCACAAAATCCCGTGCGGCCGATACAACATCCTGCTTAGCAATTGCACCAGTTGCGGGTACAAGGCAGGTGGCGAAAACCTGTTGCACATGCTCTGTCATCGCCTGCATGTGGTTGCCGGCAAGACGCGTGCCGATGGATTGGTCAGCATAGACGAAACCTCCTGCATCGGCATGTGTGATCACGGAGCTGCTTTGCTGGTTAACGGCATGCCGATTACCCGTCTTGATGCCGGCAAGATCACGCGCATCGCTGATTTGGTTGAAACAGAGACGCCGCTTGCGGATTGGCCTGCCGGATGGTTTCGCATTGACGACAATATTCATGTCAGCGGCTTGTTGTTAAAGGATGATGTTGCCGCGGGTGATGCTCTGCGTGCGATGCTGGCGCTCGGTGCAGCAGACACGTTGAGCGAGATCATCCAGTCGGGTTTGCGCGGTCGGGGTGGTGCGGGATTCAGCACCGGCATGAAGTGGAAGTTTTGCCGCGAAGCACGGGGTGATACGCACTATGTGGTTTGCAATGCCGATGAGGGCGAGCCCGGCACGTTCAAGGATCGCGTCCTGTTGCATAGCCATGCCAATGCGGTGCTCGAAGGAATGACTATATGCGCTTCTGTAATCGGCGCTGAACAGGGTTTTCTCTATTTGCGCGGCGAGTACCGTTACCTGTTGCCGCAGTTGCAAGCCGTGTTGGAGCATCGTCGCGAACTGTGTTTGTTGGGCAACAACATTCTCAGTCATCCTGGATTCAATTTCGACATCGAGATCATCGTCGGGGCGGGGGCTTACATCTGCGGCGAAGAATCGGCGCTGATCGAATCGCTGGAAGGCAAGCGCGGGGTGCCGCGCAATCGTCCACCATTTCCGGTGACACATGGCTATCTCGGTCAACCTACCGTGGTCAACAATGTGGAAACATTTGCCGCCGCCGCCCATATTGCATTGCGCGGCAGTGCATGGTTCAGAGCAGTGGGCACGGAAAAATCGTCGGGTAGCAAGATACTGAGTGTCAGCGGCGACTGCGCGGCACCGGGAATTTATGAATATCCATTCGGCGTCAGCATTCAGCAGGTGCTGGATGACTGTGGCGCGAAGGATGTTCAGGCGGTGCAAGTCGGAGGACCTTCCGGCATGCTGATCAATCAGGAAAAATTCAATCGTAAATTGGGCTTTGAGGATTTGCCCACCGGCGGTTCGCTGATGGTGTTTGGTCAGGGACGCGACCTGCTGGCAATCATAGTCAATTTTGCGCATTTCTTCGCCCATGAAAGTTGCGGCTTCTGTACACCTTGCCGGGTGGGTACGGCGCTGCTCAAAAATGGTCTGGACAAGATCGCCAGCGGCCATGGCACGCAATATGACATGGACGAAATGCAGCGCATGGGAATGCTGGTCAAGCGCCGTTCGCATTGCGGCTTGGGGCAGACTGCAGCGAATCCCATCCTGGACAGTTTGCAGCGGTTCCCGCACTTATTTGAGCAGCGCTTGGCACACAGTAATTTTGAGCCCTACTTCAATCTGGACGGGGCACTTGAAGAAGCGCGCCAAGTCACGCATCGCGATGATGCGGCGGCTCATCTGAAATAACGGGGGATGATATGAGCGCGGAAGCAAGGCAAAATACCATCACACCCAATACCATCACCATAGACGGCCAGGAAATCCCGTTCAAGGATGGGCAGACCATCATGGATGCGGCACT
>PLBS01000014.1 GCA_003134595.1 Gallionella sp. | reverse complement strand
AGAACGCTGTGAACTTGGTCGCCGAATGGCAGGTCTCGCACGCCGCGCTGGTCGGCAGATGGTTCACCGGCTTGAACACCGGCGTCACCCCGGCAAAGGCCTGGCCATTGTGACAGCTTGCGCAACCGCTGAGGATGCCCGAGTGGCTCATCGCCGTACCGGAGAACGCTGTGAACTTGGTCGCCGAATGGCAGGTCTCGCACGCCGCGCTGGTCGGCAGATGGTTAACCGGCTTGGACACCGGCGTCACCCCGGTAAAACTCTGGCCGTTGTGGCAGCTCGCGCAGCCGCTGACAATCCCCGTGTGGCTCATCACCCCCGGGACAAAGCTGGCCTGGTTGTGGCAGGTCGAGCACACCTGCGTCGTCGGTAAGTGGTTCGCCGGTAGTGTCGTTCCACCCGAAGCATTCGCGAAGGTCACCGTCGAGGTATGACAAGTTGAGCAGTCCGCTGAGGTCGCCATGTGCGACGGGAAGGAAGTTTTGTTCTTCGGCGTCACCCCTAGAAAACTCTGGCCGTTATGACAGCTCGTGCAGCCGCTGACGATGCCCATATGATTGAATACCACCTGTTGCCAGCCTATGGTTTTGTGGCAGTTATCACATGAGCCGGCAGAAGGAACGTGTCCGCTTGGTATACCCGTTGCTGTTGTGCTGTTATGGCAAGTCAGGCAGGAACCCGGTGCCAAGCCAACGTGACTAAACGTCGCATCCGTCCAAACCGTAGTTTTGTGGCAACTGTCGCATTTGGCGGAGGTAGGGATGTGCGTGGAAGGTTTTGCCATTGCTCCCATGCGGTTGCCGGAAAAGTGACAACTTGCACAATCCCTTGGTGTTCCCTTGAACACGCCTTGAATATGACAGGATCCGCACCGGGATTGGGCGTGAGAACCGGTAAGGTTGAACCCCGTTTGAATATGATCAAATTTTACAGTGCCGGGATCGGTTGTCTGCGCCAAAGCGAAATGGGCAACGGCTAGCAGTGGCAATACGAACATGAGCATTATCCAACGCGGTGAACTCAAGATATGAAACATGTGCTCTATCCCCACTTCTTTTCTGTCGTTATTCATTTTGCTGCCCCTATAAAGTTTGTCTCTGATACCCTTTGAAAATCGTTGGTTCCATCTTTAGTTCGGAAGCCGGGATTCTCATAATCCAGATTTGCGATCATCCGCCAAAAGCGACGCTGACAATTCCATCACGAGTATTTTGCTGCTTCAGACTGGTCGCCAAATTACCAGAAAGACGATGCCACTCAAAATCCGCTCAGCCAGTTGCAGGTCAAGCATTTCTTCGGCAACTTAGAGAATGCCGTCAAGGCGCAGATATGGATCGCCATCTGCACTTATCCGCCTATGCCTGCCATATCGCCGGGTTTAAGAATATCGCCGGGTTTAAGTATTTGAACGGTGGATTCTCCAACACTACTTTGGACTTTCACCTTGATATTGCCATGCGCAAGAATGCTCATATTTTCCGATTGCTTATCTTCCGGTTGGGCGATTATCGTGCCAGATTTATAGTCTTGAACATCAATCAATCAATCAATCAATTGATAATTCCAACTTCAGTATTGCTCAACTCTTCGGGAACCGTTGATGAGTTCAGTGTATCAATCACTAAGGACATTTTATTTTCCTTTCTTTTATTAAATATATTTTGCATGGTGACCGGCAACAGAATTGTGATGCCCTGTTTCAGAAGCCGCCGGAGCGGTAAAGCTTGCGGAAGAGGCGAAAAAAATTGCGTTTGTGGCGAATATCAGACTCACTATGACAGCAGAGGCTATTGGCAAATTCTTCATGATGTTCTCCTTGTTTAGGTCAGTTAATTCATTAAAACGTGTGTAAATTTCACACTTCGCGAGAATACTACGTGTAATTTTTGCACACGTCAAGTATTCTTTTGTGGTAGTATTTAATAATGAGATTTTGCACGGGAGATATTGGATGAATGAACCGAAACAGTTTGCGGGAGAATTGCCTGCACCACTCGTGGCAGCGCTACGACGCATTTTACGGCCGCTGATTCGGTTATTGCTCTCGCATGGGATCCGATTCCAGACGTTTTGCGATCTAGTCAAATCGACTTACATCCAGGTTGCGGAAGAAGAGTTCAGGCTTGATAGCAAGGCCCAGACCGACAGTCGCATCAGCCTGTTGACCGGCGTTCACAGACGCGACGTCAAGCGTCTGCGCAGTGAATCACTGGCTGTAAGCAGTCTTTCCCTGCAAGCTTCCATGAGTGCGCAGTTGCTTGCGATGTGGAGCGGCCGCACTGAATATCTTGATTCGCAGAGCGTGCCGCTGCCGCTGCCACGCTTGGTCAGTAAAGGGGGCGAACATTCGTTTGAAGCTCTGGTGCGTTCGGTAAGCAAGGATTTCCGCGCCCGCGTCGTGCTGGACGAATGGTTACGACAAGGAATCGCTACACTGGACGAACAGGACAATGTGCATCTTGCTGCCGATGCCTTTGTCTCCCCTCAGGGGATTGAGGAGAAAGCGTTCTATTTTGGGCAGAATATCCACGACCACCTTGCAGCCACAGTACATAATCTATCCGGCGTTACGCCGCCGTTCCTTGAACGTTGCGTCTATTACGACAAGCTCACAGCAGAGTCGGTCAAGGAGTACGAACGTGTCGCCAAATCAGCCGGAATGAGGGCGTTGCACACGGTGAATCGCCATGCCATAGAATTACAGAAGCAGGACACAGGAAAATCTGATGCAGTCTACCGGACTAATTTCGGCATTTACAATTTCAGTGAGGTGGGCCGTGGCGATGACACTCTGGCGGAATAAACTGCTAATTATCGGGGTGCTATTTCTGGGTGGATTTATCACCGGGAATGCGCTCGCTGCAAGCGACTCCATTAAACAAGGTGGCATCGGCGGAACTGGATCTGCTGCCAATATTAAGGGCATCGGCGGAACCGGAACACCTGCTATGAACGGTGGAATCGGTGGCACTGGATTGCGGCCGAACAACGAATCCGCTATGCCAACACTTGCCGGTAAAGTGCTGTTTATCGTCGGCCAAGTCGAGGCGCAAAATCTGGGGCAGATCAGGTCGTTAACTAAAGGTGATCCAGTGCGGGTCGGCGATACACTGAAATCCAGCAAAGGAGCATCGTTGCAGTTACGCATGGAAGATGGAGGAACGATTGTGCTGCGCCCAGAAAGCCAACTGGTAATCGAGTCTTTCGTTTACAAGGGCATCCAGGACGGGAGCGAACACATCGCGTTGGCGCTGTTGAACGGGAGGTTCCGTGCCGTTACTGGCATTATCGGCAATCTGCACAAGGAAAACTACAGCATCCGCACTCCCAATGCCACGGTCGGAATACGCGGTACGGACCATGAAACTGTCTTCATCGCCAGAACCCCGCCGGGGCAGACGGCTGTGGTCGAGCCAGGTACCTATAACCACGTAATTTCCGGCGCAACCATGCTGCAAAGTGAGCAGGGTAAATTGCTGATTAAGCCGAATCAAACCGGCTTTGCGGCGCTAAACGGAGCATCTCCAATCATATTAGACAGGCCTTTGCCGATATTTGGCGATCTGAAAGCCAATTCTGAAGGGCACGGGGATCAACATGGCGACATGAACAATTCAGGCCAGGAACGGAAGGGGAATGCCAATTTGAGTGATTCGACTTCAGGCACAGAACAGAATTCGAGTAATCCGATGTCAGGCACAGAACAGAATTCGAGTAATCCGATGTCAGGCACAGAACAGAACAAGGTTACCCAGACAGACCGCTTGGCTAACAGCTCCGTGGACCTCAGTACGTTGGAGACGGACTCGTCTCCATCTGCGCCGGGAAGCGCGGTGGTAGGAGCGCATATGGCTGGTGAGATACTGACCGTCGGCAGTGCCCAAGCTGAGAATCCGGGAGAAAAGCTGTTCGTGGAAAATAATGTGCCTACCAGCTACTCCAATAATGCCACTGGCTTCAATTACCTTGCCAATGATGCAGCACCGATTGATTCCGGGACGGCACAAGTGGATAGTGTCAACGTGACATGGGGCATCTATGCGGGTGGAATCGCTTTCGACACGTCGGGGAAAGCTATCGTGATCAATTTCCATCCTTTTGCCTTTGTCAATGGGGGAGCCACTCCGCCGTCGGTCGTCGATAACATAGGCGGTACCGCTACTTTCTCAAGTGTGGTTGGCAACACCCAACCGGTAACCGAGTCAGGCAATATCGGCGGCAACGTAACTCTAAATGTGGGTATCAATCTTGGTGCGGCCACTGTGACCAGCTACAACCTCGGGGTGACTGATGCCAATTCCCGAAACTGGACCGGCACTCTTAACAGTCCTGTGCCTCTTTCCACTTTTGCAAATGGGATGCCGCTTGCCGTTACTTGTGGTGGTTGCGGCTCAGGTATGGCAAGCGGGAATACTGCGGGTATGCTGATCGGGCCAAATGCCAAAGGGCTCATTTCTTCCTACCTATTGAGCACGGCAACCGGACAGGCTGTAGCCGGTGCAGTGGTAATGTCTCGACCCTAACGGGCATGGCAAATATGCCACTTCTGATGATGAAATCCGTCATGCCTGTTTCCCTGATGGAACGACTAGCCATTCGACTAAGCCCGCAAGGGGGCAAGTCGCTGGTTATCTCCCCTGCCCTCTCCCGCAAGCGGGCGAGAGGGACAAGGACTCGCTATGCGAGTTTCACGTTAACGAAATAGAAAAGAAAATCATCGAACCCGCAAAACACCTTTTTGTCATCCTGCTGTTGGTTAGCCTGGGACTTGTTCCATCCATCGCCAAAGCCGACGGACTTGACCTTGAATTGGCTCGCAATTTGATCGTGGAAGGCAAGTCGGCAGAGGCATATGCCCTGCTTGAACCCTACGAGTTTGAACAAGCGGGCAACACAAAATTCGACTATCTGTTGGGGTTGGCGGCGCTAAACAGTGGTCAGGCAGGCAAGGCGAGCTTGATCCTTGAACGCGTATTGGCGGTAGACCCATTGTATGCGGCGGCACGGGTGGATTTGGGGCGTGCCTATTACCTTCTAGGCGATTCTGAACGCGCCCGTGCCGAATTTACGCGTGCACAGGCATTGAATCCGCCACCGCCAGCACTCACCACGATCAGGCAGTACCTTAGGGCGATCGAAACTCCAGACAATAAACCGCCAACCCGGTTAAGCGGCTATTTCGATGCGGGCACCGGTTACAACAACAATGTCAACACTTCCACCAGTCAAAACCAAATCACCGTGCCAGTACTGTTAAATACACAACTCTCATTAAACTCCGCGAACGTTAAAACGGCCGACAGTTATTTGGGATTGGCCGCGGGTGGAAATGCAATTCATCCGATTTCTACGGATTGGTCGGTGTATGCCGGTGTGGATTTGCACAGCCGTAATGACATGAAATACAGTAATTTTGATTACATCTCACTGGATGGCCGGGTTGGTGCAAGCTTCGAAAAGAACGCAGAGCAGTTTCAGGGCGGGTTGGTGGCTGGACAGTTTGATCAGGGCGGTACGACGGTCAACCGTAATTCTAACGGGCTTAATGCAGAATGGAGGCACACCTACAATGGCGCCAATCAGGTGGTATTGTTCGGCCAGTATATCCGCTACCGGTATCCCGCCCCGACGTTAGCATCAAACAATTTCAATCAGACGATTGCCGGTTTGGGCTGGATGCATATTTTTGCCGACGGACGTTCTACTGTTTTCAGCAGCTTCTTTGGAGGCAATGAACGCGATACCAATCTGCGCATCGATGGTGGCAAGAGCATTCAAGGTGTGCGTCTGTCCGGGCAAGCGACAATAGGAGAAAGGTTGGATTTGTTCGCTTCCGGCGGTGTGCAGTGGGGCAAGTATAATCGAACTAACAGTGCCTTTTTAGTTATTCGCGATGACCACCAAACTGATCTCACAGTCGGATTAACTTATCGCTACGCGCCTAACTGGATACTGCGCCCGCAAATCAGTCTGATCCAAAATCAGTCCAATATCATCGTTAATCGATATGGCCAGGCCGATTTCTCGCTGACGTTGCGGCGAGAATTTAAATAATCGGATTTGGGGTGGGTTCGGCTCTTGCAAGAAGGACGATTTACATGAGGCTGTATGCTATCAGTGGCTCTTTTTCATAGACCTTGTATGTGGTCGCATTTGCGTCATTCGACAAGTATATCCCAAGACCGGTTAACGACTTTGCGGCCCTGATCCAATAAGAATCGTGCGGAAATCACTGGTCACATGGCAGCGTTCGCATAGCTGGCCAAACTCACCTTGATGCTTATCGTCATTTTCGTGACATCCAACGCACGAACGCGGAACAACAATACGGTCATCCATCTCTTTTTTATGGCAAGCGTAGCAATCAAGCTTCTTGTGTCCGCCATCAAGCTTGAATTTGGTACGCTTGTCGTGATCGAAGTCCCATGCTTTCCATGATCGTGCATTGTGGCATGACTCACATTTTTTACCCAGCCTGCGCTTATGAACAGCATCATCGTCTTTCTTGTGGCAGGAGAAGCAATCAGTTGGCGCATCACGGAAAAGCTGCGTCTGGTGGCATTTTTTGCATTCCACTTTTGCATGTGAACCGAGCAGAGGGAAAGGTGCGCGGCCATGGTCAAATAGCGCATCCTTCCAATCTTTTTCGTTATGACATGATTCGCAGCGTTTGCCCAGTTGGTCCTTGTGAACATCGTCCTTTTTGTGGCATGAGACGCAATCCGGGTTCAGCTTTTGTTGATAAAGCTTACCCGTATGGCAAGAAATACATTTAACCGTCTCATGCTTGCCCTTTAATGCATATTTCGTATCGCGCGTGTGATCGAAGCTGATCTCTTTCCAGTCTTTTTCCTTGTGGCAGGATTCGCATTTCGTACCAAAATCGCTCTTATGTTTATCTTTGCTCAGGTGGCAGCCAACACAGACGGTTGAAATCTTTTCCTTTGACTCCTTTAACTCGGGCTTATGGCAAGCATCACATTTGGTCGTAACGTGTTTACCCAGCAGCGTAAACTTGGTGTCCTTTTCATGATCGAACCGGGTGGATTTCCACTTCTCCTCGCTGTGGCAAGTTACACACTTCTCGCCCAATCCACCCTTATGAACATCGTCTTTGCGGTGGCATGCAACACACGCAGTGGGTGTTTTCTCTTTGTAGAGCGGCCCCTTATGGCAAGCCAGGCATTTCACTGATTCATGCTTGCCCAGCAACTTGAATTTGGTCTCCAGGTCATGGTTAAACTCGATTTTTTTCCAGTCTTTTTCCGTATGGCAGGTCTCGCATTTTTTGCCGTATTGCCCCTTATGCTTGTCGACCTTGAGATGACAAGCCACACATTCATGCGGCGCTCCTTTATAGTGGCTCGGGTC
>PLBS01000073.1 GCA_003134595.1 Gallionella sp. | reverse complement strand
TGACCTGAAAGGACGCAGCAGCCGCCGAGACTAAACGCAGTTAACGACAATGCTACAAGAAGCAGGATTCGGTTAATGTAGACCTTCATCATCGGAGAATCCCCCATGTCTGACCTATCAACGTTCGAGCAATATAACAAACCAGCCGATCTTATTATCGAAAAAATTAAAAGAAAATTAAAAGGGTCTACTCTCCGAATTGTTTTTCTGCATCAGAAAATATATTGACCATGGCCCCTTTTATCGCCCACATCAAATTCTGGTAAACAGCAAATCCAATGCGGCGATGCGTCATCAAAATCGCCGCAGGCCGTCGCTGAATGTGCCGAGCGATTCGATGCGATGGTTGTATTCATCCAGCACACTTTTGTATTCTGCCAGCCATTGGCTGCGCTGCGCTTGCAGGATGATTCCCGCCGGATGCTGCTCCAGCATCTGTGAAAGATGCGTTACCGCATCCACTCCTCGCTCCCCTCGTCCGCAGGCAGCACAGCACGCGGCTCGGCGTTTGCTTCAGGTATATAGCCCTCAAACCAGCCAGCACGGAGAGTCTTGACTGGAGCAATCACCAGATGCTTGCCCTTCAACCTGATGTCCACTTCGTCGCCCATTTCGCAGGCAGCCATCAGCGCAGCGGGAATGATGACCCCACGGGAATTGCCCATTTTTCTTAAACTGGTACGCATGATTTTCTCCGAACGTGATATGGCAACGACGTTATAACAATATGCAGTGCGAGCGCAAGCCCGCAGGAGGCCTGGGCTTTAATTCAGGAAAACATATTGATGCTGCGCCGGACGGGCCGGAACAAAATGTAGGTCGGGCTTCGCACGACATGGTGGGCACAGCCCACCCTACGGTTACTATCCCGTGTGCATTTCGGCAGTCAATCAGCGTGGTTGCGTGGCTTGGGAAAGCATCAAAAATCGCGTAAACTGTCAGGTCGCCTTCACTACGCACTTTGTCGTTCGTGCTGAACCCTTCGACAGGCTGGTGAAACAACTAGCCATTCGACTAAGCCCGCAAGCGGGCAAGTCGCTGGTTATCAGGGCGAACGGACTTGGAATTTGGAAAAGCATGGAACAGATACGGATACGCGGTGCTCGCACCCACAATTTAAAGAACATCAGCCTCGATTTGCCACGCCACAAGCTGGTGGTGATCACCGGTTTGTCGGGTTCCGGTAAGTCCTCACTCGCCTTTGACACCTTGTATGCCGAGGGGCAGCGGCGCTATGTGGAGTCGCTCTCCGCTTACGCGCGGCAGTTTTTGCAGTTGATGGAAAAGCCGGATGTGGATTTGATCGAGGGCTTGTCGCCCGCCATCGCCATCGAGCAAAAAGCCACTTCGCACAACCCGCGCTCCACGGTCGGCACCGTCACCGAGATCCACGATTACCTGCGGCTGCTGTTCGCGCGCGCCGGCGACCCGTATTGCCCGCAGCACGACCTGGTGTTGCAGGCGCAGAGCGTGGGCCAGATGGTGGACCATGTGCTGGAACTGCCGGAAGGCACGAAGATTATGATCCTTTCGCCGCTGGTGGTGGAGCGCAAGGGCGAGCAGTTGGATCTGTTCGACGAGTTGCGCGCTCAGGGTTTCACGCGGTTGCGCATCAACGGCAAGGTATACGAGATGGACGCATTGCCCACCTTGCAGAAAACCAAGAAGCACACTGTCGAGATCGTGGTGGATAGGCTGAAGGTCAACGTGGAATCCAAGCAGCGGTTGGCCGAATCTTTCGAGACGGCGTTGCGCCATGCCGACGGTCGCGCGGTTGCTGTCGAGATGGATACGGAAGACACAAAACTTTTGTCCGGGCACCCGAAGGAGCACATGTTCTCGGCGAAATTCGCCTGCCCGATCTGCAACTACTCATTGCCGGAACTGGAACCGCGTTTGTTCTCGTTCAACAACCCGATGGGCGCGTGCCCGAAGTGCGACGGACTCGGCAACATCAGCTTTTTCGATCCCAAGCGCATCGTCGCTTTCCCTACACTGTCACTGAGTTCCGGTGCGATCAAGGGCTGGGACAGACGCAACCAGTTTTATCACCAGCTGCTCGCCGGGCTCGCCAAGCACTACAGCTTCGATATCGAGCAATCCTTCGAGAGCTTGCCGGACAAAATCCAGCAAGTGATCCTGTACGGCAGCGGCAAAACAGAAATCGCATTTCAATATCTAAACGAGCGCGGCAAGCCGACGCTGCGCGAACATGCCTTCGAAGGCGTCGTCCACAATCTGGAACGCCGCTACAAGGAGACCGACTCGCCCACCGTGCGCGAGGAGCTGGCGAAATATCTGAATAGCTGCATCTGCCCGGAATGCAAAGGCACGCGTCTGCGTCTGGAAGCGCGCCATGTGCGCGTCGCGGACAAGAATCTGTACGAGATCAGCGCGCTGCCTTTGAAGCAGGCGCTGACTTTTTTTCAGATACTGAAGCTGCAAGGCCACAAGCAGGCGATTGCAGAGAAGATCGTGCATGAAATCGCCAGCCGGTTAACTTTTCTTAACAATGTCGGATTGGATTATTTGTCGCTGGAACGCTCCGCCGAAACCCTGTCCGGCGGTGAAGCGCAGCGCATCCGGCTCGCCTCGCAGATCGGCTCCGGCCTGACCGGGGTGATGTATGTGCTGGATGAGCCTTCCATCGGCCTGCATCAGCGCGACAACGACCGCCTGCTGACCACGCTGAAAAAGCTGCGCGACATGGGCAACAGCGTGATCGTGGTGGAACACGATGAAGAGGCGATCCTCGCCGCCGATCATGTGGTTGACATGGGACCGGGCGCGGGCGAACACGGCGGGCTGATCGTGGCGCAAGGCACACCCGAGGAAATCTGCCAGAACAAGCAATCGCTCACTGGCGATTATTTGACCGGCCGGCGCAGCATCCCGATGCCGACAAAATTGCTCAAGCCTGACCCGGAGCGCATGATGAAAATCGTGGGTGCTTCCGGCAACAATTTGAAAGAAGTGACGCTGAATCTGCCGGTCGGACTGATGGTGTGCGTGACCGGCGTATCCGGTTCCGGCAAATCCACGCTGATCAATGACACGCTGTATCCCGCCGTGGCGCAACATCTGTACGGCAGCAACACCGAACCCGCGCCCTACGCCGAGATCAGCGGGCTGGAATTTTTCGACAAGGTGATCAACGTCGATCAGAGCCCGATCGGACGCACGCCGCGTTCCAATCCCGCCACCTACACCGGCCTGTTCACGCCGATCCGCGAACTGTTCGCCGGTGTGCCGTCATCGCGCGAGCGAGGCTACGGGCCGGGACGCTTCTCGTTCAACGTCAAGGGCGGACGCTGCGAATCCTGTCAGGGCGACGGCATGATCAAGGTGGAGATGCACTTTTTGCCGGACGTATATGTGCCGTGCGACGTGTGCCACAGCCAACGCTATAACCGCGAGACGCTGGAGATTCAATACAAGGGCAAGAACGTCCACCAGATCTTGCAGATGACGGTCGAGCAAGCGCACGAATTTTTCAAACCCGTGCCGATCATCGCGCGCAAACTGCAAACCCTGCTTGATGTCGGCCTGGGCTACATCACGCTGGGACAATCCGCCACCACGCTGTCCGGCGGCGAGGCGCAGCGCGTCAAACTTTCGCTGGAGTTGTCCAAACGCGACACCGGACGCACGCTGTACATCCTCGACGAACCCACCACCGGCCTGCATTTCCACGACATCGCCCTGCTGCTCAAGGTGATCCACAAACTGCGCGACCAGGGCAACACCGTGGTGGTGATCGAACACAACCTCGATGTGATCAAAACCGCCGACTGGGTGATAGATCTCGGCCCTGAAGGCGGCGACGGCGGCGGTCGCATCATCGCCGAGGGCTCGCCGAAAGACCTCGCCCAAAATAAGCTCAGCGTGACGGGAAAGTATTTGAAGCATGTGTTCGGGAAGCCAGCGTAGCGCGCTACACGCACGCCACAATGCGAATATCCAATCACATCACCATCCCGGATGCTGAGATCGAATTGCATGCCATTCGCGCGCAGGGTGCGGGCGGCCAGAATGTCAATAAAGTCTCAACCGCCATTCATCTGCGCTTTGATATCAATGCGTCGTCATTGCCGGATATTTATAAAGAGAAACTCAGGCAGTTGGCAGATCGGCGCATTTCCGGCGACGGTGTGATCATCATCAAAGCGCAGCGCTATCGCAGTCAGGACAAGAATCGCGAAGACGCCCTTGCGCGACTCCAGGCTTTGATCAAAAGCGCAGCCATCACGCCCAGGATACGCACAGCAACGAAGCCGACGAGAGCTTCAAAAAAGAGGCGCTTGGAGAGTAAGGCTCAGCGCGGACAACTGAAATCATTGCGCGGCAAGGTTGACGATTAGATTATTCCGATTTGCGATAAGGTGTAGGAGCCGGGATAAAAGTTGTTCATACACCTAACGCTGATTTATTATGCGTACCGGGATTACCCATGAATACAAAAAAGCCGGACGAATCCGGCTTTTTGTTTGATGCTGTTGCAGCGATATTTACTCTACATCAACTGCGGTAGCGTCTGCAGGACGATCCATCAGTTCGACCAGCGCCATCGGTGCGTTGTCGCCCTTGCGGAAGCCAAACTTGAAGATACGCGAGTACCCGCCGTTGCGTGCTGCATAGCGCGGACCGAGTTCGTCGAACAGCTTGGTGACCATTTCACGATCACGCAAACGGGCAAATGCCAGACGACGGTTTGCCAGACTCGGGGTCTTGCCCAGCGTCAGGATAGGCTCTGCAACACGGCGCAGCTCCTTGGCCTTGGGCAAAGTGGTCTTGATAAGTTCATGACGCAACAGCGACACGGTCATGTTGCGAAACATCGCCAGACGGTGACTGCTGGTGCGGTTGAGTTTTCTTAAACCTAAACGGTGACGCATGATTAGCCTCTCTTACTTCTAATTTTCTTGGACTTCTGTATTGTTTCGCTGGTTAAAGCGGACTTCTTGTATTGTTGTGCTGCTTTAAACAACCGCAGGGACAGGCCAGTTTTCCAGTTTCATACCCAGCGACAAATTGTGCTCGGCTAAAACCTGTTTGATTTCGTTCAGCGACTTGCGTCCCAGGTTCGGGGTGCGCAACAGATCATTTTCGGTGTACTGGATCAGATCGCCAATGTAATGAATGCTCTGTGCCTTGAGGCAGTTGGAAGAACGCGGGGTCAGTTCCAGATCATCCACCGGACGCAACAGGATCGGATCAACCTTGGGTGTTTGAACCTTCTCGACGACAGGCTCGGTGCCTTCCAGCGCAGCGAACACGGAGAATTGATCCACCAGGATACGCGCCGCATTGCGAATCGCTTCCTCAGGATCGACCGCACCATTGGTTTCGATGTGCATCACCAGCTTGTCGAGGTCGGTGCGTTGTTCCACACGCGCGCTTTCCACGGCATAGCTCACACGGCTGACCGGGCTGAACGATGCATCCAGCGCGATATGGCCAACAGCACGGGTTTCATTCGGAGCCAGTCTGGAAATCGCCGACACGTAGCCGCGACCTTGTTCGACTTTGATCTGCATGTCCAGCTTGCCACCGGCAGTCAGGTGTGCGATCACATGATCGGGGTTGATCACTTCGACATCTGCATTGCCACTGATGTCAGCCGCTGTCACCACGCCCTGGCCTTCTTTTTTGAGAGTCAGCACGACTTCCGGGGTGTTATGCAAACGCAGCACCACACCCTTGAGGTTCAGCAGAATATCCACGACATCTTCCTGCACGCCGTCTATGGTGGCGTATTCATGCAGCACACCGGCCATTTTGACTTCAGTCGGTGCGGCACCCTGCATCGAAGACAACAGGATACGACGCAATGCATTGCCCAATGTGTGGCCGTAGCCGCGTTCGAAAGGCTCCATCACCACTTTGGCCTGGGTGTCGGAAATCTTTTGCACATCGATGATGCGGGGCTTCAAAAATTCATTCTTAGACATACGCTACTCCGCGTGGATTACTTGGAATACAACTCAACCACGAGATGCTCGTTGATGGTTGCAGGCAGTTCGGCACGTTGTGGCTTGGCTTTATATGTTCCCTTAAAGGCCTTGGTGTCCATTTCGATCCATTCCGGGAAACCGCGCTGTTCGGCCGCAGCAAGTGCCGCCTTGATTCGCAGTTGCGCCTTGGATTTTTCGACCACTTCAACCACGTCACCGGGACGCACTTGATAGGAAGGAATGTTCACCCGCTTGCCATTTACCAGCAAGCCGTTGTGACGCACCACTTGGCGCGCTTCGGCACGCGATGCGCCAAAACCCATGCGGTAGGAAACATTGTCCAGGCGGGATTCCAGAATCTGCAGCAGGCTTTCACCGGTAATGCCGCGCTGGCTTTCCGCTTGTTTGTAGGTCAGACGGAATTGCCTTTCCAGCACGCCGTAGATACGNNACCGCATTTGTCGGTAAAACATTTTTCGCCCTTCAGGAACAGCTTCTCGCCTTCACGGCGGCACTGACGGCACTTTGCATCAAGATTTCTAGCCAAGATCGGCTCTCCCCAAAAGTTAGATACGAATTAGATACGACGCTTCTTAGGCGGACGGCAACCGTTGTGCGGCACCGGTGTGATATCGGAAATGCTGGTGATCTTAAAACCAGCGGCGTTCAATGCGCGCACTGCGGATTCACGGCCTGGGCCGGGTCCCTTGATGCGCACTTCAATATTCTTGACACCGCATTCAGCAGCAGACTTGCCCACCGTTTCAGCTGCAACCTGGGCAGCAAATGGCGTGCTTTTACGCGAACCTTTAAAACCATTCGCACCACTGGTGGACCATGCCAAAGTGTTGCCTTGACGGTCGGTAATAGTGACGATGGTATTATTGAAGGAAGCGTGAACGTGCGCGATACCTTCCGCTACATTCTTCTTGACTTTCTTGCGCACTTTCGTGCTTGGCTTTACCATTCTCTAATCCTCTAAAGCGTTATAGCAAACTTACTTCTTGGCACCGGCAATCGCCTTGCGCGGACCCTTGCGGGTGCGTGCATTGGTGCGAGTGCGCTGACCGCGACATGGCAAACCGCGACGATGACGCACGCCGCGATAGCAACCCAAGTCCATCAGGCGCTTGATGTTCATCGTCGTTTCACGGCGCAGATCACCCTCCACCGTAACTTTGGCGACTTGTTCACGCAGTTTTTCCACTTCTGCGTCGGTCAAGTCTTTCATCTTGGTGGCGGCTTTCACACCGGCCGCCGCGCAAATGGCTTGCGAGCGTGTGCGTCCGATACCGTAGATTGCAGTTAAAGCAATCACAGCGTGTTGATGGTTGGGGATATTGACCCCTGCTATACGTGCCATGCAGCTACCCTATCTTTGGAAAACGAAAATTATAACACTCAAGGCCAGCTTTGTTCAATTAGCCTTGGCGTTGCTTATGGCGTGGCTCGGTGCAAATCACGCGCACCACGCGTTTACGAATAACGATTTTGCAATTGCGGCAGATCTTTTTTACTGATGCTTGAACTCTCATTTTTTTCTCCTTACCTGCTTTACTATTTAGCGCGGAACACGATGCGCGCTTTGCTCAAATCATAGGGTGTCAATTCCACAGTCACCTTATCGCCGGGCAGAATACGAATATAGTGCATTCGCATCTTCCCCGAAATATGACCCAACACCACATGACCATTCTCCAGCTTGATTCGGAACGTTGCATTGGGCAGCGACTCTTCAACTTCGCCCAGCATCTGAATCACATCTTCTTTGGACATTAGCGCGTCAACCCGCCTTTGAAGTTGGCTTTTTTCAGCAAACCTTCATACTGGTGCGTCATAAGATAGGACTGCACTTGTGTCATGAAGTCCATCGTTACCACCACCATGATCAACAGCGACGTGCCACCAAAGTAAAACGGCACATTCCACTTAACCACCAAAAATTCCGGCAACAAACAAACCAGAGAGATGTACACCGCACCAACCATGGTCAGACGCATCATTATCTTTTCAACGTAATTCGCAGTCTGCTCACCGGGACGGATACCGGGCAAAAACGCCCCGCTCTTCTTCAGGTTGTCCGCAGTTTCTTTTGGGCTGAACACCAGCGCCGTATAGAAAAAACAGAAAAACACAATCGCGCCCGCATAGAACAACACATAAATCGGCTGGCCGGGCGACAACTTATCGCTGATGTCCTTGAGCCAGCCCATTCCTTGCCCGCTGCCAAACCATCCGGCAATCGTCGCCGGGAACAAGATGATGCTGGAGGCAAAAATCGGCGGGATCACACCGGCCATATTCAACTTCAGCGGCAAGTACGAACTTTGTCCGCCGTAAACTTTGTTGCCCACTTGACGCTTGGCGTAGTTCACCAGAATCTTGCGTTGACCACGTTCAACGAAGACCACCAACGCCGTGACAGCGATCGCGCCGAAAAACAGCGCCAGCACCAGCGGAATGGAAAACGCGCCGGTACGGGCCAATTCCAGGGTACTGCCTATCGCACGCGGCAACCCTGCCGCGATACCTGCAAAAATAATCAGCGAAATACCGTTACCCAGACCGCGCTCGGTAATTTGCTCGCCCAGCCACATCAGGAACATCGTTCCGGTCACCAGCGTCACCACAGTGGTGAACATAAACATCGGCCCCGGATTTAAAACCAGCCCGTGCTGCGTTTGCAATGCCATCGAGATACCAAATGCCTGGAACATCGCCAGGCCCAGAGTGCCATAGCGGGTGTACTGGGTGATCTTGCGGCGGCCGGCTTCGCCTTCTTTCTTCAATTGTTCAAGGTGCGGCACAGCTATCGCAGCCAACTGCATGATGATCGATGCAGAGATATACGGCATGATCCCCAGGGCAAATATGGTAAAGCGCGACAACGCGCCGCCCGAGAACATATTGAACATGCCCAGAATGCCGTTTGTTTGCGACTTGAACAAATCCGCCAATACCGTCGGATCAATACCCGGCACCGGAATATGCGCACCGATGCGGAACACCACCAGCGCACCCAGCAGAAACCAAAGACGGCTGCTCAAGTCGCCGTATTTACCCTTGGTCACACCCTTGGCAACTGTACTCACGTACCGACCTTACTCAGCGATGCTGCCGCCAGCGGCTTCAATCGCTGTACGTGCACCCTTGGTTGCCAGCAAACCTTGCAACTTCACTGCACGGGTAATTTCACCGCACAGTATAACCTTCGCAGTCAGCGCGCCGGGATGGACGACACCCGCCTGTTTGAGCGCCAATAAATCAATGCGTTCGACCGGCAACTTTTGCAAATCCGACAAACGCACTTGCGCCGTGTCGTTGCGTGTCAGCGAAATAAAACCGCGCTTGGGCAAACGACGTTGCAGCGGCATTTGACCGCCTTCAAAACCAACTTTATGAAAGCCACCGGTACGTGATTTTTGTCCTTTATGGCCACGGCCACATGTCTTGCCCAAACCGGAACCGATACCGCGTCCAACGCGACGCTTGTAATGCTTGGCACCTTGTGCAGGTTGAATTTTATTGAGTTGCATTTTTTATGCCTCGCACTTAACCATGTAAAACACTTTGTTGATCATGCCGCGCACACAGGGAGTATCTTCCAGTTGCACGGTGTGGTTGATACGACGCAGACCCAAGCCGCGAATGGTGTCGCGATGCGATTGTTTGGTGCCAATCAGACTTTTGATCTGTGTCACTTTTAAAGTCTTAGTTGCTGTTTTAGCTTTTGTCATGTCTTACCCCAAAATCTCTTCAACGTTCTTGCCGCGCTTGGCAGCAATTTCTGACGGCGAATTCATTGCTTTCAGACCGTTCAGCGTGGCACGCACGACATTGTATGGATTGCTCGAACCGATACACTTGGCCAACACATCACGCACACCGACAGCCTCGAACACCGCGCGCATCGCGCCACCGGCGATAATGCCGGTACCTTCGGATGCGGGCTGCATCAAGACTTTTGCCGCGCCATGCTTGCCGATCACGGTATGGTGCAAGGTACCGTTCTTCAGGCTGACTTTGGCCAGATTGCGCCGCGCTTCATCCATGGCTTTTTGCACAGCAACCGGGACTTCCTTGGATTTTCCTTTGCCCATCGCCACGCGACCATCGCCATCACCGACCACGGTGAGGGCGGCAAAACCCATGATACGACCACCCTTGACCACCTTGGTGACTCGGTTCACGGAGATCATCTTTTCGATCAGACCGTCATCACGCTTTTCCTGTTGCTGCATTTTTCCTTGCGGCTTAGCCATCACTCAACTCCAATTAGAACTGCAG